>NZ_JACEHF010000313.1 GCF_014180685.1 Nocardioides pelophilus | reverse complement strand
CGGCCGCCGGCAGCCGTCGAGCCGGCGGGTCCGTCCGACCTGGGCGACCTGCTCGGCATCGACGCCTTCGACCCGGCCGTCTGGTGGCGACCCCGGGCACCGCGGGAGCGGCTCCGGGTCCCGATCGGCGTCGGCAGCGAGGGCGTCGTGCACCTCGACCTCAAGGAGTCCGCCCAGCAGGGCATGGGGCCGCACGGCCTCGTCGTCGGCGCGACGGGGAGCGGCAAGTCGGAGCTCCTGCGCACCCTCGTGCTCGGGCTCGCGATGACGCACCCGCCGGACGCGCTCAACCTGGTGCTCGTCGACTTCAAGGGCGGCGCGACGTTCGCCGGCATGGCCGACCTGCCGCACACCTCGGCGGTGATCACCAACCTGGCCGGCGAGCTGGCTCTCGTCGACCGGATGCAGGACGCGCTCGCCGGTGAGCTGGAGCGTCGCCAGGAGCTGCTCCGCGCCGCCGGCAACCTCGCGTCGGTGCACGACTACGCCCGGGCCCGGGCCTCCCACCGGCCCCGGTCGCCGGAGGAGCCGGCGCTGCCAGCGCTGCCGTCGCTGCTGGTCGTGGTCGACGAGTTCTCCGAGCTGCTCTCGACGAAGCCCGAGCTCACCGAGCTGTTCGTCGCGATCGGCCGGCTCGGACGCTCGCTCGGCGTGCACCTGCTGCTCGCCTCACAACGGCTGGAGGAGGGCCGGCTCNCCCACCTCTCCTACCGGGTCGGCCTGCGCACGTTCAGCGCGCAGGAGTCCCGCACCGTGCTCGGCGTGCCCGACGCCTACGAGCTGCCGCCGGTCCCCGGCCTCGGCTACCTCAGGCCCGACCCGACGACGCTGACCCGGTTCCGGGCGGCGTACGTGTCCGGGCCGGTCACCCGCCGTCGAGCGGTACGACGAACCGGCGCCGGCCGGCGTTCGCTCGTGCTGCCGTTCACCGCCCGCGAGGTGTCCGCGGCGCCGAAGCCAGACCTCGGCGAGGACGGCGCAGTCACCGGCCCCCACCGGGGCTCGCTCCTCGACGTCGCCGTCGACCGGATGCGTGGTCGCGGTCCCGCCGCGCACCGGATCTGGCTCCCGCCGCTCGACCGGTCCGACGCCCTCGACCGGCTCCTCCCGGCGGCCCGGGGCCCGCTGCAGATCCCGGTCGGCACCCTGGACCGCCCGCGCGAGCAGCGCCGCGACCCGCTGGTGCTCGATCTCGGCGGCTCCGGCGGCCACGTGGCGG
>NZ_JACEHF010000312.1 GCF_014180685.1 Nocardioides pelophilus | reverse complement strand
GTGCCGGCCTCCGCCGCGCGGCGCGCGGCGCGCGCAGCCGGGTCGGCGGTGAGGTAGACCTTGAGGCCGGCCTCCGGCCAGACCACCGAGCCGATGTCGCGGCCCTCGACGACGATGCCGCCTGCCTGCCGACCCGGAGGGGCGATGATCGACCGCTGCTCCTCGACCAGGCGCTCGCGGACGGCTGGCACCGCACTGACCGGCGACACGGCCGCGTTGACGGCGTCGCTGCGGATCTCGACGCTCACGTCGGTGCCGTCGAGGGTGATCGTGGGGTGCCGAGGATCGGTGCCGGACACCAGTCGAGGGGCCCCGGCGTACGCCGTCACCGCGTCGGCGTCGTGGACGTCGATGTCGTGCAGCAGCATCCACCAGGTCACTGCGCGGTACATCGCGCCGGTGTCGAGGTAGCGCAGACCCAGCCGCTCGGCGACGGCCCGGCAGGTGCTCGACTTGCCGGAGCCCGACGTACCGTCGACGGCTACCACGAGCGAGCTGAGATCACCTGCGTTCACAGGCCACGATCCTACCGGTGAGTCACCCAACCCCGAGATTCCAAGGCAGCGAGCAGCTTGTCCGCGCGCCCCTCCGCGACGTCGAGCTCGACCAGCCCGACCGGGCGACCCGGGTCGTGGTCGATCCGGACGTCCTCGATGTTGACGCCGCTCTTGCCGACGTCGGCAAAGAGCCGGGCCAGCTCGCCCGGATGGTCGGGGACGGCGACGTGCACGGCAGACACCGCCTGCAGCGGTCCGCCGTGCTTCCCGGGGATCGCGCGGGTGCCGGCGACCCCGTGTGCGAGCAGGGACTCCAGGCCCACCCGGTCACCGTCCGCCACGGCCTCGAGGGCCAGGTCGAGCCGGTCGCGGACCTCGCGCAGCAGGCCGGCGACGGCATCCCGGTTGCCGCCGATGATCTGGCTGTAGAGCGCCGGGTCGCCGCCCGCGACCCGGGTCACGTCCCGGATCCCCTGGCCGGTGAGCGCGAGGTGCTCGGGTGCCGCTCCCGCGAGGGTGCCGGCGACGAGGGAGGCCAGCAGGTGCGGGACGTGCGAGGTGCGCGCGACGGCCTTGTCGTGCTCGGCCGGCGTCAGCAGGACCGGGACCGCGCCGCAGACCTCGACCAGGGCCGCGACCCGGCGGACCGAGACCGCTGCGACACCGTCGTGCCGGCAGATCGCCCACGGTCGCCCGGTGAACAGGTCGGCCGAGGCCGCCAGCGGCCCGGAGCGCTCGCTGCCG
>NZ_JACEHF010000311.1 GCF_014180685.1 Nocardioides pelophilus | reverse complement strand
GGGTCTGCTGCACGAACGGGTGACAGTTGGGGTTAGGCCGCCTGGGTGGCGGGTGGGGTCATGATCAACTCGTATTCGACGGGGGTCAACCGTCCGAGAGCGGCCTGCCTGCGGCGGCGGTGGTAGGTCCTCTCGATCCATCTGACGATCGCGATCCGCAGCTCCTCGCGGGTGTTCCAGGTGCGGCGGTTGAGGACGTTCTTCTGTAGCAGCGAGAAGAACGACTCCATGGCGGCGTTGTCGCCGGCGGCACCGACGCGGCCCATGGATCCGACCATGTCGTGACGGTTGATTGCGTGGACGAACTTCCGGCTTCGAAACTGCGACCCGCGGTCGGTGTGCAGCACACAGCCGGCCACGTCACCGCGGCGCGCGACCGCGTGGCTGAGTGCCGCGACCGCGAGCCGCGACTTCATCCGTGAGTCGATCGAGTAGCCGACGATCCGGTTGGAGTAGACGTCCTTGATCGCGCAGACATACAGCTTGCCCTCCCCGGTCCAGTGCTCGGTGATGTCGGCGAGCCACAGCTCGTTCGGCCGGGCGGCTGCGAACTCATGACGGACCCTGCCGTTGTCATCGACCACGGCGCACAGGTCGTCGTGGACAGGCGGACCCGGCTTCTTGCCGTTCTTGCCGCGCTTCTTCCCGAACGCGGACCACCACCCCAGCTCCGAGCAGATCCGCCAGGCCGTCCGCTCGGCCATCGGCTCGCCGGCTTCGCGGGCCTCATCGACCAGGAACCGATAACCGAACTCCGGGTCGTCGCGGTGGGCGTCGAACAAGGCGTTGGCGCGGTAGGCCGCGGTCAGCTCGGCCTCGGTGATCGGGCACCTCAGCCAGCGGTAGTAGGGCTGGCGAGCGATCTTGAGCACCCGGCACGTCACCGTGACGGGGATCCCGTCCTCGGCCAGCTCGCGGACGAGCGGGTACATCATTTTCCCGGCAGATGAGCCTGCGATAGATAAGCGGCAGCGCGGCGCAGGACCTCGTTCTCCTGCTCGAGCAGCTTGATCCGCTTGTTCGCCTCACGCAACGCATCGGACTCGCTGCCAGGCCCGGTCGAGGTGGTCTGCCGTGACGAGTTCCGCTCGTCGATCGTCAGCCACCGCTTCAGACACGACGGCGAGATCCCGAAGTCCTTCGCGACTTGGGCCATGGAGGCATCGGAATCGCGGTAGACCCGGATCACGTCCTCGCGGAACTCCTTGGGGAACGGCTTCGGCACGGTGCACATCCTTCCAGCGCCGACACACATCGACGCAGATCAGATGTCACCTATCCGTGCAGCAGACCCC
>NZ_JACEHF010000310.1 GCF_014180685.1 Nocardioides pelophilus | reverse complement strand
GTGGACCGCGCCGAGGTCGCGCGGGTCGGTCTCGGCGGCCGGATCTGGGTGCGCGCCTCGGCGCCGATCCCGCCGGAGCCCGAGGCCTGGCAGGTCGGTGCGACCGTCGCCGGGCTGATCCGCCAGGTGGTGGCGCCGTCGGCGGCCAACGCCCCACTGCTCGGCATCGGCGTCGCGGTCCCCGGCCTGGTCCGGCGCAGCGACGGTCTGATCAGGCACGCCCCCAACCTGAACTGGCACGACGTGTCCTTCGGTTCCATCGTGCTGGCCGCGCTGTCCCTCGACGTACCGATCGCGCTCGGCAACGACGCCGACCTCGGCGCCCTCGCCGAGCACCGCCGCGGCGCCGCGGTCGCGGTCGACGACCTGGTCTACCTCTCCGGCAACGTCGGTGTCGGCGCCGGGGTCATCACCGGCGGCAACCGGCTCGAGGGCGTCGCCGGCTACGCGGGCGAGATCGGGCACCTCTGCCACGACCCCCGGGGCCTGATCTGCCACTGCGGCAGCCGGGGGTGCTGGGAGACCGTGGTCGGTGCGCCGGCCATCGCCGACGCCTTGCGCTGCCCGGCCGACCAGGTGCCGCGGCTCGGCGAGATCCTCGACGCCATGGCCACCGCTCCCCGCGAGCTGCGGCCGATCGCGGTCGACCTCGGTCGCGGGCTGGCCGCGGTGGTCAACATCTTCAACCCCAGCGTCGTGATCCTCGGCGGCTACTTCCTCCCGCTCTTCCGCCTGTGCCGCAGCGAGGTCGCTGCCGGCCTCGCGGAACGCGCGCTGCTACCCGCCAAGGACACCGTGCGGCTGACCCTCCCCGGGCTGGGCGAGGACTCGGTGCTGTTCGGCGCCGCCGAGATGGCGATGGAGCCGGTCTTCGTCGATCCCGTCGCCAGCCTCGCGGCCGGCGTGACGGACGCCTCCTCCCTCCTCGCCGGCTAGAAGACGCGCGCCGGCACGACTACGCGAGCAGGTCGGCACCATGGGTGAAGGCGCCCTCGAGCGCCCGCTCGGCGGCTCCGGTCGCGGCGGAGCCGGTGCCGAGCTGCCCGAGCTTGAGCTCCGGGCCGCCCAGGTCACTGGGCGCCAGCGAGTCGGCCAGCACGGTGGCGGCCGGGGCCAGGATGAGGTCGCCCAACGGGACGAAGTAGCCGCCGAGCACGACGGTCCCCGGGTCGAGGACGCCGGTGACGACGGCCAGGCCGCGGCCGAGCCACCGGCCCACCCGGGCGATGGCGGCGCGCGCGTCCGCCGAGCCGCGGGCCACCCGGGCCACCTCGACCGCGGTCTCGTACGGCGTGCCG
>NZ_JACEHF010000031.1 GCF_014180685.1 Nocardioides pelophilus | reverse complement strand
CCGAAGGTGGCCCGGCGTCCGCTGTCGTAGTCGACGGCAGCGACCCAGGTCGCCGGGTGGTCGACCCAGCCGTCGGTGCCGGCCACGGCGGCCAGGGGTGCCAGGAACGAGTCGAGCGAACCGGTGCCGGCCGGCAGCAACCCGGAGAGCGCGGCGAGCGGCGTGATGCGGCCGGGCCCGAAGGCGCGCGCCAGCAACGCGGGTGAGCTGGGGCGCGGCACGCCCCGGCGCCCGTCCGCGGCCGGACGGCGCTCCGACCTCGCCCGGAGCGGGTGGGTGGCGGGCAGCTCCTTGCGGTACCAGCGCACCAGGTCGGCCGTGCCGATCCCGGCCGCGAGCAGGCAGCCGAGCAGCGAACCCTGCGAGGTGCCGACCAGGACCTGCGCGGACCGCGGGTCCCAACCCGTCGCTTCCTCCAGGGCGGCCAAGGTGCCGCACGACCACGCCAGTCCGGTGACGCCCCCCGCGCCGATCACGAGTCCCTGGCCGGCCATGCGATGCAGGATAGGCGCCTTCGCGATCCCCGCGTGGGGCCGTCCGGACCGTGCGATGCTGCCAACCGTGGTCGTGGAGCTCCCCTCCGGTGTGGTGACGTTCGCATTCGTCGACGTCGTCGGGAGCACGCTGGCCTTCGCCGAGCACGGGGACGCGTTCGTCACGGCACTCGAGCGCCTCCATGCCGAGATCGCAGACGCCACCAGTGCGCACGGCGGGGTGGTGGTCAAGACCGAGGGCGACGGCGCGTTCCTCGCCTTCGGTGACGAGGACGGCGCCCTCCGCGCGCTGATCCAGATCCAGGCAAGGGTCGAGGCTGCCGCGGCCGACACGACGCTTCCCGAGCCGCGTCTCCGGGTCCGGGCGGGCGCTCACGCAGGCCGTGCGCAGCCGGTCGGTGGCGACTACATCGCCCTCCCGGTGAACGTGGCCGCGCGGGTCACCTCGGCGGCAGGGGCCGGCCAGGCCCTGGTCACCCCGGCGGTCGTCGATGGGCTGACCGATCGCGACCTGGTGCGCGCGGCGGGCGACCCGGTCGGCGAGTACGCCCTCAAGGACGTGCGCGGACCGACCCCGCTGCACCGGGTGGCCGGGGGGCCGGAACCGCCACGGGCAGCGCCGTACCGCCGGACCAATGTGGCCGAGCCGATCACCTCGTTCGTCGGGCGGGACCGCGAGCTCGCCGAGCTCGGCGAGCTCGTCGCGTCGCACCGGCTGGTGACCGTGCTCGGTCCGGGCGGCATGGGCAAGACCAGGCTCACCTCGCAGCTGCTGCTGCAGGTCGCCGGGTCGTACGACGGCGCGTGGCTGGTCGAGCTGGCCTCGGTCTCGGACCCGGCGCGGGTGGTCGGCCAGGTCGCGGCCGGGCTCGGGTCGCGGGCGACCACGACCGACGAGCTCGTTGCGGAGCTGGCGGTCCGCGGCCCGACGCTGGTGCTGCTGGACAACTGCGAGCACCTCATCGACGCCGCCGCGGACGTCGCCGCCGAGCTGCTGGCGCGGCTGGCCGGTCTGCGGATCGTCGCCACCAGCCGCGAGCCGTTGCAGGTCGAGGGCGAGGTCGTCTGGAGGATCCCTGCACTGGTCGGCGACGACGCGCGCTGCGCGCTCTTCGCCCACCGGTACACGTCGGCCTCCGGTGGCGGATTCGACAGCCTCGATCGCTCCATGGTGGCCGAGCTGTGCTCCACCTTGGACGGGTCGCCGCTGGCGATCGAGCTCGCCGCGGTCCACGCCCGGGAGGTCCCGCTCCGCCAGCTGATCGACCTCCTCCTGGACGGGAGCGAGACGCTCGCCCGCCGTGGGGGCGGTCGCCAGTCCAGCCTCGACGCGGTCGTCGCCTGGAGCATGGACCGCCTCGACGTGGCCCACCGCGAAGCGTTGCTCGTGCTGTCCCAGGCGCCCGCCCGGCTCACCGCCGATGAGGCCGGCCTGCTGCTCCGGGACGTGGCCGCCCGGCGCGGCGTCACGCCGCCGGCGCTGCTGCGGGGACTCGTGAGGGTGAGCCTGGTCGACCTCGACGGCGACCGGTACCGGCTGCTCGACACCATCCGCGCCGCCGCGCGCAGGGCCCTGCACGCCGACCAGGACCTGCTCCCCCGCGCCCGGGCGATGCTCCACGCCGCGGCGGCGGCACTCGCCGACGCGGACAAGGAGTTCAGCATGGTCCGGACCGGGGATCCGAGGGCGGACCGGGTGCTGCTCCTCGAGGAGGCGGTCCTCGACGCCTGGAGCGACCGGACACCGGGTCTCGGCCAGGTGTGGACCGACCTCGGCACCGTTGCGGTCTACCTCCCGACGAGCCAGCGGCTGCACACTGCTGCGCTCGAGGTGCTGCAGGAGACGCCGACGACACCCGAGATCGGCGCCGACGACGCCGGCCGGGTGACGGGCGCGCTCGACATCGTCGAGTCCCGGGACCGCGCCCTGACCCCGTGGTCGCCTGACGACGCGCTCCGGTTCCTCGACGCCGTCGTGGCCGGAAGCCCGGCAGCGGTCGCGGCGTGGACCGCCGGCCGGATCACCGCCTTCTTCTGGTTGCGCGACCGAATCGCCGAGGCGCACTCGGTCGTGACCTCGGCCTCCCGGTTGGCGGAGGAGTCGGGTTCGGCGCTGCACCGGGTCAATGCCGCCACCAACGAAGGCCTGCTGGCTCACACGATGGGGGACGACGAGGCGGCACTGCGGCACGCCGATCGCGCCCTCGAGATCGCGCCGGACGACTTCATCGACATCGCGGTCCTGGTCAACAACCGCGCGTGCTCGCTCAACGCCCTCGGGCGGCACGAGGAGGCGCTACAGATCCTCCGGGACGCGCTGGACCGGCACCCGGTGGCCCGGAACCGATGGGCGCTCACCGAGAGCCTCGTCGAGGTGCTCCGGGACTCCGGGGCGAGGGAGGACGCGCTCGCCGTCGCCCGCCAGTGCTACGCCGAGCTCGCTCTGGAACCGGCGCCCGGGCCCGCATCCGACGCGATGGCATGGCTCCTGCCGGTGCTCCGGGGGCTGGAGGCCTAGGCGCGGACGGTGACCAGCTCCGCGGCCGCCTCCAGGCAGCGCAGGTCCGTGGTCGCGGGCACCAGGACGAACTCGTGGCACCCGGCGGCCTCCGCGTCGTCGAGCGCCCGGCGCACGTCGTCCGGCGAGGCGGCGGTCGTCTCGCCGGCGAGCGCGTCGGCGAGCTCGGGCCCGAGGAAGGCGAGGTAGCGCGCGCAGTAGGCGCGGAGCGTCGCGAGCGGATCCTCCACTCCCAGCGCGAAGAAGCAGCCGCTCACCAGCCGAGGGGTGCCGCGGCCGGCCGCGGCCCACGCCTCGGTCGCGAGGTTGTTGGTGCGCGCGATCTCGCTGCGCTTGCCGGCGATGCTGAACCCGCTCACACCGTCGGCCCAGCGGGCGGCGCGGGCCATCGACTTCGGGCCCATGGCGCCGGCGAGGATCTCCGGGCCGGGAGTGCGGGTGATCGCCGGCCCGACGGGATCAGCGCCCTCGAACGGCGGCCGTCCCGCCAGCAGGTCCTTGAGCTCGGCGACCCGCCGGTCGAGGCGTGCGTGCCGGCCGTCGAACGGTCGCCCGACCGCTTGGTAGTCGTGCTCCCGGCCACCGACGCCGACCGCCACCGACAGCCGACCGCCGGAGAGCTGGTCGAGCGTGCCGATCTGCTGGGCCACCATCGCCGCCGGGTGGTACGGCAGCACCCACAGGTTGGCGAAGATCCGGATGCGCGACGTCACGGCCGCGGCCGCGCCGAGGGTGGCGACCATCTCCGGGTTGCTGAAGGTCACCCGCTCCCCCGCCGAGATGCTCGAGAACGGGCCGTCGTCGGCCAGCCGGGCCCAGTCGACCGTCGTGGTGGCGGCGTACCCGACTGCCATCTGCGGAAGACCGATGCCGATTTCCATGCGCACCGGGCGAGCGTAGTGACACGCTCGACGGCATGCACGTCGCTGTCGTCCCGTTCCTCCCCGGCAGGCGGCCCACTGACGACGTCCGCTGGCCCGGTCTCGGGTCGAGCGACAGCGCAGCCCTGGTGACCGACGGGAGCCGGACCAACGAGGCCGTCATCCTCATCGAGACGTCCGACGTGCCCGCTGCGGCCACGCTCGAAGCCACCGTCACCGTCGACGGTCAACCGGTGCGCGGCTGGGACCGCGCGCGGGTACCGCTGACGCCCGCGCCTCGCCAGCGGATCGTGCTGCACCCGGACGAGGACTTCGCTGAGGTCGACCTCACCTTCACCGCCGGGTTCCTGCGACGGGCTCGGATCGACGTACGCGCGGTGGCCCACGACGAGCTGCTGGCGGCGGACGCGGCGTTCCTCGACGTCTGCGACGTCCGGCTCCTCGGCTCGGTCTACCAGCGGATCACGGAGCGCCTCGTGGCGCCGGACCTGGCGCGACAGGCGCGGGCTGCGGGGGTCGCAGATCCCGGCGTCGCCTATCACCCGTGGTTCCCGGTGCTCCTCATCGGCAGCGCGAAGGTGGCCGGCTACGCCCGCACGCTCGAGGCCGACATCGTCGGCAAGGAGGACCACCTCACCGATCCGGTCTGGCTGCTGCGGGTCGGCGTCTACCTCGAGCTGCTCACCTGCATCGGGATCATCGAGGCCGTCAGGGACGAGGTCGGCGATCTTCTCGAGCCCGCGGAGCGGGACGCGCTCGAGAGCGGCACCGCTCTTGCCGGGATCCGCGCCCGCATCGACCCCGACGCGTGGCGGGCGGTCTGGGACAGGCGCGCCGCGTGCTTCGCGCATTTCGGTACGCCGCGCCTGGGGCCGGTCTCGGGACTGAACCTGCTGCGCAAGCGCGAGGCCACCCTGCAGTTCCTGCGCACGCATCACGAGGACCTCAAGCAGGCCATCGAGCTGGCAGGTCCCAACCGGTTCAACGCGCAGGAGACCTGGCAGCGGGTCTTCCGGGACGCCGAGCGAGCGGTCCTCCAGTCGACCGCGGCCGGGTTTCCCGAGCTCGGTTTCCTTCCGGCAGCCGCCCGGGACGCCGTGCTGTGGCGGCGGTTCGGGTTCCCCGGCACCCGCGGCGTCTACCCCACTGCGTGCGACCAGTACCGCTCCTCGATGAACCACGTCGCCGACTGGGCGGCCGGTCAAGGGCTGATGGACCACGCCGGAGCCGAGTGCATCCCGCTCAGCGCGAGCCTGCTGCACGCGCGAGTGGCCGATCCGGCCCGGGTGGCCGTGCTGCAGCGGCAGGACGGCCTCGGACCCGACCTCGCGATCGCGGAGCCGGTCGTCACCGACGACCCGACCACCGAGGAGATCGAGGCCCTGTTGCGCGAGGTCGCGATCTTCCGCATGTTGAACGACGACCAGGTCCGCGACCTGGCGCTGGGCGCCCGCCCCCTCTTCTTCGGCCCGACGCAGCGCTTCGTCGTCCAGGGCCACCGCGGGACCTCGATGTTCCTCATCGCCGAGGGTCAGGTCGAGGTGCGCCGGCGCGAGCCGGACGGGACCGACTGGCTGGTGGAGACGATGGACAGGGGCGAGGTGGTCGGCGAGATGTCGTTCCTCACCGGCGCTCCGCGCGCCGCGACGGTCCGCTCGGTGGAGGAGACCCTCGTCTTCGAGATCGGGCGACAGGCCTACCTTCCGCTCGTGCATGCTCATCCGGAGTGGGTCGACGAGCTGGCGACGGTGATGGAGGAACGGCTTCTTCGCCGGGCCGCCCGCATCGCCGAGCTCCAGGTCCCACCCGTCGACCTGCGGGCGCGGATCCGCCGTACTCTCCTCGCCGGACGGCGCTAGGAAGACCGGAAATGCAGTGATGTCCCGCGATACCGGCCACCGGTGTCGCGGGACATCATTCGGTCGGGCTGACAGGATTTGAACCTGCGACCCCTTGACCCCCAGTCAAGTGCGCTACCAAGCTGCGCCACAGCCCGAAACTTCGTCCGGGATCGCCGTCCGAAGCGGGTGGAACACTACCGCAGGCGCCACCCGCTGCCCGAATCCGGTCCCCCGGTAGTCAGTACGAACTACCCGCGGATATCGATCGCTCCGACGTCGGCCGAACGACGGACGACGCGCGCCCGACCGGCTTATGTTTCCGAGCGGGGAGAGACAGGGGCAGGGGATGCGGGCGCGAGCTGTCAGGTTGGCCGGCACGAGGGGCGGGTTCCTCGTGCTGTACCTGCTCGGCGCCGCGATCGGCCGGGCCAGCGTCGTCGACATCGACCCGTTGGCCCTGGTGTGGCCGGCAGCCGGGCTCGCCGTCGTGTGGCTGATCACGCGCCCCTCAACCCGCAGCTGGCTCATCGACATCCCGATGATCACCCTGGTCGGTCTCCTGGTGCCCGTCGTGCTCGGCCTCGATGTCGACGTGACCCTCGTCCTCGCCTCGTCCAACCTGGTCGCCGTCCTCGCCGTCGTCTACGCCGTGCGTCGGTGGAGCCCGGAGACCGGGCAGGAGGGGGTGCCGCCGACAAGCTCACCGACCGAGATGTTCGGGTTCCTGCTGGCGGCGACGGTCGGCTCGCTCGTCGGTGTCGCCTTCGGGGCACTCGGCTACTGGGCGGCCGGCCGGGAGATCTCGGTCGAGGGCGTCGTCGTCTGGTGGGGCAGGAACGTGTGCGGGATGATCGCCGTCAGCGCGACCGCGCTCCTCATCGTCGACCGGGTCCGCCGCGGGCGCCCGGAGGCCGGGGCCAACAGCGGGAAGGCCGAGCTGGCGCTGCTGTTCGGCGCGACGACCGCCCTGCTCCTGGGTGACTACGCGACCGAGCTCCCCGTCAGCTTCCTGCTGCCGACGGTCGCCGTGTGGGCCGGGAGCCGGTTCAGCCCCCTCGTGGTGGCGGCGCACGCCCTGTTCGGCGGGTTCGGCATCCTCTGGCTGACCGCCGTCGACCACGGCCCGTTCGCGAACCACGGCAGCGACCGGACGACGATCCTGCTGGCGCAGCTCTTCATCGCGATGACGCTCGTCATCGGCCTCGTCCTCGCCGCCGCGCGCCAGTCACGGGCGGCGTTGCAGGCCGACCTGCTCGCCCAGGAGCGCGAGCAGAGCCAGGAGCTGCTGACCTTCGCGCGGCGCGCCGCGCACGACCTGCGCAACCCGCTGTCGGTGGTCGAGTCCTGGACCGCCGAGCTGTACGACACCCTCGGCGCCGACCCCGACAGGCAGCCACCGGGCGCGACCACCATGATCGCGGGGATCGAACGGGCCACCGCCCGGATGCGCACCCTCGTCGACGACCTGCTCGCCGACGCGGCGGCTCGCGACCGGGCGCCCGAGCACGCGGTCGTCGACCTTCAGGCGCTGGTCGCGGAGGTCGCCGCGGAGTACGACGCGGAGGGGCTGGTGCGGACCCACGGTCCCCGATCGGTCACGGGCGACCCGGTGCTGATCCGCCAGCTGTTCGACAACCTGATCGCCAACGCTCTCAAGTACATCCGGGCGGGAGACCTGCCCGACATCACGATCGCCTCTCACCACCAGGACGACCGGGTCGTCGTGCGCGCGATCGACAACGGGATCGGGATCCCGGACGGCGCGCACGAGTGGATCTTCGAGCCGTTCCGACGGGCCCACGACGACAGCTACCCGGGCACCGGGTTGGGCCTCAGCACGTGTCGCCGAATCGTCGAGCGGCACGGAGGCACGATGCGCGCCTACCCCCGCGAGGACGGCCCGGGAACCGTCTTCGAGTTCGACCTCCCGCCCGCCCAAGCAACCACCACCCAACCAGCCCTGACCGAGGTCAGCGCATGAGAGCCAGGAGCAACTGATGAACGAGACCGAGCGACTCCGCGAGGAGCTTGAGGCGACCCGGCGGGAGCTGGCCGACCTGCGCTCCCGCGTGGACGACGCCCAGATCCTCGCCAACATGGGTGACTACGACTGGCACATCGACGAGGACACGAACTCGTGGTCCGACCAGCTCTACCGGATCTACGGTCACGAGCCGCAGTCGTTCAACGCGTCGTACGAACGCTTCCTCTCGATGATCCACCCCGACGACCGTGACGCGGTCACGGCGATGCACCGCCAGGTCTACGAGTCCGGCGGCAGCTGGACCATGACCGAGCGGATCATGCGACCCGACGGCGAGATCCGCTACCTGGCGACCAACGGCGTGGTGATCAAGGACGAGACGGGCAAGCCGATCCGGATGCGGGGCACGTGCGTCGACATCACCGAGCGGGTCCGTGCTGAAGCGGCCAGCGAGGAGCTGGCGGCCAGCCTCCGCGAGTGGCAGGTACGGCGGCGCCACGCGTTCGAGATCAACGACAACGTCGTGCAGGGCATCGGCGCAGCAGTGCTGTCGCTCCAGCTCGGCGACCTCGAGGCGGTGGCGTCGTACCTCGACCGGACCATGCGCGCCGCTCGCGGGATGATGGGCGACCTGCTGCTCGACAAGGTCGACGACACCCCCGAGGCCGGGAGCATGGTGCGCTCGACCGCCGCAACGGCTGGCACCACCCCGGCGCCGGGCACGCTGCCGCCCGCCCACGAGAAGGTGCGGGTGCTGCTCGCCGACGACTACCACGACCTGCGCGAGCTGATGAGGTTCCAGCTCGAGCGGGCCGGGTTCAACGTGGTGGGCGAGGCGGCCGACGGCCTGCAAGCCGTCGCGATGACAAGTGAGCTGACGCCGGACATCATCATCCTCGACCTGGCGATGCCGAAGATGGACGGTCTCCAGGCGCTCCCGACCCTGCGGGAGAAGTCTCCCGACACCAAGGTCATCGTCATCTCCGGCTTCGCGAACGGGCTGATGGCGGACCGGGTGCTCGCTGCCGGCGCGTCGCGCTTCGTGGAGAAGGGCGTCGGGATGGATGTCGTCGGGCTCATCGAGGAGGTCGTCGCGGAGGCGGTGGCCTGAGCGGCTACCGGAAGTCACGCGACGCCTGCCGCGCCTGAAGGGCGGAACCGGCGCCTGGGACGAGCACGTCGAGGGGCACCACCTGGTCGGCGACCAGGTTGACCACCCCGTCGGTGCGCTCCACCTTGCCCCGGACGATGACCGCGACCCGGTTGCGAGCCGCCTGGCGGTGCGCCCTCATCACGCCCTGGGAGCAGATCACGTTGAGCATCCCGGTCTCGTCCTCGAGGTTGAGGAAGGTGATGCCCATCGCGGTGCCCGGGCGCTGCCGGTGGGTGATCAACCCGGCCACCCGCACCCGCCGTCCGCTCTCGGCCTGCCACAGCGTGGTGATGGGCAGGATCCCCGCCCCCTCGAGGTCGGCGCGGAGATGCTCGATCGGGTGCTTCTCCGGCGAGATCCTGGTCGCCCAGAGGTCGGCGAGGGTGAGCTCCTCGTCGCTCATCCCGGGCAGCGTCGGCGGTGGTGGCGCGGGCGTGCTGCCGGGCAGCTGGCCGTCGGACTCGGCGTAGCCGGACATCCACAGCGCCTGACGCCGGTCCAGCCCGAAGCCGTCGAACGCCCCGGCCGTGGCGAGCGCCTCGAGCTGAGCCGCGTTCAGACCAGCGCGTCGTGAGAGATCGACGATGCTGTCGTACGGCGCCGCGTCCCGCTCGGCGACGATCCGCTCGGCGAGTTCCTTGCCGATGCCCCGGACCGAGTCCAGCCCCAACCGCACGGCCAGCGCGCCGTCGTACCTCAACGGGTCGGTGACCGGCGCGCACGCCTCCATCCCCGCCATCGCGCCGGAGAGGGCGATGTCGGGACGCAGCACGGTCACCCCGTGCCGTCGGGCATCGGCCACCAGCGACTGCGGGGAGTAGAAGCCCATCGGCTGGTTGCGCAGCAGGCCGGCCAGGAAGATCGCCGGGTAGTGCAGCTTGAACCATGACGACGCGTAGACGAGGAGCGCGAAGCTGAGGGAGTGGGACTCGGCGAAGCCGAAGTTCGCGAAGGACAGGATCTTCACGTAGATGCCGTCGGCCTTGTCGCCGGTGATGCCGCGACGCGCCATGCCGGCGTAGAGCTTCTCCTTGACCTTCTCGATCCGCTCGACACCGCGCTTGGAGCCCATCGCGCGGCGGAGCAGGTCGGCGTCGTCGCGGCTGCAGTCGCCGAGGGTCACCGCCATCGCCATCAGCTGCTCCTGGAAGAGCGGCACGCCCAGGGTGCGGCCGAGGACCGGCTCGAGCGAGGGATGGTCGTAGGTGACCGGCTCCTTGCCGGTCGCCCGGCGGATGTAGGGATGGACGGCGCCGCCCTGGATCGGGCCCGGCCGGATCAGGGCGATCTCGATGGCGAGGTCGTAGAAGCTGCGGGGCTTGAGCCGCGGCAGGGTGCCGATCTGGGCGCGGCTCTCGACCTGGAACACCCCGATCGAGTCGGCGCGGCCGAGCATGTCGTAGACCTCGGGCTCCTCCTTGGGGATCGTCTCCAGCTCCCAGCGCTTGCCGAGGTGCTCCTCGATCAGCCGCATCATGTGGTCGAGGGCGCCCAGCATCCCGAGCCCGAGCAGGTCGAACTTGACCAGGCCCATCGACTCGCAGCCGTCCTTGTCCCACTGGAGGACCGTGCGACCGGGCATCCGGGCGCGCTCGATCGGGCAGACCTCGCCGATCGGGCGCTCGGTGAGCACCATCCCGCCGGAGTGGATGCCGAGGTGTCGTGGCGCGGACATCAGCTCCTCGGCGAGCGACACCACCGGCTGCGGTATCTCCGACTCCGTCTCGACCGCGCTCGACCAACCGTCGACCGACTTGCTCCAGGCGTCCTGCTGGCCGGTGGAGAACCCGAGCGCCTTGGCTGCGTCACGGACCGCCATCCGTGGGCGGTAGCTCACCACGTTGCAGACCTGGGCGGCGTTGCGCCGTCCGTAGGTCTCATAGACCCACTGGATGACCTCCTCGCGCCGGTCGGAGTCGAAGTCGACGTCGATGTCGGGCTCCTCCTCACGGTGCTCGGAGATGAACCGCTCGAACGGCAGCCGGTAGAAGACCGAGTCGATCGCGGTGATGCCGAGCGCGTAGCAAACCGCCGAGCTCGCCGCTGACCCTCTCCCCTGGCACAGGATCCCCTGGCTCCTCGCGAAGGCGACGATGTCGTGGACGATGACGAAGTAGCCGGCGAAGTCCTTGCGGAGGATCACCTCGAGCTCGGCATCGACGCGGCTCCGCGCCTCCTGCTCCTGCGGGGTGCCGGCGTAGCGCTCCTGGAAGCCGCGCTCGGTCAGGATGCGCAACCACGACCCCGGGGTCTCCCCCTCCGGGATCCCCTGCTTGGGCAGCCGCGGCGAGGCTTTGTGCAGGTCGAAGGCGAGCTCGCCGGCGAGGGTCACGGTGTGGCTGACGGCGCCGGGATAGCGGCCGAAGAGCAGCTCCATCTCGGCACCGCTGCGCAGGTGGGCGGAGCCCGAGAGGTCGAGCCAGCCGTCGAGCTCGGCGATGCTGCGCCGGGCTCGGATCGCCGCCATGGCGGTGGCGAGTCGCCGCTTGCCCGGGGTGGCGTGGTGGACGTTGCCGGTGGCGACGACCTGGATGCCTCTTTCACGTGCGAGCCCCCAGAGCCGGTCGATGACCTCATCCCTGCCAGGCACGATGCCTCCACTGAGCTCGACGACGACGTTGTCACGTCCGAACCTGGCGACCAGGTCGTCGATCTGCTCCGGCGAACGCATCCCCTTGCGGCAGCCGGTGAGGATCACCCAGTGGTCGCGACCGCGCTCGGCCAGCTCATCGAGGTCGTAGAGCGGCCTGCCCTTCTCGTCGCCCCTCAGGTTGGCCTCGGTCATCGCCGCTGCCAGCCGGTGGTAGCCCTCGACGCCGCGGGCCAGGACGAGGAGGTGCTGGCCCTCGGGATCCGGGATGCCGTTCTGCGGACCGGTCAGGCCGAGGCTGAGCTCGGCACCGTAGATGCTGGGGAGTGCGTACGTCGCGCTCGCCTCGGCGAACAGCGGCGCTCCGGCGAAGCTGTCGTGGTCGGTGATGGCCAGGGCGCTCAGACCGAGCCGGGTCGCCTCGACGACCAGATCGGTGGGGCTGCTCGCTCCGTCCAGGAAGCTGAAGTGGCTGTGGCAGTGCAGCTCGGCGTACGGCGTCGCTGTCTCGGGGCGGGTGATCTCCTGCAGCGCGTCGGTCGGGCGCTTCCGGCGCGACACCGGAGCGTCCTCGACGCCGGGCACCCGGCCGGACAGTCGGCGTTCGATCTCCCGCCACGGGACCGGCGGGTTGCTCCATCCCATGGCAGGTCTCAGGCGACCAGGGTGTAGACGCCGGGTCTGTTGTTGACCCAACGTGGCTCGCGCCAGCCGACGGGCGGTGGCGCCTGACTTCGGTAGCGGTGACCGGTGGGGGTGCGGATCTCGACGGTGTGGCGAAGATCGTCCACCGACCACTGTCGCCAGTCAGGGGCCTCCTTCGCCTGGTTGCACGCCTCGCACAGCCCTTGACCGTTGTCGGCCGTCGTCTCGCCGCCCGCGTGGACCGGCTGGACGTGGTCGCGGTGCCGGATCGGGGCATCGCAGAACGGGGTGCGGCAGATGCCGAGGTCACGAGCGCTGAGGAAGTCGGCCAGGCCGTCGGCGTAGAGCCGCTGCTTGCTGGTCATCCCGATCAGCCGGCCGGTGTGGTTGACGTAGAGCTGTCGGATCCAGGCACCGACGTCGGCGGTCAGCGCACGCGACAGGAGGCACCTGGCGATCTCCGCCGGCACTGTCTCTGGCACCACGCCCTCGGCACCGATCTCAGCAGGCCGATGACCGCCGAGGAGTGTCGTGTCCGCCATGGTGAGGTTGACCATCACCGGCACGGGAGTCGGTGCATCGGGCACGAGGTCTGCGCCAGTGATCCTCGCGACCAGCAGGTCAGCCATCAGCTGTCCGCGACCGCGGGTGTCGCCCTTGGCCCGGAGCGCGTCGGCATCACGACCGAGGACCGCGTGCACCGCCACCCCCTGCGCGACCGGGAGCAGGCTGGTCAGGTAGGTCATCGTGTCGGGCGCCGGACGCACCGTCACGTTGCGGTCGGACTCGGCGTTGCGCGCGCGTCGTACGACGGCGGCTGGGTCGATCTCGTAGGCAGCCCGCTTCGCCCGCGCCACCAGCTCACGGGTGCCGATGCCGTCGAGTGCAGCCGGGTCGGCACAGAGCTCCTCGTCGACGAACAGGCGCTGCTCGGCCGTCAGGCAGGCCGTCTCCCGCACCAGCAGGATCGCGCGGAACTCGCTGAGCCTGCCGTCCGCCAGTCGCGCCCGGGTGTGCGGCATCTCGTGATGGAGGATCTTGCCCAGCCCGAGCAGGGTCTGGCCGCGGTGTGGCGACTCGCGCCGAGCGAGCGCGATCTCGGCCGCCACTCCCCTGCCCTGCCGGCGGGCGGGAACTCCCTGCGCGGACTCGACACTGCGGCGAGCAGCGTCGTAAGCCACCGCTGCCTCACCCTGCGCCGCACACGCCGCCGACTTCAACGTCTCCAGCTCGCCGATCAGGTCGATCAGCGCTGCTGAGTCCTCCGGCAGCCCACCGCTCCGCAGTGCAACAGCCAGATCGGCTGCCTGCGCTGCGAGCGAGCGGCGGGATGACATGGCTCGATTGTATCGAACATGTGTTCGAACGCCAAGTGAACTCACCTGCTACTCCCAGGTTGCCCACTTCTGCCGAGCGGAGGGCGCGGCCATCACCCACGACGTACCTGAAGTTCCGGCCCCATCTGGACCCGCATCGGGGCCGAAACCTCAGGTACGACGGGCGACCTCAGTCCCGGTCGTGCACCCGGACCATGCCGGCGAGGGTGGCAACGTACGCCGAACCGTCCATGGCCAGCGTCACCGCGGAATAGTGGTTGTTGAACAGCGTGCCGACCCCGGTGCGCACCGAGAACTCCGTGCGACCGGTGCGGGCGCTGATCGCGGTGAAGTACCAGGCGTTGACCCCGAGCCAGCTCTTCCGCTTGGTGTAGGCGTAGACGAGACCGGTCTCCAGCGACACCTTCGCGACCGACGTCGGCGCCACCTCGTCGGAGGTCCAGACGAGCTCGCACTCCCCGCCGGCCACGTCCACGCGCGCGAAGCCGCCCTCGGTGACCCGTCCGAACATCGTGCGCAACGGACTGTCGTACCCGTAGTTGTTCTCGACCACGACGCCGTCGCCCACCGAGACCAGCGAGTTCTCGGTTGCGCTGGCGCCGTCCTCGAAGACGGCCCGCTGGCAGACCAGGCTGCCGTCGTTGGTCTCGTAGAACTGCACATTCATCCGCGGTTCTGCGTTGTCGGTGATCGCCACCAGGCCGCCGGGCATCAGCGTCGGCGTCGTACCGCTGCCGCGGCTGAGCTGCCCGGGCTTGGTGTCGGTGCCGCGGTCGTAGGTGGTGCGCCAGGTGACCATGGGCCTGCCGGCAGGGTCGACGCCGAGCTTGTAGAGGGCGTTGACGGTGACGACGTAGACGCCGCCGTCGGCGCCGACCGAGAACGAGTTGGCGATCTCCTCGCCGAGGTCGAGCACGGTGGCGCGGCCGGTGCCGGGGTCGACGAACCCGACCCGGCCGTCCTCGGTCTCGTACCAGATCCGGCCGTCCCAGTCGGGCATCAGCGCGATCAGGCAGTCGTCCTCGGGCACGTGCTCGCTGAGGTCGTAGGTCGACTGGATGGTGAGGTCGGGCTCAGCCTGGTCGTCGGCGGTGGTGACCGCGACAATGCTGCGCTCGGTGGTGGCCGTGATGGCGCGGTCCTGGTCGTCGAGGAAGAAGTAGGCGCCGCCACACAGGTCCTCCCACGGCAACTTGTCGTTGCCGGTGTCGCGGCGGCCGGGCAGCTGGAGAGTGTCCTGGGCGCGCATCGTCTCGGGGTCGAGCACGTGCAGCACCGGACCGGAGATGTTGCCGCACAGGGCAATCAGCCGCTGCCGGGAGTCGAAGGCGATCGTCGCGCACTCCTCCAGGCCGTACCAGGCGGTGTCGACCTCGGGCGACTCACCCAGCGGACCCGGCCCGGCATAGGCGTCGGAGGCCCAGCCGTCGTTGTGCATCGAGCTGCTGCCGTTGTTGGCCAGGTGCGGGTGCTGCGGCACCTGAAGGTCGATCGGGTCGGGGGTGGCCGGGCTGCCGACGTAGCCAGGGGTCGCCAGCGCGCCGGGACCCGGCGGGATCGGCAGGTAGCCGTCGGGGAGGAGCATCACCACCCCGACCAGTACGGCGACGGCGCCGGACCAGGCCGCCACCACCCGCCAGGTCGGCCGCAACCAGCGCCGTACGCCCGGGAAGCCAAGGGCCACCAGGGCGACGACCAGCACGAGCGGCCCGAGGGCCCAGAGGAGCAGGCCCATCGCGAACAGGGCGGCGGCGCGCTGGAACCTCACCGGGGAGTTGTACCAGAGCCGCCCTGCGTCCTCGCTTGCCGAGTAGCGAGCTTCCTACTGTCCGCCGCGCCGGCCTCGAACGCATCCTCAACCTGGGTTCGGTGAGGGACAACCTCTTCATCAACGACTCCCTCCCGTGGACCCGGGCCGGCATCCTCTACTCCGACGGCCGCAATCTTCGGTCAGCGAAGGCAGGAGAGTCGGAACTCGTGCTTCGGCGAGTGAGGTCCGTCCGCATCACCGGCGACGGGCACCACATCATCACCGCCCGATGGCGCAACCAGACCCGATCGATCTGGATCAGCGCCCCCAACGGCACAGGCAAACGTCGACTCTTCATCGAAGGCGATCCCGTTCACGTCCCGACCTTCTACGACGTCACCCCCAACTACGACGGCTCGGCACTGCTGGCCTATCGCATGAGCGGCGGCGACGACGGGTCCGATGCCATCGTCACGTGGCCCACGAACGCCGACCCCTCGACCTCGACAGTCGTTGAATCGATCGGATACGCCCCGACCGCGACGTGGAACTAGGAACGCCGAGGCACACACTCCCGCAAACGGCGATCTCCCGTCACGTCGCGGCGAGGGCTACTTTCGGACCGTGAAGTCTCCACGGGATTGTGCGCTCGGCTCTGAGCAGCATCCTCAGCTCCCACCGGGCTCTGAGGAACGCGTCTCGGGTTACGGCGTCATGGGGCAGTCGTTCGCATCCGGACATGTGCTCGGGCTGCGCCGGTGGACCGCATCGTCAGTCGGCGACCAGTTCACGTCCATCTGGCATCGCGACCCCGAGGGGGTCTGGCACTTCTACGAGTCCGCCCAGCCCCAGTTCGCCTGCTCACGCTGGTTCGGCCACGGTGTGCAGGAGTCGACCGTCGTCGACATCGACGTCACCTGGGACGCGTCACACGTCCTGCGTGTCACCTCGCCGGAGCTCGTCGACTGGACGCTCACGCTCGACACCTCGCCGATGACGAGGATCATGAGCGGCGTCGGCGGACTGCTGCCGCTCCGTGCCTGGAGGTCACCGGCGATGCTCAAGGCGATGGGAGCCGTCGCATCGGCGACGTTGGGCGTCGGGAAGGTCGGCATGACGGGACTGACGGCCAACGGTCAGCCGTTCGACGCCAACCCGCACCGGATCTGGCGGGTGGTCGATGCGAGCGCGTCGATCCATGGTCAGGACGCCGGGCCGCCCGCGCCGTTGCGCGAGCAGGCCCGCCTCGGCGACTTCTGGATCCCTCAGCAGGGGATTTTCGCGATGGGGCGGGTCTTCGTCGGCACCTGACGGGACGACCTCATCTGTCGCACCTATCTGTCGCACCGGACGCCTCCCCTCCCCCGGATGAACCCGCCCCGACGGGATACCTCCCTGCATGGAGCGTGACCGAACAACGGAGGGAGAACGCAATGCCTGACGACCAGAGGGAGATCCGCCGCCCGGCGCCGACGGCCGAGCCGCCGGAGCCGTCGCCCGGCGGTCCGAACGCCGTGCCGGGGGTCGGCGGCGACGGCGCCTACTCGCGGGTGCCGCGCGACCTTGACCCCGACCAGAATCCCGCGACCGACGACGAGCTGCCGGACGAGACGACCGAGGGCGAGGACACCGAGACCGAGGCCACCAAGGGCGGCCCGGAGTCGCCGGCGGAGAGTGAGCCCGCCTAGCCAACAGACGCCTGTCAGTTTTCATTGACACGTGTCAACTTCGCCCGTACGTTCTCCTGAGCATCCGTTCCGCGCGAGGGAGAAACCGTGTCCGGTCCCAGGACTGCCGTCATCGGCGCAGGCATCAGTGGTCTGACGAGCAGCAAGATGCTCAGCGACTACGGCATCGACCACACCTGCTTCGAGGCCTCGGACCGGATCGGTGGGAACTGGGCGTTCGGCAACCCGAACGGCCACAGCAGCGCCTACCGCTCGCTGCACATCGACACGTCGAAGGAGCGGCTGTCCTTCCGCGACTTCCCGATGCCGGAGCACTACCCGGACTTCCCCCACCACACCCAGATCAAGGACTACCTCGAGTCCTACGCCGAGGCGTTCAACCTCAAGCGCAACATCGAGTTCGAGAACGGCGTCCAGCATGCGCGCCGCCTCGACGGGGACGGCTGGGAGATCACCGACCAGGCGGGCGTCGTACGACGTTTCGACCACCTCGTGGTCGCCAACGGCCACCACTGGGACCCGCGCTACCCCGACTTCCCCGGTGAGTTCACCGGACGCACCCTGCACTCCCACCACTACATCGACCCGCGCACGCCGTTCGACTTCTTCGGAGCGCGAATCCTCGTGGTCGGGCTCGGCAACAGCGCGGCCGACATCGCGGTGGAGCTGTCGTCGAAGGCCCTGCAGACCAAGGTGACGCTCTCGACCCGCTCCGGCGCCTGGATCGTGCCGAAGTACGTCTACGGCCGGCCGGCGGACACGATGTACCGCACCACGCCGTACCTCCCGCTCTCCTGGCAGCGCAAGATCATGCAGATGGCGCAGCCGATGAACGGCTCCAACGGCGCGCTCTACGGCCTGCCCCAGCCCAACCACAAGTTCTTCGAGGCCCACCCGACCCAGTCCGTCGAGCTGCCGCTCCGGCTGGGATCCGGCGACGTCACCCCCAAGCCCAACATCAGCAGCCTTGCCGGCTCGACCGTGCACTTCGAGGACGGCACCAGCGACGACTTCGACATCATCGTGTGGGCGACCGGCTACAACATCACCTTCCCGTTCTTCGACCCCGACTTCATCAGCGCGCCGGACAACCACCTGCCGCTCTACAAGCGGATGTACAAGCCCGGCATCGACGACCTCACGTTCATCGGCTTCGCCCAGGCGACACCGACGCTGTTCCCCTTCGTGGAGTCCCAGGCCCGGCTCCTGGCCGCACACCTGGCCGGGGCCTACGCGCTGCCCGACGTCGCCGAGATGGAGCGGGTGATCCTCGAGGACGAGGCGAAGTACATCGGCCACGTGCTCAAGACCCCGCGCCACACCCAGCAGGTCGACTACTTCATCTACGAGCACGACATCCGCGCCCGCGAGATCCCGGCCGGCCGCAAGCGCAGCCTGGCCGCCCGCCGATGACGACGGCACCGGGCGACGGCGCCTGGAACCGGCTGGTCGACCGCCGTGGCACGAACCGCGGCGACGCTCGCCGCGACGCACTGCTCACGGCCTTCGACGAGCTGCTGCGCGAGCAGTCGCTCGACGAGATCAACGTCGCCGAGATCTCGCAGCGGGCCGGGGTGACCCGCTCGGCGTTCTACTTCTACTTCGAGAACAAGGCGCTCGCGGTCATGGCCCTCATGCAGGACCTGTACGACGCCGCGGCCGATGCCAACGAGCTGCTGGTGAAGGCCGAGGGCGACCCCGGCCAGCGCATCCGGCAGGCGATCACGATGCTCTTCGACTCGGTCGACACCAGCCCGCACACCTACCGCGCCCTGCTGGAGGCCCGCGCGTCGAGCGGCACCGTCCGGCAGATGTGGGACGCCGGGCGGGCCGACTTCGCCGGAGTGATCGCCGGGATGATCGAGACCGAGCGCGCAGCCGGGCGAGCATCCGAGGGCCCGGACGCGACGGCCGTCGCCGCCGTGCTCCTCGACCTCAACGACCACGCTCTCGAGCGGCACTCGCTGGGCTCCGGGCCCTCCCGCGAGGAGCACATCGAGGCGCTCGCGTTCATCTGGCTGCGCACCATCTACGGCACCGACATCCACGGCAAGGGGAGCACTTCATGACGGCCGAGACGCTGACCTTCGACTCGGAGGGCACCACCTGCGAGGCCTGGCACTTCGCCGCGGCGGACGACAGGCTCGCCACCGAGGCCGGGCGACCGGTCGTCGTCATGGCGCACGGCCTGGGCGGCACCAAGGACTCGGGGCTCCAGCCGTTCGCGTCGGCGTTCGCCGCAGCCGGCCTCGACGTGCTCCTCTTCGACTACCGGGGCTTCGGCGGCAGCGCCGGCGACCCGCGCCAGGTCGTGTCGCTCGACGGCCAGCTCGCCGACTACCGCGCCGCGATGACCGCCGCCGCCCGCCTGCCCGGCGTCGATCCGCAGCGGATCGTGCTGTGGGGCATCTCGCTCGCCGGTGGCCACGTGCTGCGCGCCGCGGCCGACCGCGACGACGTGGCCGCGGTGATCTCCGTCGTCCCGATGGTCGACGGGGTGGCCGCCGCCGTCCACGCGACGGCGACGCACAGCCCCGGCGAGCTGCTCCGAGCCACCGCTCGCGGCATCCGCGGCCGGGTCTCCGCCCGTACCGGCCGTGGACCGGTGCTGATGCCGATCGTCGCCCGCCCCGGCGAGGTGGGAGCGATGACGCTTCCCGGTGCGCTCGAGGACTACCTGTCGATCGCGGGCCCGACCTGGCGCAACGAGATCGCCGCCGACGTGACGCTCGAGCTCGGCACCCGCAAGCCGCGGACGGCGGCCGCCCGGATCCGGTGCCCGCTGCTGGTGCAGATCGCCGACTTCGACCAGAGTGCGCCGCCGCAGGCAGCGGTCAAGGCCGCGTTCAGCGGCCGGGCCGAGGTCCGCCACTACCCCTGCGACCACTTCGACCTCTTCCCCGGCAAGGACTGGCACCAGCCCGCCGTCGCCCATGCCGTCCACTTCCTGCAACGCAAGCTCGCGACGGAGGCCGTCCATGCCT
This sequence comes from Nocardioides pelophilus, assembly GCF_014180685.1. GTDB lineage: Bacteria > Actinomycetota > Actinomycetes > Propionibacteriales > Nocardioidaceae > Nocardioides > Nocardioides pelophilus. The sequence continues at coordinate 9,092 of NZ_JACEHF010000031.1, read as the reverse complement.
GAGACCCTGCAGCAGCTCCTGCGTGAGCGCGCCACCGACGAGCAGCCGGCCGTCCTCCACGAGGACACCGTCGTGTCGTGGCGTGACTACGTGCGCGCGTCCGCCGACGAGGCAGCCGCGCTGCTCGACGTCGTCGACCGCGAGCGCCCCGTCCATGTCGGGACCCTCCTCGGCAACGGCCCGCAGATGCTCCGTGCGATGGCGGCGGCAGCGCTCGGCGGCTACGTGCTGTGCGGCATCAACACGACGCGGCGCGGCGCCGGGCTCGCCGCCGACGTCCTGCGGGCCGAGTGCCAGGTCCTGCTCACCGATGACGAGCACCAGCCCCTCGTCGACGCCGTCGCCGACGACCTCGCCGCGGCGAACGTGCGGGTCGTCAACACCGACTCCGACGAGTGGGCAGCCCTGCTGGCCGGGGCAGGCGAGCTGGTGCCGCACCGCGAGGTCGGCGCGATGGACACGTTCATGATGATCTTCACGTCGGGCACCAGCGGTGACCCGAAGGCGGTCCAGGTCACCCACCTGCTGCCGTTGTTCTCCGGCCTCAACCTGGTGTCGATGTTCGACGTCACGTCGGCCGACGTCTGCTACGTGTCGATGCCGCTCTTCCACTCCAACGCGGTAGCGGCGGGGTGGGCGGTGGCCGCCTGCAGTGGTGCGGCGATCGTTCCCGCCCGGTTCAGCGCGTCGGGCTTCCTGCGGGACATCCGCAGGTACGGCGCGACGTACATGAACTACGTCGGCAAGCCGCTGGCGCACGTCCTCGCCACCCCGGAGCTGGCCGACGACAGCGACAACCCGTTGCGGGTCGCGTTCGGCAACGAGGCCAGCGACCGCGACATCGAGGAGTTCGGGCGGCGGTTCGGCTGCCAGGTGGTCGACGGGTTCGGGTCGACCGAGCTCGCCATCATCATCACCCGCGACGAGGGAACGCCGCCCGGGTCGGTCGGCCGCGGCGGCGAGGAGGTCGCCGTCTACGACAGCGAGACGCTCCAGGAGTGCCCGCGCGCGGTCTTCGACGAGCACGGCGCGCTGACGAACCCCGACGAGGCGATCGGCGAGCTGGTCAACAAGACCGGCGCCGGCTACTTCTCCGGCTACTACAACGACCCGGCGGCCAACCAGGAGCGGATGCGTCACGGCATGTACTGGTCCGGCGACCTCGCCTACCGCGACGCCGACGGCTGGATCTACCTCGCCGGGCGCACCGCCGACTGGATGCGGGTCGACGGGGAGAACCTCGCCGCGGCTCCGATCGAGCGGGTGCTCCAGCGGCTGCCCGCTGCGAGCCGGGTCGCGGTCTACGCCGTGCCGGACCCCAACGTGGGCGACCAGGTGATGGCGGCGATCGTGCTCCGCGACGACGCCCAGCTGTCACCGGCCGAGCTCGAGGCCTTCCTCGCCGCTCAGCCCGATCTCTCCCCCAAGGCGTGGCCGCGCTACGTCCGGATCGCCCCGACCCTGCCCGCGACCGCCACCAACAAGGTGCTCAAGCGTGAGCTCGTCGCCCAGGGCATCGACGGCGGCGAGGGCCCGCTGTGGGTCCGCGAGGAGCGCGGCTCGGCGTACCAGGAGCGCGCGTGAGCGAGCGGTACGCCGGCGCCTCCGCCATCGTGACCGGAGGCGGCTCCGGCACCGGTGCCGCGCTGACCCGGGCCCTGGTCGGGGCCGGCGCCCACGTGGTGTGCTCCGACATCGACCTCGCCGCGGCGACCGCCGTGGCCACGTCAGCGTCCGGTCCCGGCTCGGCCCGACCCGCGCGGCTCGACGTCACCGACGCCGCCGCGGTGCAGGCACTCGTCGACGAGGTGGCGGCCGAACGCGGTTCGCTGGACCTGATGTTCAACAACGCCGGCATCGTCTTCGGCGGCGAGACCGAGGACCTCACCCTCGACCACTGGAACGCGATCATCGACGTCAACCTCCGCGGCGTCGTGCACGGGGTCGCGGCGGCGTACCCGCTGATGGTGCGGCAGGGTTGCGGCCACATCGTCAACACCGCCTCCATGGGCGGACTGATGGCGGCCGGCCTCATCACCAGCTACGTCGCCACCAAGCACGCGGTCGTCGGTCTGTCCCTGGCGCTGCGATCCGAGGCCGCGTCCAAGGGGGTCGGGGTGACCGTCATCTGCCCGGCAGCCGTCGACACCCCGATCCTCGACAAGGGCGCGATCGGCGCCTTCAACGGCCGCGACTACTACCTCACCGGTCAGGGCGTACGACGACCGCACCCGCCCGAGACGCTGGCGGCCGAGACCCTCGCCGCCGTCGCCCTGAACCGCGGTCTGCTGGTGACGCCGCGCAACGCGCGCATCGCGTGGCGGGTCGGCCGGCTCGCTCCCGGCTTCGTGCAGAAGGCGTCCGCGAGGTTCGTCGACCAGCGGCGGGCCAGCTTCGCCAGACAGGAGGCCTGATGAGCACCCATCCCCGGATCGCCGTCGTGGTCGGAGGTGCCTCGGGCATCGGCGCGGCGACGGCGCGCGCCCTCGAGGACGACGGCTGCACCGTGGTCGTCGCCGACCGCAACGCCGACCTGCCCGGCTGCACCCACGTCGACGTCACCGACGAGGCGTCGGTCCAGGCGCTCCTCCAGGCGGTGGTCGACGAGCACGGTCGGCTCGACCTCGTCGTCAACACCGCCGGCATCAGCACGTTCGGCCTGGTGAGCGAACTCGCCGTCGAGGAGTTCCGCGGCGTCGTCGACGTGAACCTCACCGGGTCGTTCCTCGTCGTCAAGCACGCCGCGGCCCACCTGGAGCGCGGCGGTGCGATCGTGCTGGTCTCGAGCCTCAACGGACGTCAGGCCGGAGCCGCGATGGCGCCGTACTGCGCAGCGAAGGCGGGGGTCAACATGCTCACCGCCGTCGCCGCGCTCGAGCTCGGGCCGCGCGGCATCCGGGTCAACGCGATCGCGCCGGGCCTCGTGGTGACGCCGCTGACCGCGCCGGCGATGGACATCCCCGGCGTCGAGGACGACTACCTGGCCAACACCCCGTTGGGACGCGCCGGTCGGCCGGAGGAGGTCGCCGAGGGCGTGGTCTACCTCAGCCGGGCCGAGTGGATGACCGGCGAGGTCCTCGACCTCAACGGGGGCGCCCACCTGATGCGCTACCCGGACCTCCACGGACACGTCACGGCTGCGTTCGGGTAGCCCTCTCCGCGATCGCCTCGAAGACGGCCATGTCGGCGTCCCACTCCGTGCCGGGTCGCGGCCAGTGGATCGCCACGTCGGTGACGCCCAGCTCGGCATAGCGGCCGGCGAGGTCGTCGTAGGCCGCCTCGGACGCGAGCCACGGCTCACCGCTGAACCCGGTGAGCAGCAGGCGCGGCATGGCCGCGAAGTCGCGGCCGGCAGCGGCACAGGTCGCCTCCATCCGCGTGAAGAGCGCCCGCGTCTCGTCGTACGGCGCCTCGTCGCTCGGGTTGACCACCCAGCCCTGGCCGAGCGCCGCCGCGAGCCGCATGCCGCGCGGCCCGCCGGCGGCGATCCAGAACGGCGGGCGCTGCTGCACCAGGCCCGGCGAGATGGTCACGCCGCGCGTCGACCAGTACTCGCCCGCCGTCGACACCGCGACCCCGGTCAGCAGGGCGTCGAGGTGGGTGACCCACTCCTCGAACCGATCGGCCCGCTCCCGCGGCGTCCACTCCCGGTCGAGCACGTCGCCGTCGGAGGTGGGGTCGCTGCCTCCGGCCCCGATGCCGAGGGTCAGCCGTCCGCCCGAGATCCGGTCGATCGTCCGCGCCGCCGACGCGGTCGGCACCGGCGTGCGGAAGTTGGGCGAGGTCACCAGGGTGCCGAGCCGGATCCGGGACGTGACGGCGGCTGCCGTGGCGAGGCTGGCGTAGGCGTCGTCCCACGGCGAGTGGCCACGCCACGCGAGGTGGTCGTAGACCCAGGCGCCCGCGAAGCCGAGCTCCTCGGTCCGACGCCAGATGTCGGCCATCGTCGGCCAGTCATGGATCGGCCAGAGCACCACGTGGAGGTTCACGGGGCCATTCTGCAGGCGGGATGTCAGGCGCTGTCAGGGCCGGGCTGTCAGGCGAGCTGTCAGGACCGGGCGGCCAGCAGCTGATCGATCTGGCCCAGCACGCTCTTGCGCGCCTCGCCGGCCAGCTCGAGGTCGCGCACCTTGCGCAGCTGCGATGGGCTGAGGCCGGTGAGACGCGGCCTGATCTCGGCCACGGTCAGCCCGGCGTACCCGGGGATCGGCTCGGCCGGCGCGGCAGCGCTGGGTGCGGCGGGCTTCGCGGCGGCCTTCGGTGCCACGGCGCTGGACCTGCTGGTCCTGCCGCTGGTCTTGCCCACCTGCCGTACCGAGTCCGCGAGCTTGCCGGCCGTCGCCATCACCGGCGCGATGCCGGCACCGATGCTCTTGCGGGCCTCGGCGGTCACCGAGTCGAGGACCTGCAGCAGGGCCTGGGAGTAGTCCTTGCTGCTGGTCAGGAGCTGGTTGAGGAGGCCGTCGGCGTCGGCGCGGCTGAGTGAGCCGCGGGAGACCAGCTCGTCGACGATCTCCTGGACCCGGGTCCGCTGGATGGTCAGGCTGTGCTCGAGCGCACCCTGCAGGGCTCTCAGGTTCTTGGTCACCAGGGTGATGTCCAGGGACGGTGTCTTCGGCGCCATCACTGCAGGGTAGACCCGGGGCCCGGTCACCGGCGAGGGCTGACTCAGTCGTAGGCGGCCTCGACGCTCCAGCCGGCGGCGGACCACACCAGCAGCCAGGCGCGGCCGTCGACACCCACGAGCTGGAACCTGGCCGACCTCCCGCGCCCCGACGCATCCGTCGACAGCCACCACCCGTCGTCGACCGGCCACGGACCCGCCCAGGACGACACCGGCGTCCACCGGCGTACGGCGATGTCGGTGGCCGCGTCGATCCGGTAGCGCCACGGCTCACCCGTCACCACGCCGCGCTCGGTCACCGCGACCGAGCGCCCCGACTCGTCGACGACCTCGGCGGGGAGCCCCGAGGCGAAGACCCGCGCCGGAGCCGGACCGGGGATCCGACCTGGCCACGGCCGGTCCAGTGGCCGCAGCCCGACCGGTCGCTCGCCCCACGTGACGCTCGCCTGCCGGTCGGCGACGCCCCTCCCGCCCTGCAGCACCGGGACCCGCACCGCGTCGAAGCCGATCATCGCCTGGACCCGCGCCACCCCGCGGGTCACCTGCTCGTCCGCCCCGCCACCCCACAGTCCGTCGGCGTGGTCGGCAGCCGCCTCGACGGTCTCCGGCAGGAACCGCACCCGCCCGATCGGCGCCCCCACCGCCCCGGAGTCCCGACGGCTGCGCAGGCCGGACCCGGCCGTGCCGGCCTGCAGCTGCCAGTGCACCCGGTCGACGAGGTCCCTCGAGGTGAAGCAGCGCGGGTGGAGCCACGTGCGCGCCGAGGTGACCACTCCGTCGGCCTCCGCCTCGATGCGTACGGCGACCGCGACCAGCTGTCGCGCGGACAGCCCCTGCACGAACCTCTCGGCGGTGGTGCGGACGCTGAAGCAGACCGCCTCCGCGGACTCCAGCGGTGGCTCGAAGCCGACCTCGCACGCCAGCTCCGGTGGCGGTGTCCGCGACCCGAGCCCGGCCGGAGCGGCACCCTGGGCGCGCTGCCACACGCTCAGCCCGAAAGCACCGAACCGGTTGCTCACCTCCGCGGCCGACAGTCGGGCGAAGTCGCCAAGGGTCCTCAGCCCGAGCCGGCGCAGCAGGTCGGCCAGAGCCCTGCCCTCCCCCGCGTCGTCGTCCAGGGTGGCGAGCACCTGCACCGGAAGCTCCTGGAGGAAGGTCGCGGACGTGCCCGGCGCCACCACCACACAGTCCTGGACCATCGCCTGGCGGGCAGCCTGCTCGGCGGTGAACAGGTCGTCGGCCACCCCGAGCCGGCAGTCCCACACCCCCGCCTCGACCAGGTGCTGGGCGACCAGCGCGGCGGCGTGCGGCTCCCCACCGAAGTAGCGACCGGGAGCCGGCACCGCCATCAGCCCCGGCCGGATCGGCGCCACCCCGGGACGCAGCTCCTCGACGATCGCCAGCACCGGCTCGAAGTAGCGCGCATCGCGCTCGGGGCTGGCCGGGAGCAGCGCGAGCTCCGGGCACCTCGCCTGGGCGTCGCGGCGCCGCTGGCCGCGCCGGACCCCCTCGGCGCGAGCGGCGGCGTTGCAGACCTCGACCACGTTGTTCTTCAAGACCGCGGCCGGTTCGTGGCTGGTCGGCGGACGATCGGACCGAGTCTCGGCGAGCTCGAACAGCCCGGCGGTGACCGACCAGTCGGGGCACCAGGCGACGAGGACTCTCATGGGAGCCGGGGTTTCATGGCAGCTCGAGGTCGCGCACCGACCGTCGCCCGCCGCGGTCGACGACGACCCTCAGCTCACGCCGGCTCAGTCGGCCACGACCGCGGTCGGCACCGTTCCAGGCGACCCGCTCCGCGCTCAGCCGCGCCTCGACCCTGGGCCACGCGCCCCAGACGACCAGGATGGCGGACCTGGCCCGGAGCCGGGCGTCGAGCACCGCCGCCGACTTCGGGTCGACCAGGGTGGTCGGCTTGAGCACGACGACCTTGAGCACGTCGACGAGCGCCGCTGCCACCTCGAGCCAGAGGTCACCCGGCTCGGGCACCAGCACCGTCCGGCGCAGGTCGATGCCCCACTGGCTCGCCGCCTCGGCGCCGAAGTCGCCCCACCCCGCGAACCCCACCCACTCCCCGGCGCGCGAGGCTCCGGCGGCCAGGGCGAGCGCCAGCGACGCCGAGTCGACGGCATAGCTCGTCCCGGTGCGGAGCTGCACCAGATCCTCCAGCGCCGGGTGCACCGGGACTGTCAGCCGGGTCGGGGCGCCCTGGAGCGACTCGATCCGTTGCTGCAGCAGCTCGACGACCTGGGCACTCACCCCTCCATGTTCGAACACTTGTTCGAACAATGCAAGTGCTGGTCCCTCACCAGCGCTGTCAGCGCTTGCGCTTCTCCCGCGGCTTCACGTTGATCACGATCGGCGTCCCGACGAAGCCGAACTCCTCCCGCAGCCGACGCTCGATGAACCGCTCGTAGCCGGCGTCCAGCTTGCCCGAGGTGAAGAGCACGAACGTCGGGGGCGCGGTCGCCGGCTGGGTGCCGAAGAGGATCTTGGGCTGCTTGCCGCTCCGGACCGGGTGGGGGTGCTCGGCCACCAGCCGACCGAGGAACGCGTTCAGGGCACCGGTCGAGACCCGGGTCTCCCAGCCCTCGAGCGCCTTGTCGAGCGCGGGCACCAGTCGGTCGATGTGCCAGCCCGTGCGGGCGGTGATGTTGATCCGCGGCGCCCACTGCACCTGCACCAGGTCGCGCTCGATCTCGCGGTCGAGGTAGTAGCGACGCTCCTCGTCGACCAGGTCCCACTTGTTGAAGGCGATGACCAGAGCCCGGCCGGACTCGCGCACGGCCTGGAGGATCCGCAGGTCCTGCTCCGCGATCGACTCCTGGCCGTCGAGCACCAGCACGCAGACCTCCGAGCGCTCGATCGCAGTCGAGGTCCGCAGCCAGGCGTAGTACTCGTGCCCCGACGCCTCCTTGACCCGCTTCCGGATGCCCGCGGTGTCGACGAACCGCCAGGTCCGGCCGCCCAGCTCCACCAGCTCGTCGACCGGGTCGACGGTGGTGCCGGCGACGTTGTCGACGACCACCCGCTCCTCCCCCGCGAGCTTGTTGAGCAGCGACGACTTGCCGACGTTGGGGCGACCGACGATCGCGATCCGGCGCGGCCCGCCGTACTCCTTGTCGGTGACGGGCGGCGGCTCCGGGAGCACGGCCAGCACGGCATCGAGCAGGTCGCCGGACCCGCGACCGTGCAGCGCGGAGACCGCGAACGGCTCCCCCAGCCCGAGGTTCCACAGTCCGTAGGCCTCGGCCTCGGCGCGCTCGTCGTCGACCTTGTTGGCCGCCAGCACCACCGGCTTGCCCGAGCGGCGCAGGATCTTCACGACCTCCTCGTCGGCATCGGTGATGCCGACGGTCGCGTCGACCACGAACAGGGTCGCGTCGGCGAGGGTCACCGCGATCTCGGCCTGGGCGGCGATCCGCTCGGCCAAGCCGCGCGCGTCCGGGTCCCAGCCGCCGGTGTCGACGACGGTGAAGGCCCGCCCGTTCCACTCGGCGTCGTAGGACACCCGGTCGCGGGTCACCCCCGGGATGTCCTCCACGACGGCCTCGCGCCGCCCGAGGATCCGGTTGACCAACGTGGACTTGCCGACGTTGGGTCGTCCGACGACCGCGAGAACGGGCACCGGTGCGATGTCACTCACAGAACTTCTCCTGAAGGTAGGGGGCCAGGGAGGCTGCGGCCGGTCTCGGCCAGCGCATCCTTCAGCCCCGTCAGCATCCGCTCGTGCAGGTCGTCCGACACTGCGGAAAGTCTCGAGGTCGCCCGGGGCCACGGTACGGCGTCGACCGGCATCGGGTGCCCGACGACGATGTCGATCCTGGCTCTCCGCGGCGGGAGCGAGTTGGTGTGGCCGCCGGGCTCCCGGCTGCCGAGGAAGGTCAGGGGTACGACGAGCGCACCCGTCACCATCGCCAGGTAGGCCGCGCCGCGCTGGAACCTCTCCAGCTCACCGTTGCCGCGGGTGCCTTCGGGGAAGACGCCGACCGCCCCGCCGTCACGCAGCACACGGAGCGCGATCCGCACGGCCCGCGGATCGGTGCGGAACCGGTCGAGCGGCACCTGGCCGGCCACCATCAGGAACCGCCCGAGAGCGCCCTTGAACATCTCGATCTTGGTCAGCGCGTGCACCGGGCGCGGTGCGAAGAGCGCCATCAGCGGGCCGTCGATGATCCCGATGTGGTTGGCGGTCACGACGACCGGCCCGTGCTGGGGGAACCGCTCCGGGTGGTGGACCCGGACGTCGTACCGCCGCCGCACGACCCAGCGGGCGAAGGGGCGACCGGCGGTGAGCAGCCAGCGTTGCGGGTGCCGGACGACATCGCTGCGCGGCCGCTCGAGGTGAGCGGACGCGCCGTTCATGTCGCGACGTCCGCCGGCGCCGTCGCGAGACCGACCAGGAGGTCGACGACCTCGTCGAGGGTGAGCTCGGTGGTGTCGATGTGGACGGCCCCGTCGGCCATGG
>NZ_JACEHF010000309.1 GCF_014180685.1 Nocardioides pelophilus | reverse complement strand
TCGCTGCGCGACCTCCTCGACCAACGGTGGTCGAGGAGATGACGAGACCACGGCAACCCCCGGTGGTCGAGGAGGTCGCCCTGGCGACCGTCACGAGACCTCCCACACAGCGCCCCCCGGTGGTCGAGGAGGTCGCCCTGGCGACCGTCACGAGACCCCCGACACGACAACCGCCGGTGGTCGAGGAGGTCGCCCCGGCGACCGTCACGAGACCCCCGACACGACAACCGCCGGTGGTCGAGGAGGTCGCCCTGGCGACCGTCACGAGACCTCCGACGGCCGGCGACTGCTCTGCGTGGCCGCGGTCACGGGCGGGAAGGGGCACGACGTGCTGCTCGCCGCGCTGGCCCGGCTCGGCGACCTCGACTGGTCGTGCACCTGCGTGGGCGCGCTCGACGTGGAGCCGGCGTTCGCGGCGCGGCTGCAGCGGGCCGCCGGGGACCGCATCCGGTTCACCGGGCCGCTCGCCGGGGAGGCCCTCGAGGACGCGTTCGCGAGCGCCGACCTCCTCGTCTCCGCCTCCCGCCACGAGGCCTACGGCATGGGCGTGACCGAGGCGCTGGCGCGGGGCGTGCCGGCCATCGTGACCGACGTGGGCGGCCACCCCGAGGCGGTCGGCCACGTCGCCGGGATGCTGGTGCCGGCGGACGATCCCGACACGTTGGCGAAGGAGCTGCGCCGCTGGCTCACCGACCCGGACGTGCGCGAGAGCCTGCGCACCGCGGCCGCGCAGCGGCGGGCGACCCTGCCGTCGTGGACCGACACCGCCCGCGCCCTCGAAGGGGCCCTCCGATGACGGCACTGCGATGACGTGGCGGTGGGTGCGGCTCGCCGGCGGCGCCGCGATCCTCGCCGTCGTCCTGGCGCAGGTCGGCGGCGCGGCGTTCGTCGACGGCGTGCGGCAGACCGACGTCACCACGCTCCTCGTCGCGCTCGCGGTGACGGCAGGTACGACCTGGTGCTGCGCCTGGCGGTGGAGCCTGCTCTCGGAGCGGCTCGACGTCGCGGTGCCGGTGCGGACGGCGTACCTCCTCTACTACCGCTCCCAGCTCCTCAACGCGACCCTGCCCGGCGGCGTGCTCGGCGACCTGCACCGCGGCGTCGACCACGGCCGCGCCTCGGGTTCGCTCGGCCGCGGGCTGCGGTCGGTGGTCTGGGACCGCGGGTCGGGGCAGGCGGTCCAGGCGGCGCTCGCGGTCGTGGCCGTGGCGCTGCTCCCGGCCGCGGTCCGCACCGACGTCGGGGTGCTCCTCGGCGGCATGACGGCGGCGGCGGTCCTGGTGGTGGCGGCGCTGCCGGCCCGGG
>NZ_JACEHF010000308.1 GCF_014180685.1 Nocardioides pelophilus | reverse complement strand
GTCGAGGGGGTCGGTGGGGGCGTTGCCGTAGTCGGTGTTGGTGGTGCCGTCGACCTCGTCGCCGTCGTTGATGCCGTCGTTGTCGGTGTCGGGGTCGAGGGGGTCGGTGCCGATGGTGCCCTCTTCGGTGTCGGTGAGGCCGTCGTTGTCGGCGTCGTCGTCGACCAGGTCATCGGTGCCGTCGAGGGGGTCGGTCCCGTCGACGTCGACCTCGATGCCGTCGGGCACTCCGCCGTCGTCGGTGTCGGGGTCGTTGGGGTCGGTGTTGTGGGTGCCGGTCTCTTCGCCGTCGGTGAGCCCGTCGTCGTCGCTGTCGGGGTCGAGGGGGTCGGTGGGGGCGTTGCCGTAGTCGGTGTTGGTGGTGCCGTCGACCTCGTCGCCGTCGTTGATGCCGTCGTCGTCGGTGTCGGGGTCGAGGGGGTCGGTGCCGATGGTGCCTTCTTCGGTGTCGGTGAGGCCGTCGTTGTCGGCGTCGTCGTCGACCAGGTCATCGGTGCCGTCGAGGGGGTCGGTGCCGTCGACGTCGACCTCGATGCCGTCCGGCACTCCGCCGTCGTCGGTGTCGGGGTCGTTGGGGTCGGTGTTGTGGGTGCCGGTCTCTTCGCCGTCGGTGAGCCCGTCGTCGTCGCTGTCGGGGTCGAGGGGGTCGGTGGGGGCGTTGCCGTAGTCGGTGTTGGTGGTGCCGTCGACCTCGTCGCCGTCGTTGATGCCGTCGTTGTCGGTGTCGGGGTCGAGGGGGTCGGTGCCGATGGTGCCCTCTTCGTCGTCGGTGAGGCCGTCGTCGTCGCTGTCGACCACGTCGCACTCGACCCCACCCGTCGGAGCGGTGGCCGAGACATCCGCGGGACCGATCGCCAGGGTCAGGTCGACGGCGTCGAAGCCGAGCAGGTCGGCGTGCAGGACGACACGGAGCACCGCGTCCTGGGCGCCGGTCCCGACGGCGCCGGCCGAGGAATCGGTGAACGTGCCGAGCCCGACCTGGAGCGTGATGTTGGCCAGGCCGAGGTTGACAGGCACGTTGACCAGCTGGTCCGGCGTGTTGATGGTGGCGATGGTCACGCCGGCCACGATCACCTCCGCCACCACGTTGCTGCGGCTGGCGGACCCGGTGGTGCCGTCGGACTCGGCGCGCGTCACGACGTCGTCGGACAGCCGGATGGTGATGCCGCCGAGCAGTCCGGTCAGCAGCCGCACGTCTCCGACCGTGGTGGTCACCTCGGAGACCATGTTCTCGCCGCCGGTGCCGTCCTGGACGAGCTTGGTCACCGCAGTCGACGACACCGCGCCGATGTCGGCGACCGCCCCGAAGCCCGGGGCGTTGACC
>NZ_JACEHF010000307.1 GCF_014180685.1 Nocardioides pelophilus | reverse complement strand
GAGCTCCCCGCCGCCGACAACGGCCTGCCGCTCCCGGCCTGACGCCGTTCCGCGCGGCTCAGTACCAGCCGACGCGTTCGGAGTGCTGCCACGCGCGCTCGGGAGTGCCGTACCGCGCCGCGATGTAGGCCAGACCCCAGCGGATCTGCGTCTCCGGGTTGGTGCGCCAGTCGTCGCCCACGACCGCCATCTTGGTGCCCGGCAGCGACTGGGGGATGCCGTAGGCGGACGAGGTCGGGTTGTCGGCCAGGTGGTTCCACCCGGACTCGCGCTGCCACAGCCAGTCGAGGAAGCGCCACTGCTCCTCGGGGAAGCCGAAGTCCAGCATCAGCTGGTAGCCGAGACCGCGGTTGGTGCCGGGGTCGACGTCGGCCGGGGTCGGCGTCGGGGGCGCGGTGTAGTTCTGGGCGATCCGCTCCGCCGCGCGGCGCAGCTGCTCGAGGATCACCGCATCCGGTACGTCGAACCGCGCCCCGCCCTCGCCGCGGGACACGGGCTTCTTGCGCTGGGGCTGGTCGCTCGTCTCGGTCGGCGACGCCGCGGCCCGCGGCGGCTCGGCAGCCGGCTCCGGCGCGGCGCAGGCCGTCAGGGCGACCGCGAAAAATGCGGCGCCCACGCCCAGCCTCACTCCCCCCATGGGATCCATTGTCACCCACAACCGCCTCAGGTGCGGCCTGACATAGTGATCCGGTGCCCTCGCTCGGTCGGCTGGTCCTCCTGCTCGGGGGCTGCGTGGTTCTCGGCGTCGGCGTTGCGCTGTTGCTCACCGCCGACCTCGGATCGGACGGCTACTCCACGCTCGTCAACGGGATCGCGCTCACCTTCGACCTGTCGTTCTGGGTCGCCAACCTGCTGGTCGGCGTGGTGTTCGTCGCCCTCGCCGCCGCCCGGAAGGTCTACCCGGGCGTCGGCACCGTGGTCCAGGTCGCGCTGGTCGGGGTCACCGTCTCCGTGGCGCTCGACCTCCTCAGCACCCCGGACGGATGGCCGGCCCGGATCGCGCTGCTCGTCGTGGCGTTCCCCGTGCTGGCGATCGGCATCGCGGCCTACCTCGGCAGCCGCACCGGCGCCGGCCCGGCCGAGGCAGCCGGTCTGGCGTGGGATCCGCCGCTCCCGTTCAAGTGGAGCTACAGCGCGGTCCAGGGCGGAGGCGCGCTGGTCGGCTGGCTGCTGGGCGCCACCATCGGCCCCGGCACCATCGCGGTCATCGTCCTGCTCGGCCCCCTCGTCGACCTCGCCGCCCGCCTGATGCGCGTCGACGTCCACCAGACCGTCGCTGTCAACCAGACCTGACCCGGCTCGAACTCGTGCCAAAAGGCCGCCGACCCGGCGCCAAGTTGGCGACGGGTCGGTGGGTCAGGCGCGAGGCTTGCGGG
>NZ_JACEHF010000306.1 GCF_014180685.1 Nocardioides pelophilus | reverse complement strand
CGGCCGGCGTGCACGTCACCGCGGTGCCGGGGCCGAGCGCGGTCCTGACCGCGCTCGCGGTCTCGGGCCTGCCGGTGGACCGGTTCTGCTTCGAGGGCTTCCTGCCGCGCAAGGGCGGCGAGCGCTCCCGCCGGCTGGCCGAGCTCGCAGCCGAGCCGCGGACCATGGTGTTCTTCGAGGCGCCCCACCGCACCGGCGCCGCGCTGTCGGCGATGGCGGGTGCGTTCGGCGGCGACCGGCCGGCGGCGGTGTGCCGCGAGCTGACCAAGACCTACGAGGAGGTACGACGCGGGTCGGTCGGCGAGCTCGCCGAGTGGGCTGCCGACGGTGTGCGGGGCGAGGTGACGATCGTCGTCGCGGGTGCGGCGCCTCACAGCGCCGTCGACACCGATCCCGCTAGCCTGCGGTCCGCGGTCGACGCCCTGGTGGACGACGGACTGAGCCGCAAGGACGCGATCGCCGCAGTGGCCAAGACGACTGGGCTCCCCAAGCGGGAGGTCTACCAGGTGGTGCATGTGGATGAGGACTGACCAACGGATCAGCGCGGTCGAGCGCGACGGGCTGGTGTTCGACGTACTCGACGACGGCCCGGCCGACGGCGAGCCGATCGTGCTCCTGCACGGCTGGCCCGAGCGGGCGACGGTCTGGCGCCACGTCGCGCCGATCCTCAACGCCGCCGGCTACCGCACGCTNCACGCTGGCGATGGACCGGCGCGGCTTCGCGCCGGGCGCCCGGCCGAAGCGGCGCCGTGACTACCGGCTGCCGGCCCTCGTCGCCGACGTCGTCGCGCTGATCGACGAGGTCGGCGGGAGCGCCCACGTCGTCGGACACGACTGGGGAGCGGCGACCGCGTGGGCTGTCGCCGGCCTCCACCCCGACAAGGTGCGCAGCCTGACGGCGGTCTCGGTGCCGCACCCGGCCGCGATGATGAAGGCGATGGTGAGGTCCGACCAGCTGCTGAAGTCCTACTACATGCTGCTCTTCCAGCTGCCGTTCGTGCCCGAGCTGATCGCCACCCGCCGCGCCGCCTGGTTCGACCTCCAGCTGCGCAAGGGCGGCATGTCCAAGGAGGACGTCGCCCGCTTCCGGAGCGAGATCGTCGACGACGGCGCGCTCTCGTCGTCGATCGGCTGCTACCGCGGGATCTTCCTCACCGACCCCCGGATCGTCCGATTCCGGGTCGCCGCCCCGACGACGATGGTGTGGAGCACCAAGGACGTGGCGCTCGGACGATGGGGCGCCGAGCGCAGCAGGGACTGGGTCGACGGCCCGTTCGAGCTCGTCGTGCTCGAAGGCGCCTCGCACTGGATCCCGACCCAGCTGCCGGACGTGCTCGCCGACGCCATCCTGGAGCGGGTCGCCGGGTGAGCGACGCCGCCTCCCACGACCGGCCGCCGGCGCCGGAGCCGCTGCCGCACCCCGTCGTCGACAACCACTGCCACCTCGACATCGGCCGCGGGGGGGCGGAGCACCCCGCGTGGG
>NZ_JACEHF010000305.1 GCF_014180685.1 Nocardioides pelophilus | reverse complement strand
CCCCCTCGGCCGGGCGCCGCTGGTGCTGATGGCCCCGGCGGCCGCCGCGGTGCTGCTGCTCCTGGTGCCGTTGGCCGCGCTGGTCGTCGCCACCGACCCGACCGAGCTCCCCCGTCAGCTCACCTCCGAGACCGCCCGCCAGGCGCTGTGGCTCTCCGTCTCGACCTCGACCGCCGCGACCCTCGTCTCGCTGGCGGTCGGACTCCCGCTCGCCTGGCTCCTCGCGCGCGTGGAGTTCCCCGGTCGCCGGCTGCTCCGGGCGCTGGTGATCGTGCCGATGGTGCTCCCGCCGGTCGTGGCCGGCATCGCGTTGCGGGCGGCGTTCGGACGGTCGGGACTGCTCGGCGAGCCGCTCCTCGACGCGACCGGGTTCGCGTTCCCCTACACGACCTGGGGCGTGGTGCTGGCGCACGTCTTCGTCGCTCTCCCGTTCCTGGTGATCACCATCGAGGGCGCCCTCCGCACGACCGGCAGCGGGTACGACGACGCCGCGGCGACCCTGGGCGCCTCGCGGTGGACCACGTTCCGCCGGGTCACCGTGCCGCTCGCGCTGCCGGGGATCGCGGCCGCGATGGTGCTCGCGTGGGCGCGCTCCCTCGGCGAGTTCGGCGCCACCATCACCTTCAACGGCAACTACCCCGGCACCACCCAGACGATGCCTACCCTGATCTACGTCGCCCGCCAGTCCGACGGCGACGCCGCGCTCGCGCNGCGACGCCGCGCTCGCGCTGAGCCTGGTGATGCTGATCGTCTCGATCGCGGTCCTGGTCGCGCTGCGCGACCGGTGGCTGGTGTCGGCCCCGTGACCAGGTCCACGACCGGCCCCGTGACCAGCCCCGGGAGCGGCCTCGACGCCCACCTCTCGGTCCCCGGTCGGCTGGACGCCGCTCTGTCGGCCACCCGGGGCGAGGTGGTCGCCGTGGTCGGCCCCAACGGCGCCGGCAAGAGCACGCTCGTGCACGCGCTGTCCGGCCTGGTGCCGGCATCCGGGCACGCCCACCTCGACGGGGTCGACCTGTTGGCGCGGACCCCGCAGGAGCGCAACGTCGGCGTGGTGTTCCAGGACCAGCGGCTCTTCCCGCACCTGTCGGCGCTCGACAACGTGGCGTTCGGGCTGCGGGCCCGGCGGGCGGAGCGGACCGGTGCCCGCGCCGCGGCGCGCGACTGGTTGGAGCGGCTCGGGATCGCCGGTCTCGCCGACCGCCGGCCTGGCCAGCTGTCCGGCGGCCAGGCCCAACGGGTGGCCATCGCGCGGGCGCTCGTGACCGAGCCCGACCTGCTCCTGCTCGACGAGCCCTTCACCGGCCTCGACGTCGGCGTCGCGGCGACGCTGCGGATCGAGCTCGGCCGCCACCTCGCCGACTTCGCCGGCGTGACCGTGCTCGTCACCCACGACGCGCTCGACGCCCTCACCCTGGCGACGTCGGTGGCCGTGCTCGACGCAGGCACGGTGGCGCAGGTCGGACCGCCGGCCGAGGTGGCCGCGCGACCCCGC
>NZ_JACEHF010000304.1 GCF_014180685.1 Nocardioides pelophilus | reverse complement strand
ACCTCGAGTCGGCGGCGTCGTTCGTGCTCGCACGGGTCGGCCGCGGGGTGCACGGCCGGCTGCGGGAGGCGGGCATCGCCGTACGCCGGGCCGACACGTTCCCCGGTCTCGACGACGCCTGGGTGCGGATCGCGGTGCGATCGCCGTTCGTGTCGGAGCGCCTGTTCCGGGCGCTCGCGGACATGCCCTAGGCTGCAGTCGCGGGCACGAGGAAGCCGGTGGGAATCCGGCACAGTCGCGCTACTGTGACATCGCCTCCGATCATGCGTCGGCGAGCGGTGGAGTCAGACCCGAGGGTCCGCAAACTCCCACCCCAACGACAGGGACGCAGAATCCCTGAGGAGGCTCCATGTCGCAGTTGTCTGCTGCTCCCCTCTCCGGCACGTCCGTCGAGATCCCCACCGTCCCGCTGCTGCAGGTCGGCGCCTGGCTGGCCTTCTTCGGCCTGCTCGCGATGCTCGCGATCTTCTTCGTCAGCGCCAGCCAGGGTGCGATCTCCCTTCCCGCCGGGACGGCGGTGCACGAGTGGGTGCACGACGCCCGGCACCTGCTCGGCTACCCCTGCCACTGATCGGGCGCGCCGTGAGCAACAACTCCCGGGTTCACCCTGCCCTCACGCCGGCCGCGTTCCTCGTCCGTGGGCTCGCGATCGGCCTGGTCGCCGGCATCTTCGCCTTCGCCGTCGCGTTCTTCGCCGCTGAGCCGTACGTCGACGACGCGATCGCCCTCGAGGAGGCCCACTCCGCCGAGCCGACCCACGACGAGGTCGCGGCCGAGGAGGCCCCGGCCGAGGGCGAGACCGAGGTCTCGCGCACCCACCAGAGGACGTGGGGCCTGCTGACCGGCCTGGTCGTCGTCGGGCCCGCGTTCGGCGGTCTCGCCGCCCTCGCGAGCGCGGCCGCGGTCGGCCGGCTCGGCTCGCTCTCCGCGCGCGGCTCGACCGCCGCGGTCGCGGTGGTGGGCTTCGTCGCGGTCGCGCTGGTGCCGTTCCTGAAGTACCCCGCGACCCCGCCCGCCGTCGGCAGCGGCGAGACGATCGGCGGCCGGACGGCGTCGTACTTCGGCTTCCTGCTGATCTCGGTGCTGGCCGCGATCGCGGCGGTCGTGGTCGCCCGGCNCGTGGTCGCCCGGCGGCTGGCTGCCCGCCTCGACGGCTACACGGCGGTCGCACTCGCCGCCGCGGGCTACGTCGCGGTCGTCCTGGTGGCGGCCATGCTGCTGCCGTCGGTCAACGAGCTCGGCGACTTCCCGGCCGACACGCTCTGGTCGTTCCGGGTGGGCTCGCTGATGACGCTCAC
This sequence comes from Nocardioides pelophilus, assembly GCF_014180685.1. Taxonomy (GTDB): domain Bacteria; phylum Actinomycetota; class Actinomycetes; order Propionibacteriales; family Nocardioidaceae; genus Nocardioides; species Nocardioides pelophilus. The sequence goes on along the minus strand of NZ_JACEHF010000304.1, from coordinate 297 downwards.
GGCGCTGTGGGCGGCGATCGGGGTCGGGCTGGTCGCACTCGTCGGCCGCCTGCACGACGCTGCTCGGGCCGACCTCGACCGGCGCGCCCTCGCTGCCAGCCTCTGACGAGCTGGTGGCCAGGCCGATGACCAGGCCGATGACCAGGCCGATGAGCCGCGCGGCCGGTCTGGCGCTCGGCTTCGCCGCGGACCTGCTCCTCGCAGATCCGCGGCGCGGCCACCCGGTCGCCGGCTTCGGCAGCGTGGCGGCGGCCCTCGAACGACGGTGGTGGCGCGACGACCGTCGATCGGGGGCCG
>NZ_JACEHF010000303.1 GCF_014180685.1 Nocardioides pelophilus | reverse complement strand
CCCCCGTCGGTCGAGGAGGCCACCCAGCGACCCGCCCCCCGTCGGTCGAGGAGGTCACCCAGCGACCCGCCCCCCGTCGGTCGAGCAGGTCGCCCAGCGACCCGCCCCCCCCGTTGGTCGAGGAGGTCGCGCAGCGACCGTCACGAGACCACGTGACAGACAATTCCTAGTGTCTAGCGTGTGTTTGACAAGATAGGAATCGTGTCGAACCCGCCCGCACCTCAGCACTGCCCGTCGCCGCGCGAGCTCGACGACCTCGAGCTGCTGTCGGTCGGGGCCATGGCACCGACGCTGGGGTTCAACGAACCGGGCAGCCCGGTCACCCTCGCCCTCCCCGACGAGATCGCCGCGCAGGTGGCCGACGGCGGTGCCGTCGAGCTGGTCGACCCCGAGGGGTTGCCGCTCGCGACGGTGAGCGGCGCCGGCGTCCGCTGGTCGGTCACGCCCCTGACCCATGCGCAGTACGGCCCGTTCCGCCGGCTCTACCTGCCGCCCTCCGAGGTGCGCGAGCGCTACTCCGGCCGCACCTTCGTCACGGTCACCGACGCGCTCACCGACGACCAGGTCGCGCAACTGCGCGGCCTCGGCGATGTCGCCGTGCTGGCGCTGGTCGGCCGCGGTACGCCGGCGCTGTCCCCTGTCGGGCTGCTCCGCGCCACCCAGCGCGTCGCCGATCTGGTCGGCGTGACCGGCAGCGCTGTCGACGTGGTGGCGGTCCCGCTCGCAACCCACGGCGACCCCGCTGCCGACGCCGCCCTGCGGGCACAGGTGATCGCCAACTACGCCGGCCCGGACCCGGTGGTGGACCTGCAGCCCGGCGGCACCCCGGCCGGCGTGGTCGCCGACATCGTGGCCGCCGACCGGCCCGCCCCCGAGGAGCAGGGCCTCGTCATCTTCTTCACCGGCCTCTCCGGCAGCGGCAAGTCGACGCTCGCCCAGGCCCTGATGGACCGGCTGCTCGAGCACGGCGGTCGCAGCCTTACCAGCCTCGACGGCGACGTGGTGCGCCGCAACCTCTCGGCCGGCCTCACCTTCTCCAAGGCCGACCGCGAGACCAACATCCGCCGGATCGGCTGGGTCGCGGCCGAGATCTCGCGTCACGGCGGCGTCGCGGTCTGCAGCCCGATCGCGCCGTTCGACGAGACCCGCCAGCAGGTGCGGCACTACGTCGCCGACGCCGGCGGCGCCTTCTTCCTCGTGCACGTCGCGACCCCGCTCGAGGAGTGCGAGCGCCGCGACCGCAAGGGGCTCTACGCCAAGGCGCGCCGGGGCGAGATCCCCGAGTTCACCGGCATCTCCTCGCCCTACGAGGAGCCGCAGGACGCCGACGTCCGGGTCGACACCACCGGGCGCACCATCGACGACGCTCTCGACGACGTGCTCGTCGCGTTGCGCGACGCGGGCTACCTCGACCTGGTCAGCGACGACGCGCCCGCCGCCGGCCGAGCGACCGGCCGGGCGACCGGACCGGTCACTGCGGCGGTCGACGTGGCGCCGGCCAGCGAGGAGGCCGAGACCAGCGACGGCGCGCGCGCTGCGGCCGGAGCACTCAGCGTCCTGTTCGTGTGTACGGCGAACATCTGCCGCTCGCCGTACATGGAGCTCCAGGCC
>NZ_JACEHF010000302.1 GCF_014180685.1 Nocardioides pelophilus | reverse complement strand
GCGTGCAGGCTGCCGTCGCCGCCGGCCACGACGACCCGTCGCGAGCCGGCCCGGTGCAGTACCCCGTCGAGCTCGCCGGGCGCCGCGGTCGCGCACACCTCGACGGACGTCGAGCCGCGCAGCACGTCGAGCGCTGCCGCGAGTGCGGTGTCGTCGGCGGTCCCGGCGTCACTGTTGGTGATCACCAGGAGTGGCTCTGCGGAGGGCATCGACCCACCTTACGGGTGCTCGCGCGACGGTCTTCGCGCGACCTCCTCGGCCGGCGCGTGGTTGGATTCGACGCCATGGGGACGAGCCGTCGCTGGACCGCGCGTGAGCTGATCGACCTGGTGCTCGACGAGGGCTCCTACGAGTCGTGGGACGAGCCGGTCGACATCAGCCACCACAACGAGGCCTACCAGGACGAGCTCCGGGCTGCGGCCGAGCGCGCCGGCACCGACGAGTCGGTGCTGACCGGCCGGGGGACCGTCAACGGGCGGCCGGTGGGGTTCATCGTCAACGAGTTCTCCTTCCTCGCGGGCTCGATCGGCGTCGCCGCGGCGGCGCGGATCGCGAGCGCCGTACGACGCGCGACGGCCGCCGGTATCCCCGTCGTCGCCAGCACGGCGTCCGGCGGCACCCGGATGCAGGAGGGCACCCGCGCGTTCGTCCGCATGATCGAGATCACCCGGGCGCTGATGGAGCACCGCGCGGCCGGGCTGCCCTACATGGTGCACCTGCGGCACCCCACGACCGGCGGCGTCTTCGCGTCCTGGGGGTCGCTGGGCCACGTCACCGTCGCCGAGCCCGGCGCGCTCGTCGGCTTCCTCGGCCCCAAGGTCTACGAGGCGCTCAACGGCCGGCCGTTCCCCGAGGGGGTGCAGACCGCCGAGAACCTCGCAGCCAAGGGCGTGATCGACGCGGTCGCCGCCCCCGAGGACCTCCGGTGGCTCGTCGACCAGGCGCTCGCGGTGGTGGTGGACCCGCCCGCCCCGGGCACCCTCGAGCGGCGTACCCCGGTGGCCGACGGCACCGCCGCGCCGGACGCCTGGGACTCGATCACCCGCACCCGGGCCGAGGCGCGCGTCGGCGTCCGCGACCTCCTCAAGTACGGCGCCAGTGGCACGCTGCGGCTCCGCGGCACCGACGAGGGGGAGCGGGACGAGACCGTCGTCGTCGCCCTCACCCGGGTCGACGGCGTCCCGTGCGTGCTGGTCGGGCAGGACCACACCCGGCAGACGGCGGCCACCCCGATGGGGCCGGCCGCGCTCCGCGAGGCGCGGCGCGCGATGCGGCTCGCCGAGGAGCTCCGGCTGCCGCTGGTCACCGTCGTGGACACCCCGGGCGCGGAGCTGTCGCCCGAGGCGGAGGAGGGCGCGATCGCCGGAGAGATCGCGCGCTGCATCGCGACCCTGGTGACGATGACGGTGCCGACGGTGTCGGTCATCCTCGGCCAGGGCTGCGGCGGCGGCGCGCTCGCCCTGCTCCCCGCGACGCGGGTGCTCGCGACCCAGCACGCCTGGCTCTCCCCGCTGCCGCCCGAGGGCGCCAGCGTGATCCGCTACGGCAACGTCGACCACGCCGCCGAGATGGCCACCTCCCAGGGCGTGCGCGCGCTCGACCTGCTCGCCGGCGGCGAGGTGCACGCCGTCGT
>NZ_JACEHF010000301.1 GCF_014180685.1 Nocardioides pelophilus | reverse complement strand
CTCCTCGCCCGCGGCCGCCAGCCGCAGCCGCCTGCGCGCCGCCGCCGAACGCCTGCAGACGCAGATCCCGACGCTTGACCTCCTGAGCCAGCACGACGCCGGCCGGACGATCGACCACGTCGCGGTCCCGGCGCAGTGGGGCTTTCGCCGCGCCGAGCGGCACCCGGCCGAGCACGCCGGCGCCACACTCTCCGACCACGACGCGTACGTCGTCGAGGTGGTCCCTCACCCGGCCTTGGATCCGGCCTCGGTCAACGCGCTTCCGCTGTCGCGCCAAAGTCGCTAGGCCGGCGCGGGTCCCCCGCCGTACCGTCTCCGCTCGCCAGACCCCTTTAGCTCAGCGGGACAGAGTGCCGCGCTACGAACGCGGAGGCCGCAGGTTCGACTCCTGCAAGGGGTGCTCGTCGCACGTAGACGTACTGCTGGTCGTCGCCGGTCGTCGCCGGTCGTCGCCGGTCGTCGCTGGTGGTCACTGGTCGTCGCTGGTTGAGGTGCGAGCGAAGCGAGCCTCGAAACCAAGACGGAACCCGAAGGAGGATGAACACCATGGACACCGCCACCCTGCCCGTGCGCCTGCCCGGCGCGCAGGCCGACACCCTGATGTGGGCGCGGGTCGAGGACGTCGAGCAGCAGGCGCTCGACCAGCTGCGCAACATCTCGCGGCTGCCCTGGGTGCACGGCCTCCGGGTGATGCCCGACGTCCACCTCGGCAAGGGCACGACGGTCGGCTCGGTGGTTGCGATGCGCAACGCGGTGTCGCCGGCTGCGGTCGGTGTCGACATCGGCTGCGGCATGCAGGCGGTGCGCACCAGCCTCACCACGGCGGACCTCCCCGACGACCTGCACGCGCTGCGCCTGGCCGTCGAGAAGGCGATCCCGGTGGGCTTCTCGTCGCACAGCTCGATGCCCGACGTACGCCGCCTCGGACTCAACCACGGCCACCTCGCGGGCTGGGACCGGTTCTGGGCGCGCTTCGGCGCGCTGCACGACGACGTCCAGGACCGGGAGCGCAAGGCCAAGCAGCAGATGGGCTCGCTGGGCGGCGGCAACCACTTCATCGAGCTGACGTCCGACGACGACGGCCAGGTGTGGCTGATGCTGCACTCCGGCAGCCGCAACATCGGCAAGGAGATCGCCGAGCGCCACATCTACAAGGCCAAGGGGCTGGATCACAACCTGGGCCTGCCCGACCGCGACCTCGCGGTGTTCCTGGCCGGCACGGCGGAGATGGACGCCTACCTCAGCGACCTCTACTGGGCGCAGGAGTACGCCGCCCGCAACCGCGCCGTCATGATGGCGCTGTTCTGCGAGGTGGTCGGTCGGGCGTTCGCGGAGCGTGGCCTCGAGGTGGGGTTCGGCGAGCAGATCTCCGCGCACCACAACTACGTGGCGCAGGAGACGTACGACGGCGTCGACCTCGTGGTGACCCGCAAGGGCGCGATCCGGGCGGGCGCGGGCGAGTACGGCCTGATCCCGGGCTCGATGGGCACCGGCTCGTACGTCGTACGCGGCCTCGGCAACGAGGCGTCGTACTGCTCCGCGTCGCACGGTGCTGGCCGCCGGATGTCGCGGTCGCAGGCCAAGCGGACCTTCACGGTGCAGGATCTCGCCGCCCAGACCGCGGGCGTGGAGTGCCGCAAGGACGCCGGCGTGAT
>NZ_JACEHF010000030.1 GCF_014180685.1 Nocardioides pelophilus | reverse complement strand
GGCGGCGGCGGTGGTGGTGGAGGTGGAGGTGGAGGCGAGGGCGCGTGCACCGCCGCCTTCCCGTCGCCGGCCACCATGCCGGCGGGGGTGATCGTGAGCTGGGCACCGGGCGCGACCGGTCCGCAGCGCACGTCGGTCCGCCCGGTGATCGGGTGCTCGGTGATCCGGACGCCGTTGACGAACGTCCCGAACTGGCTCCCGGTGTCGACGAGCACCCACTGTCCGTCGACGGGGCGGAGCTCGGCGTGCTGGCGTGAGACCGAGCCGGCGGTGAGGACGACCTCGGCCTCGATCGCCCGACCGATACGGATCACGGTGTTCCCCTCGAGGTGGAGGACCCGACCGTCCACCTCGACCACCAGCGGAGACATGCAGCCAGCCTAGGCGGGTGCGCCGTGCGGACCCGCCGACGGCTTCCGCACCTGGACCGTGGCGTTACGGATCGTGATCCGGGCGCCGGGGACGAGCTCGATGGTGCGGTCGGGGTCGAGCACGAAGCTCTGGCCGCCGGGATAGGCGACCGGCCAGGGGAAGTCGGAGGCGTTGTGCAGGCCCCACCGGTCGGGAGCCTGCGGGTGCTGCCGGAGGTCGCCGAGGACGACCGGGTGGTCGACGCCCGACGCGAGGTGGTCGGACCGGATGGCGGCCTGCGGCCCGACCGCGACCGTGCGCCGCCCGACCTGGAGGAGGTACGGCGGCGTCACGGGCGTGCCGTCCTGCCAGCACACCGGGTCGGGCTCGCCGCTGCTCCAGAAGTTGGTGGTGCCACACGTCGGGCACGCGAGCAGGCCGTCGCGCAGCCGGTCCATCGCCTTGATCCACTGACCCTCGGTGACCCGGGCGCCGGGCCGCTCGATGCCGTCGACGAACGCCTGCACGAACAGGTCCCGGAGGAACTGCGGGTAGATCTTCCAGTACTGCTGGACGATCTCGGCCGGTCGGTTCGTGTCGTCGGTCGGGTGCATGCAGAACAGCGGGTCGGTGCCGAAGTGCGTCATCAGCCAGTGCGCGTCGCGCACGCCGGCGTCGGTTCGCGCACCCTCGAGCGGGTGGCCGAGGAACAGCGAGTAGAACAGCAGGACCGCGAGCGAGTGCCGGTCGGTGTCGGTGTTGGGGAGGGTCCGGTACGTCGTGTCGCGGACCACCTCGGGCGCCATGAAGTACGGCGTCCCGAGCACCCGCCCGGTGCCGTTGTCGATGCCGACGTTGTCGTTGTCGCAGATGAGGACGTCGCCGCCGGTCGGCTCGAAGAAGACGTTGCCGAAGGAGATGTCGCGGTAGCAGAGGCCGCGCGCGTGCAGGCGGAGGAAGCTGTAGCTCAGCTGGCGGCACAGCTCGATGATCGAGGAGAACGAGACGTCGAGCGGGTTGCCGTCGCGGTCGGCGTTGAGCAGGAGGTAGCTGAGCTCGAGGAACCGCGGGTCGCGCAGGTGCATGACGTAGCCGAAGCTCGGCTGGCTCGGCACCCGGGCCATGCTCAGCGGCCAGAGGAAGCGCCGGTGCGGTGAGCCGATCTCGACCAGCTGCTGCATCTCCTGGTACTGCTCGGTCGTGGCGCTCTCGGGCTTGTACCACTTCAGCGCGAGCGGCTCACCGGTGTCGCGGCGTACCTCGAAGACGTAGCCCTGGCCGCCCTGGCCCAGCAGGGAGGTGACGCGGGCTCGGCCCAACGGGCCGAGGTCGACCTCGACGCCTTCTGCAAGCACCATGGGTGTTGCCGACCTCCGTGCTTCACGTTCCGCGTCCGGAACCGTCCCGAACCATTGTCAGTGTGTGACAATCTATAGCCTGATCAGAGACGGCGGCGTCCAAACCCGGTAACAGGAGATGGCATGAGTGACCGCTTGGGCGGCGCCTTGGCGCGCAAGCCCCTCCACTTCATTTTCGTCCTGGATGTTTCCGGGTCGATGATGCGAGGCGGCCGCATCCAGGCGCTCAACAACGCCATCTCCGAAGTTCTCCCGCACCTCAAGGACGAGGCTCGGGCCAACCCGCACGCCGAGATGCTGATCCGGGTCCTCGCGTTCGCCAACGAGCCGCGCTGGGTGATCGAGGAGCCCACGCCCGTCGACCAGATCCACTGGGAGCGGCTCGAGGCGGTCCCGCGGGGGTTCACCGAGCTCGGCAGCGCCCTGGTCACCCTCACCGACGCCCTCTCCCACCTCGACGAGGGCACCAGCGCCTATCCCCCGGCGATCATCCTGGTCTCCGACGGCCGCCCGACCCAGAGCAGCGGCACCACGTTCGCCGAGGGCCTCCAGGCACTGCTCAACAACCGCTGGGGCGCGACGGCCGTCCGGCTCGCGCTCGGCGTCGGGCGCGACGCCGACATGCACTCCCTGCGCCGGTTCATCGGCGACGAGGACGTGCCGCTGCTGCGCGCGGACAACCCCGAGCAGCTGGTCGAGTACATCGTCTGGGCGTCCAAGGCCGCCAGCAAGGTCGCCTCGCGGCCGGTCGTCGGCGGCGGTGGTGGTCTCACTGCAGTGCCGCCGAGTCCCATCGGCGACCCGATCTGGAGCACGCTCGGGTGACCCGCGAGCAGCACCTGCCGGGGTGGACGGTCCTCTCCGCTTCCCGGATCGGTTCCGTGCACGTCCGTGACGAGCTCCCCCTGCAGGACGCGATCCTCTCCTGGTCCGACGGCTCCCAGGCGGTGGCGGCCGTCGCCGACGGGCACGGCCACAAGGCCCACTTCCGCAGCGACATCGGCTCGGCCCTCGCGGCGGTCAGCGCGGTCGAGGTGCTGCGCCGCGTCGTCGGCGAGCTGACCGACCCGGAAGCGGCCGGCGACGTCGTGACCGCAGCTGCGGCCTCCATCGTCGACACCTGGGTCACCAAGGTCCGCCACCACATCGAGGCGAACCCCTTCGACCTCGCCGACGAGCGCGAAGCGGCAGCGGCCGACGACCCGCTGCGGCCCTACGGCACCACGCTGCTCGGCGCCGCCGTCTCCGGCGATCTCCTCGTCGTGCTCCAGATCGGCGACGGCGACGCGGTGCTGGTCACCGACCAGGGCGAGGCGCTGCGCGCCGTCCCCGACGACCCCCAGCTCGACGGTCTCCACACCAGCTCGCTGTGCGAGCCCGAGCCGCTGCGCGCATTGCGCACCGCGGTCATCGACACCCGCGTCGAGGACGTCGCCCTCGCCTTCCTCTGCACCGACGGCTTCGGAACCTCCCGGGTCGACGCCGGCGGCTGGTGGCGCCAGACCGGCGAGCAGCTCGTCGAGTTCGGCCGCACCCGCGGCCTCGAGTGGATGCGCGAGCAGCTCCCCAGCTGGTTGGAGGAGCCCGCCCAGATCGGCGGCGACGACACCTCCATGGTGATCATCGCCCGCGCCGACCTCGGCGCCGGAGCCAGCGACCGCCCGGTCGACCCCGACCGCACCCTCGCGCTGCCCGAGCTCGCCGACACCCTCGACGCGCCCTGACGGACGCCTTGGTTTCGAGGCTCGGCGCTAGCGCGCCTCGCACCTCAACCAGCGGCGGCGATGCCGTCGTCGCCCCGCACCTCAGCCAGCGCCGGCGTTGCCCCGAGGTCGCCTCGCACCTCAACCAGCGGCGGCGTTGCCGGAAGCCGCCAGACGACCGCAACCCCTGACCACGTCAACCGCGCGCGCGGCAGCGTGGCGCCCGCGGGCGAAGCCCGCACGGAGCGGCGCCCGCGGACCGAGCGAAGCGATGGTCCGGGCGGTGCCGCTCCGTCGGCGACACGCTCGCGCCGACTAGAAGATGAGGTCGTAGAGGTTCTCGGGCTGGGCCTGACCCTTGTCGTACATCTGCAGGTAGCAGCGGCAGTCGAGGTCGTCGATGTAGAGGACGCCGAAGTTGTTGCCGCTGTCCTGCTCCTCGATGTAGCCGTAGATCTTGCCCTGCTCGGGCTCGTCGGCGTCCTGCTGACCGTTGCTGTTGTCGTCGTTGTACCAGTAGTCCACGACCAGGTCGTCGTCCTGCCGCGTCAGCGTCTTCGCGTTGCTGCGGTAGCGGCGGAGGTCGTTGACCTTGTCGAACTTGCCGACCCAGGTACGGCGGCCCGAACGGCGGCACTCGCTCTCCTCGGTCTCGCCGTCGACCTCGGTCGGGATCCGCTGGCAGTTGATGATGCCGAAGAGGGTGTTGAAGTCGGTGACCGCGACGTCGGTCGGACCGTCGGGCGGCGTCACCGTCGCCGACACCGCCTTGAAGGCGGGGTCGAGCTGGTCGGCGGAGACCCCCGTGCCGCCGGTGATCTCGGCCGACTGCCTGCCGGCCTGGCTGTCCCAGTAGATGATCGGGGCGGCCGTGCTCGTGTCGTCGGCGACCTTGGGGTCGAAGCGGTAGTAGGCGCCGGACTCGACGTCGGCGACGATCGTGCCCTCGTCGTAGTTGAGCCGCCGCTGGCGGGCGGCCTTCAGCTCGGCGTCGGAGGAGTAGGTCGTGAGCACCAGCGTGCCCTCCGGGAAGGTGCACGAGATCTTCTCGGCCTGCCCCGACTGCGGGTTGGCCTCGACGCACTCGTCCATGCCGGAGGTCACCAGTGCCGCGAGGCTCTGGTAGCGCTCGTTGAGGGCCTCGAACGAGACGTCAACACCGGGGGGCGTCGTGGTCAGGGTGGTCTTCCCGTTGCCGCTCGGCGGTTCGGGGTCGTCGTCGCCGGACAGCACGACCACTCCGCCGACCACTCCGCCGCCGATGAGCACGACGACCGCGACGATGCCGACGACGAGCGGCCAGACCTTGCGGGGCTTGCGCGGCGCGGCGTGGCCGTAGCCGCCGTACGACGCGGGCGGCGGCGCGCCGTACGTGCCTCCGGGAGCGGGCGTCGGCGCCGATGCGGGCGTGCCGGGGTTGGGGCCGGAGCTCGGCCACACCGGAGACGTGGGGGGCGGCTGGTTCGCACCCGGCGGCGGGGTGGAGGCGAGCGGCGGCGAGCTCACCGGCGCACCGGCCGGCGGCAGCACTGTCGGCGGCCCGGCGGGCGGCGGCACCGGCGCGGAGGCGTGCTGGGTGCGGTAGGCGCGCACCTGGACGTCGGAGACCCTGCCCGTTGCGTAGCCGAGGACGGCGAGGGCCCATTTGGCGCCACCCACGTCGGCGCTGCCGCGGTCGCGCGCGAGCCGGTTGCCGGCCTCGGTGACCGCGCGGTCGGCGTCGGCGCCGCTGTCGAGCATGCTGATCATCGCCTGGTAGGCGCCCAGGCGGACGGCGTCGACGAGGAGGTTGATGTCACCAGTGGTGGCGCTGTCCTCGTCGAGATAGTCGTCGAGGGCGCCACGGAAGCTGTCGGCGTCGTTGAAGAGCTCCCGGCCCTGGCTCCGCCCCAAGGCATACAGGCTCTCGTGCAGTTCCATGACTCTCCCCATCGGTGATTTCCGTCGCCGGCCGAAGGAATCCTACGTTCGCTTCGGCCCCGTGTGCGTCACCACACCCCGTCGTCGTCCGGTCAGACTCCCGCCCCCAGCCCAGCGGCAATCCCCGACGCCCGGTCGGCCACCTCGGCGGCCGTGCGCGGCCGGGCGGTGACGTCGGTCGCGAGGCAGGCGCCGATGAGCTCCGCCGCCTCCGGCGGCAGGTCGGACGCCAGGCTCGGCTGTGACGCCAGGATCGAACGGACCAGCAGCAGCGGCTCGGTGCTGCGCAGGTCGCCGTAGACCCCGCGACCGGTGAGCGCGTAGTGCAGGCAGGCGCCGAGCGACCAGATGTCACTGGCCCGGGAGGCCGCGCCGCCGAGCATGATCGAGGGATCGGTGAACTCGAGACCGATCTGGCCGAGGCCGGTCATCACCATGCCGGGCGAGAGCAGCTGGGACAGACCGAGGTCGGAGAGCCGGCCGCCGTCCTCGGCGATGAGGATGTTGGCGGGCTTGATGTCGCGGTGGGCGATGCCTCGCTCGTGCAGGGCGTGGGCGGCGAGCGCCGCGTCCCGGACGGCGGCGACCGCGCGACCCGCGTCGAGCGGCATGTTCGGCTTCTCCAGCGACCCGAGCGGGAGGTACTCCATGGCGTAGTAGAAGGCGCCGCCGTGTCGGCCGGCGTCATAGACGGCGACCAGCCGGTCCGAGTCCGCGACGCTGAAGTGCTTCAGCTCGCGCGTCGCACGCCGGAAGGCATCGTCCGACGTCGGGCCGGCGATCACCTTGACGACCACCTCGGTCGCGGCGATGCCCAGCCGCGCCGGCGCGTTCGCCAGGTAGTTGGTGCCGTAGTTCGACTCCCCCAGCGGCCGGATGAACTCATAGTCCGCGATGCCCTGCACGCGATCCTCCGATGGCTCTTGTCGGGCGCGGCACCACGTCCCAGCAATGCACCGGGGGGCGGCGTCGCCTTTCGGGTCAACAGCATGGCATGTGCCACCGATCCGGCTCATCAAAACCGCAAACGGCGACGACGATTCATCCTCGAGAATGCTTTTTGCCGAGTTGCTCTCCCGGTTCACGATTCGGAGGCGCAGCAGCGGGTAGCCGGTGTAGCGTTCCGGACGCACCTGAGGCGGAACCTCCCAACGACAAAGGAGGCACCCTTGATCGAGCCCACTGCAGCATCGGTGGTACCGACAACGGACCCCAACACGTACCTCCCGGCTCAGCCGATGCCGGCCGGCGACCTCACCGACCAGATGCTCGCCACCGATTTCTGGACCGACGAGCTCGTGGCGAGCGCCGGCATCCCGATCGTCGACATCCCCTTCGTCACCGTCGGCTCGGGCATCGGAAGCTTCGTCACCGTCGACTACCTGCGGATCGCGGGAGTGCCGACGTCTCAGATGCGGGTCCTCGGGACCCTCGACCACCCCTGGCAGACCTACGAGTACCTCACCCGGGTCTCGCAGATCCCCCGTGGTGAACGGCTCCGCTCCGACTCGGCCTCCCGCCCGGACAACATCTGGGGCTTCCCGTCGTACGGCTTCGCCGAGGCGATGCGGACCTTCAACCTCAAGCTGCTGTGGCAGCTGTTCAGCGAGCCGATCTTCGCCGACTACTACACGCCGAAGGCCGGCCAGGCGTTCGAGACGATGGAGCGCGAGAAGAACCGGATCGGCTACGACGAGATGCTGGTCAAGGGCCTGGTCCGCATCGTCCGCCGGAGGTACGGCGGCGGCTACTTCACGATCCTCACGCCCCCCGAGGGCGCGTCGGCCACGAAGCGGGTCGCGTTCCGGTCGCAGTACGTCCACCTGGCCGTCGGCTACCCCGGACTGAAGTTCCTCCCCGAGCTCCAGCGCTACCGCACCGAGCACAACGACTACCGCCACATCGTCAACGCCTACGAGGCGCACGAGCACGTCTACGAGCGGCTCATGCAGCAGCCCAGCACGGTGATGGTGCGGGGCGGCGGCATCGTGGCGTCCCGGGTGCTGCAACGACTGATGGACGACCGGCTGCTGCACGGCGCGCAGACCAACATCGTCCACCTGTTCCGGACCTACTACCACGGCACCAACGACGGCTACGGCAACGAGACCGACCCCCGTCCCGGCGGCGGCAAGACCCGCATCTTCATGCGGCGCCGCGGCGAGAACGGCTGGGCCTACCAGGGCTTCAACTACCCGAAGTCGGTGTGGGGCGGCCAGCTCAAGAAGCAGGTGCGCGGCCTCGAGGGCGAGCAGCGCGCCGAGATCTACAAGCGGATGGGCGGCACGAACACGCCCTGGCGCAAGCTGTGGCAGAAGCAGATGAACCAGGGGCGTCGCGAGGGTTGGTACAAGGTCCTCGTCGGCACCGTCGACGACATGCAGCCCAACGGGGAGCGGATCGTCAACCACGTCCGCACCGCGCAGGGCACGGTGCCGGTCGAGGTCGACTTCGTGATCGACTGCACCGGCCTCGAGGCGGACATCGCCGAGCACCGGCTGCTCAAGGACCTGCTGGAGCACGGTGGCGCGAGCCGCAACCCGTCGGGTCGCCTCAACGTCGACCGCAACTTCGAGCTGATCGGCACCCGGTCGGGTGGCGGCGCCATGTACGCCTCGGGAGCGACGACCCTCGGGGGCTACTTCCCCGGCGTCGACACCTTCCTGGGCCTGCAGGTCGCGGCACAGGAGATCTACCAGGACCTGGCGAAGCGGAAGTTCTGCAAGCGGATCGGGCCGGTGCGCTCGACGATCCAGTGGTGGAAGTGGCTGTTCGGGAGCAAGCCGTGACCGGACACCCCGCCCCCCACCCCCGCAGCGCGACCGTCCCCACGACCTGGCGAGGAGCTCACTGATGTTGCCCACCCTGAACGGGCGGATTCAGACCCGGATCTTCATGCTCGTCGTCTTCGGCGGCATCATCACGTTCCTGATCACGCCGCTCCTGCCCGACGGCGCGCCCGGGCTCCCCGGGTTCGACGGTGACTACTACCGGGTGACCTACATCATCCTGGCCACGGTGCTGGTGCTCGGGATCCTGTGGGAGCTCCTCTACCACCTGATCCAGCAGTTCCGGTGGGAGAAGGACTGGCCGACCATGTTCGGCCTGATCACGGCGATCAACGAGGGCGCCCTGGTGTGGCTCCTCCTCGAGCTCGGCCTGGTGCCCGGCATGCCCGTCGGCCTCGACGACGGCAACCTGCCGTCGTTCTTCTTCTGGGCCTTCTTCATCGACTTCTCGGTCATCTGGTTCATCGTCTGGATCTGGACCAACGGACCGATGCGGGTGCCGCTGATCCGGTGGCGCTTCTTCGGCGGAAGGATCGTGTGATGAAGGAGTCAGCGGAGGACTGGACCCGCGCGACTGTCGTTCCCGGCGCCGGCGAGGGCACCCTCGCCCGGATCGGACCGGTCGTGCTGCTGGTCGGCTCGACCGATCCCGAGGTGGTGCGCCCGTACGTCGACCACGCACAGATGGTCGCTGCCAACGGCGGCCAGGGTCGGCAGCTCGTGCGCGGCTTCGCGCTCATGCTGTCGACCGCTGTCGAGCAGTCGCCCGGGTTCGCGGCCCTCGCGCCGCACGCGACCGGCCTCGCGGTCTTCGTCGACGGCGACGTCGTCGTCAACGTGGGCGACGAGCGGATCTCGGGCGCCGACTCGCTCGCATGGGTCGAGCGGCTGATCCCGTGGCCGATCGACGAGGTGAGCGTGACGCTCCCGGGGGCCGACGCGGCCGACCCGAGCTCGTCGTACCGCCTCGACGGCGGCGTGATCCAGGCTGCGGCGCTCGTCGTACCGGCCGGTGCGCCCTCGGGTGACTCCATGATGATGGAGTCCGCGATGGACAGCACCATGGGTGTCCCGGCCGAGGAGCTGATGGCCGACGCCCCGACCGGCGAGGTGGCGGCCGTCCCGTCCGCTCCCGCGGCGCCTCCGGCTCCGGCGGCACCGGAGCCTGCGGTGTGGCCTGAGGACCCTGCTGCACCGACCCCGCCCGCGACGCCCGAGCCGGCGATGGCCGAGGACCACGCGGGTCACGACCACGCGGGTCACGACCACCCGCACCCGCCGGCTCCGGCCGCCCCGGCCGGCCGGCCACTGCCCCCGCCGCAGGCCGACGAGCAGGTCCAGTTCCAGTCGGTGCTCATCGGGGACCTCGAGGACGACGACTTCGAGCCGCTGCCGATCGTCGACGACCCCAGCGTCATCGCCGAGGCCGGTGGCGCTCCCCGCGAGGAGGTGCGCGGCGTCTTCTGCAAGAACCGTCACTTCAACGACCCGCGCCAGCTCTTCTGCGCCATCTGCGGCATCAACATGGTCCAGCAGACGCCGGTCCTGGTGAACGGCATCCGGCCGCCGCTGGGTGTCGTGGTCCTCGACGACGGCTCCGTGTTCCAGCTCGACACGCCCTACCTCCTCGGCCGCGACCCGGGCGCCGACGAGCGGGTCCTGACCGGCGACTTCCGCGGGCTGCCGATCATCGACCAGTCCAACCAGGTCTCCCGGGTGCACGCCCGACTCGAGCTGCGCGGGTGGGACGTCGTCCTGATCGACAACAACTCGACCAACGGCACGTTCGTGCACATCCCGAAGACGCCGGACTGGCAGCGGATGCCCCCGGGCGCCGAGCAGATCCTGGTGCAGGGCACCCGGATCCGGATCGGCCACCGCACGCTCGCGTTCAACACGCACGCGGGCGGCTGATCCACCATGCCTGATCGATCGGGTGGGCCGCCTCGGCCCACCCGACCTTCGGTTCTAGCCGACCTCGGCGGTCGCGCCCAGCTCGGCGACCGCGAAGTCGACAGGAACTGCGTCGGGCACGCTGCGGGCCGCGATCGTCGCGGCGGACTCGGCGCCGAACGGACCGACGTCGATGACGGCCGCGGACAGACCTGAGTCCGGGTCGGGCGCGGCCGGCGCGGTGACCCGGAGCCCCCGCTCCTCCAGCGCAGCGCGGATGATGCCGAGCCGACGGCTGCCCTCCACGGGGAGCTGGAGGGCGACCTGACGGGCGACGGCCAGCCGCGCTCCGAGCAGGACGGCGGCGTCGCCATGCGGGTCGGCGGACCATGCAACAGAGACCGGGGCGCCCGCCGGGAACGGCTCGGTCCCCGCAGCGACGACGGTGGAGGGGCAGTCCACGACAGCGAGCACCGCGTCGAGGGACGGGTCGTCGGACCAGGCGATCAGTCCCTGCGGCGCGAGCACCTGGACCAGCTCCGCCAGGTCCTGCTCGACGTCGGCACTCGGGTGGGCGATCACCCGGACCGGTACGCCGAGCTCCTCGCCGCGGCGGACCAGCACCTGCTGACGCTCCATCGCCGACGCCATCTCGGCGAGCTCGCCGGACAGACCGCTGCCCAGGTCGAGCAGCCGGCCCTGCGGCTGGAGGTCGGCGACGACGATCTCGGCCGGCCGGGCGCCGGCGAGCATGGTGACCGCGATCTCGAGCGGTACCTCGTTGTCGGCCCCCGGTCGGCTCAGCAGCAGGATCCTGTCGACCGCCTCGGCGCCGAGGGCTGCCCGCTCGGCCTCGGCGATGTCGCGGGCGACCCGCCGCTGGGGATAGGTGAACCCCAGCAGCGGCCCGGTCATGACCGTGGTCACCAGCGCCATGATCACCATCAGGGTGAACAGCTCTTCGCTCAACAGACCCTTGGTGAGGCCGACGTTGAGGATGATCAGCTCCGTGAGGCCGCGGGTGTTCATCAGCAGCCCGATCGAGCTGGCCTGCCAGTGCGGCACCTTCTGCAGCCGGGCGCCGACGTACGCACCGACGTACTTGCCGACGATGGCGACCGCGAGGATCGCGAGCAGCGGGATGACGTGCTCGGCGCCGAGGCCCTGGATGTTGACCTTGAGACCGGAGATCAGGAAGAACACCGGGAGCAGGAGCAGCACCGAGATCTGCTCGAGCCGCACCAGGATCTCGTGGCGGAGCGCGGCCGCGTTCTCGTGCGGGATGATCGCCCCGAAGAGGAACGCGCCGAAGATGAAGTGGACGCCGAGCGCCTCGGTGGTCGCCGCGAAGAGCAGGATCCCCACCAGCACGACGCTGAGGATCGTCGGCGTCAGCTCTCCGGCCTTGTGGTACGCCGCCGTCAGTCGGGTCAACGCGGGCCGGACGACGAAGATCGCGAGCAGCACGAACGGGATCGCGAGGTAGATCGCCCACCCCGGGAGGTGGCCCTCCCCCTTGACGCCGGAGATCGCCAGCACCACGGCCAGCAGCGTCCACGCGATGACGTCGTCGGTGGCGGCGCAGGCGAGCGCCAACCCGCCGGTCTCGGTGCGGTGCATCCGCCGATCGGTCAGGATCCGCGCGAGCACGGGAAAGGCCGTGATCGACATGGCGGCGCCCATGAACAGCGCGAACGGCCAGAAGTCGGCCCGTTCGGGCTTGAGCGCCTCGGTCGCCTCGGTGCTCACGAACACGTAGGCCAGGCCGATGCCGAGTGCGAACGGCAGCAGGATCGAGGCGACCGAGACCGACCCGGCGACCTTGCCGCGTCCCTTGACGAGGGAGACGTCGAGCTCGAGGCCGACCACGAACATGAACAGCACCAGCCCCATCTGGGCCAGGATCTCGAGGAACCCGCGCTGGTCCATCGGGAACAGGTCGTTGCTGAGGTCCATGCCGAGCAGGCTCGGGCCGAGCAGTACGCCGGCCGCGATCTCGCCGACGACCGGAGGGACCCCCACCCGCGACACCGCCATGCCGGCGAACCGCGCGACCACGACGATCAACGCCAGCTGGAGCAGCACGACCGTCATGTCGAGAGCCAACCCGGGGGCAGCCGCCGCGACCATCACGACCAGGTGGGACATCGAGCCTCCTCGGGGTTTCGGGCCGGCGTCAGCCTATTGGCTGCCGGGCACCCGACGCTTCCGAATCACGGTGAATTGCCGGACAGGCGAGTTCGCAGCGCTCATGCCGTGTCCCAACGGAACAGCTTCGCCGCCAGGAGCGTGACGACCACGGCGAACGCCGCCAGGATGCCCAGCGGGACCAGCGCCGAGCCGGGGCCTTCACCGCGCACCAGGACGTCGAGCATCGCCTCGTTGAGGTGCTTGAGCGGGAGCACGTCACTCAGTCGCCGGAGCCACGTCGGCGCTCCGTCGAGAGGGAAGAACGACCCGCTGAGGAACGCCATCGGCAGCACCAGGAAGTTGGCCATGTTGACCGCGCCCTCCGTGGACTTGGCGACCGCCCCGGCCAGCAGCCCGATCGCCATGAAGCACAAGGTGCCGACGACGACCAGCGGCAGCGACATCCACCACGACCCGGTCAGGGTCAGCCCGAGCGCGGCCCAGCCGAGGCCGAGGAAGATCGCGGTCTGGCCGAGCGCGATCCCGATGGTGACCGCCACCCGGGCTCCCACGATCGTCGGCGTCGACACCGGCGCCAGCTGGAGCCGGCGCAGCAGCTTGCTCTGGCGCCAGCCCTGCAGGGTGGCTGCAGCACCGAAGGCGGAGCTCATCG
The DNA here is from genome assembly GCF_014180685.1 of Nocardioides pelophilus. Lineage (GTDB taxonomy): Bacteria > Actinomycetota > Actinomycetes > Propionibacteriales > Nocardioidaceae > Nocardioides > Nocardioides pelophilus. The sequence goes on along the minus strand of NZ_JACEHF010000030.1, from coordinate 16,999 downwards.
CGATGGCCCAGCCGAGCAGTCCCGGCGTGTAGTACTGGATCGTGGTGAGCGAGTCGTCCTCGACCCGGTCGGCCTCGAAGCCGAACTTCGGCGGCCGGCCGCTGACCGCGACATTGGCACCGTCGACGTACGCCTGGAGCGTGACCTGGGTGATGGCCGCACCGACCTGCTCGGTCTGCGTGTAGTGGGCGACGAGGGTGTCGCCCCGCTGCTCGACGGCGACGTCGGCGTCCCCCTTCCGCACCAGCTCGAGCGCCGCGTCGAGGTCGTCGGACTCCTCGACGTCGAAGGTGGCGTCGAACGCGGACCGGGCGTCGGCCGGCAGGTGGTCGAGCAGAGGCACGTCGCCGACCTTGACCATCTCGATCTCGGGCTGGTCCTGGTTGCCGAGCAGGGCACCGAAGAGCACCAGGAACATCAGCGGGAAGACCACGGCGAAGAAGAGGGCCGAGCGGTCGCGGACGAAGCCGCGCAGGATCGCGATCGAGAGGGCCCCGAACGGCGTGCCGGTCAGGCCGCTCACGCGCGGTACTCGCGTCCGGTCAGCGCGAGGAAGACGTCCTCGAGGTTGCCGCCTCCCGCATGGGCGGCGACCAGGGCGGTGGGCGTGTCGTGCTGCAGCAGCCGGCCGTGGTCGATGATCGCGACCCGGTCGCAGAGCGCTTCGGCCTCGTCCATGTAGTGCGTCGTGAGTACGACGGTGCGGCCGTCCTCGTTGATGGCGCGCAGCAGGTCCCACAGGTTGCGCCGGGCCTGGGGGTCCAGCGCGGCCGTCGGCTCGTCGAGGAACACCAGCTCGGGGTCGTGCACCAGCGCGCAGGCGATCGACAGCCGCTGCGCCTGGCCGCCGGACAGGTCCTCGACGCGGCTGGCGGCCTTCTCGCCGAGGCCGACCCGCTCCAGCCACTCGTCGGCGGCACGGGCAGGAACGCGATAGAGGGCGGCGAAGGTGTGGATTTGCTCGCGGGCCGTGAGCCTCTCGAAGAACGCCGAGGCTTGGAGCTGCACACCGATCCGCGGCTGGAGCCGCCGGTTGCGCGGCCACGCCGGCTCACCGAGAACGGTGATCTCGCCGGCATCGGGTCGCCGGAGGCCCTCGATCATCTCGAGCAGCGTGGTCTTGCCGGCACCGTTCGGTCCGATCACGCCGACGAACTCCCCCACGTCGACCGTCAGGTCGACCGCATCGACGGCGGTGAGGTCACCGTAGGCCTTGGTCAGGCCCACCACCGAGATCGCCGTCACCTCACGGACCCTAGGCCAAGGAGTCCAGCCATGCCTGGTGCAGGTCGGAGTAGCGGCCGTGACCGGCCGAGATCAGATCCTCGGGCGCACCGTCCTCGACGATCCGACCGTGCTCCATGACGATCACCCGGTCGGCGATCTCGACCGTCGACAGGCGGTGGGCGATGATCACCGCCGTGCGGCCGGCGAGCACGGTGCGGAGCGCCTGCTGCACCAGTCGCTCCGACGGCACGTCGAGCGACGAGGTGGCCTCGTCGAGGATCAGCACCGCCGGGTCGGCGAGGAACGCCCGGGCGAACGCCACGAGCTGGCGCTGACCGGCACTCAACCGGCCACCTTGGTTGGCCACGACGGTGTCGTAGCCGTCGGGCAGCGCAGTGATGAAGTCGTGGGCGCCGAGCGCGCGGGTCGCGGCCTCCACCTCGGCCATCGTCGCGTCGGGACGGCCGAACCGGATGTTGTCGGCGATGGTGCCGGAGAAGAGGTAGTTCTCCTGGGTCACCATGACCACGGCCCGGCGGAGCACGTCGGACGTCAGGTCGCGCAGGTCGATGTCGTCGAGCAGCACCCGCCCGTCGGTCGGGTCGTAGAAGCGGGTGGCGAGCTTGGCTACCGTCGTCTTGCCCGCGCCGGTGGTGCCGACGATCGCCAGGGTCTGGCCCGCCGGCACCCGGAGGTCGAGGTCGTCGAGCACCCGCCGGTCCTCGACGTACGCGAAGTCGACACCGTCGAAGCGCAGCTCACCGCGGGCATCGGGCAGCGCCGCGGGCCGGGTGGGCTCGGGCACGCCGGGCTCCTCCCTCAGCACGCCGGCGAGCTTGTCGAGCGCGGCGGAGGCCGACTGGAAGGTGTTGTAGAACTGCGAGATCTCCATCATCGGCTCGAAGAACTGGCGCAGGTAGAGCAGGAACGCGGCGAGGACGCCGACGGTGACCTCACCGTGGTAGGCGAGGTAGCCGCCGTAGAGCAGGACCACGGCGATGGTGACGTTGCCGATCAGCCGGATGCCGGGCATGAACCAGGCGACCAGGCGGAACGCCACCAGGTTGGCGGCGCGGTACTGGTCGTTGACGTCGTCGAAGATCTCCTGGTTGCGGGGCTCCCGGCGGAACGCCTGGACGGCGCGGATCCCGCCCATCGACTCGACGAAGTGGACGATGACCAGCGCGACCTTCTCGCGGGTCACCCGGTAGCTGCTGGCCGAGGACTTGCGGAACCAGTTGGTGAGCCAGAACAGGAAGGGTCCGCAGCACAGCGCGACCAGCCCGAGCTCGACGTCGAGGAAGAGCAGCAGTCCGGCCGTGCCGACGAGAGTGAGCGCAGCGGTGACCAGGCCGTCGAAACCGGTCTCGAGCATCTCGTAGATCGCGTCGACGTCGGAGGTCTGACGCGAGATGACGCGACCGGAGGTGTAGTCGTCGTGGAAGGCGGGGCTCAGCGCCTGGAAGTGGCGGAACACCCGGCGGCGGACCTCGAACAGGACGTCCTGGCCGACCTTGCCGGACCGGACCAGGAAGAAGTTGCGCGCCACGGCCTGGGTGACCGTTGCGAGCAGCACGATCCCGACGATCACGAACAGGGGCTCGAGGTTGTTGTCGTCGCGGATCGGAGGGATGCCGGTGTCGATGCCCTCCTTGACCAGGTAGGGGATCGACAGCCGCGCGGCGTTCTCGACGAGAACGATCGCGATCAGGACCCAGATCGCGAACTTGTAGGGCCGCAGCAGCTCGCGGAGCAGGGTGCCCGAGCCGCCGACGAACTTCCGCTCGATCCGTTCGATCCGCTCGTCCTCGTCGGACTTGGCGATACCGCGCCACTCCGTCTCGGCCGACTTGCCGGTGGGTGTCATGAGACGGCCTCCTCGAGCGACGAGTCGGCGGCGAGCAGCTCGCGGTAGGCCGGCACCGTCGCGAGCAGCTCGCGGTGCTCGCCGACGTGGGTGATCGTGCCGTCCTGCAGCAGCGCGACCCGATCGGCCAGCAGCACCGTCGAGGCGCGGTGGGCGACGATCAGCCCGGTGGTGTCGACGAGCACCCTCCGCAGCGCCTCCTCGACCAGCGCCTCGGTGTGCACGTCGAGCGCGGAGAGGGTGTCGTCGAGGACGAGTACGGCGGGGCGCGACAGCACCGCGCGGGCCAGCGCGAGCCGCTGGCGCTGACCACCGGAGAGCGCCATGCCCTGCTCCCCGATGCGGGTCGCCAGACCCCACGGCAGGTCGCGGACGAAGCCCGCCTGCGCGACGTCGAGCGCCTCCTCGATGTCGGCGTCGCTGGCGTCGGCGCGGCCGAGGGTGAGGTTCTCGCGCGCGCTCATCGAGAACAAGGTGGGGTCCTCGAACGCGGTGGCGACCAGCTGCCGGAGGTGCACGAGGTCGAGCTCGCGCACGTCGACCCCGTCGATCGTGACCGCCCCGCCGGTCACGTCGAACAGCCGCGGGACGAGCGCGGTCAGGCTGGTCTTGCCGGAACCGGTGGCGCCGACCACGGCAACCGTCTCGCCGGGCCTGATGTCGAGGTTGACGTCGCGGAGCACCGGCTCGTCGAGCGCGTCGGGGAAGGCGAAGTCGACGTGCTCGAAACGGAGGTGGCCGCGCGGCCGCTCGATGGTCCGGGTGCCGCCGACGATGTCGGACCGGGTGTCGAAGATCTCGTGGATGCGGGCGGCCGACGTCATCGCCTCCTGCGACATCGCCAGGATCACCCCGAGCGAGGAGACCGGCCAGACCAGCGACAACATCAGGGTGATGAACGCGACCAGCTCGCCGGGCGTGAGGGCGCCGCGACCGACGCCGATCGCACCGAGCAGCAGCACGAGGACGACGGCGAGGTTCGGGATCACCTCGAGGAAGGTCCAGAACCGAGCCGAGAGCCGGACCTTCTCCATCGACGTCGCGTGCAGCGTGCGGGCGGCGGCTTCGTACTGGTCGCTGATGTAGCGGTTGCGCCCGAAGGACTTGATCACCCGGATGGCGACCGCGGCCTCCTCGGCGCGGGTCGCCAGGTCTCCCTGCTCGTCCTGGACCCGGCGGGAGACGAGGACGTACTCGTTCTCGAAACGCATCGAGAGCCACACGATCGGCGCCGCCGTGCAGGCGACGACCAGTCCGAGCGGCCAGTACATCACCAGCAGCACCACCGTCACCGCGGTGACCTGCAGGATGTTGATGAGCAGGAACAGCATCGCGAAGCCGAAGAACCTCCGGATCGACGACAGGTCCGTCGTCGCGCGCGAGAGCAGCTGACCGGACTGCCACCGGCTGTGGAACGTCATCGGCAGCGCTTGCAGGTGGGCGTAGAGGTCGCGGCGCATCGCGGTCTCGACGTTGAGGACCGCGTTGGACTGGATCCACCGCCGCCACCAGGTCAGGAACGCCTCGAGCACACCCAGCGCAAGCACCAGCAGGCCGAGCGGCAGCACCGGACCGAGCTCGCCGTCGGTGACGGGGCCGTCGATCAGCTCGCGGATGACCAGCGGGATCGAGATCGCGACCACGATGCCGGCGAGCGCCGTCGACAGCATCACCACCAACGCCGCGCGGTGCGGGCGGAGGTAGGAACGCAGGCGCCACAAGGAGTGGACGCCTGCGGGAGGCGGATGGTCCGGATCAGGCCCGAGCGGGTCGCGCTCCGACCGACCAGAACCGGGAGGCGTGGTGGTCGTCATCGGTGACCCCACCGTAGGTGGCGCGACCGACAGACCGCGAATCGTTTTCGACCGCGGGTCCGGTCACGCCAGCAGCCCGCGCACCACCCGCAGCGCCACCGAGACCCGGGCGAGGTCGCTTTCCTCGTCGGCACAGATCGCCCCGAGGGTCTCGACCGCTGCCGGGACCACGCCGCCGGCCGACTGCTCCCACCCGGCCACCCGGCGCACGGCCTCCTCGCGGAGCTCCTCGGGATCGCCGCGCCCGACGACCTCCTCGTCCGGCTCGGTCGCGGCCAGCACCTCGGCCGTGAGCTGGGCGTGCACCGCGTGCAGGTCGTCGCGGAGCGCCGCGCGCGCCATCGTCTGCCACTGGTCGGCACGGGGCAGCTCGACGATCCGGTGCTGGAGCACGGACAGTCCGAGCCGCTCGCCGAGCGCGAAGTGAACCCGGGCGACGTCACGCGGCTGGAGACCGTCGCGGGTGGCGATGTCGACCACGTTGAGCAGCGCGTAGGCGACGTCGAACGACGCCACCCGCCCGGCGAGGTCCTCGGGAACGCCCTCGGAGACCATGGCCGTACGGCGGGCGTCGTACGCCGCCAGCTCGCGGCCGATGAGCAGCTCCGGCAGGTCGAGCATCGTGGCCTGGACGGGACCCGCGAACTGGTCGACCGTGGCCTGGCTGTCGAGCGGGGGCCGCCGGTTGGTGACGAGCCACCGGGAGGCGCGCTCGACGAGGGTGCGCATCTCGACCCGCATCCGGGTCTGCAGCAGGGCGTTGATCTTGTTGTCGTAGGTCGCGAGCTCCTCACGGAGCGGCAGCGACCCGAAGATCTCCCGCGCGACGAAGTTGGCCCGCGTCAGCTCTGCCGCCGAGGCTCCGGTCTCGCCCGCCAGCCGCGGCCAGTAGGTCATGCCGGCACCGTTGACGAGGTCACCGACCACCTGGGTCACGATGATCTCGCGCCGCAGCGGGTGCTGCTCGATCTGCGCGGAGAACCCTTCGCGGACGGCCTGGGGGAAGTAGGAGACCAGGTCGAGCAGGAGGTAGGGGTCCTCGGGCAGGTCGGAGGCCAACAGCTCCTCGGCGAGCACGATCTTGGTGTAGGCCATCAGGACCGCGAGCTCGGGCTGGGTGAGCGCGCCGCCGTGCTCGAGCCGTCGCTTCACCTCGGCCTTCGGCGGCAGGGCCTCGAGGTCGCGGTCGAGCCGACCCTCGGTCTCCAGCTGCTTCATCCACTGCTCGTGCACGTGCAGCAGCGACGGTGCGTTGCGCGCGGCGTTGGCCAGCGCCAGGTTCTGCTCGTAGTTGTCGCGGAGCACCAGGTCGGCGACCTCGTCGGTCATCGAGGCCAGCAGCTTGTTGCGCTGCTTCTCGGTGAGGTCGCCGTCGAGGACCACCCGGTCGAGCAGGATCTTCAGGTTGACCTCGCGGTCGGACGTGTCGACGCCGGCCGAGTTGTCGATGAAGTCGGTGTTGATCCGGCCGCCGTTGGTGGCGAACTCGATCCGGCCGCGCTGGGTGCAGCCCAGGTTGCCGCCCTCGCCGACGACCCGCACGCGCAGGTCGGTGCCGTTGACCCGGATCGCGTCGTTCGCCTTGTCGCCGGCGTCGGCGTGGGTCTCGGTGGACGCCTTGACGTAGGTGCCGATGCCGCCGTTCCAGAGCAGGTCGACCGGCGCGAGCAGGATCGCCTTCATCAGCTCGGCCGGCGTCATCGCGTCGACGTTGCGGAGGATCCCGAGCGCCGCCCTGATGTGGTGGTTGATCGGGATCGACTTGGCGGAGCGGGGGAACACCCCACCGCCCTCCGAGATCAGCGACTTGTCGTAGTCCTGCCAGCTCGACCGGGGCAGGTCGAACAACCGCTTGCGCTCGGCGTACGACGTCGCTGCGTCGGGGTCCGGGTCGATGAAGATGTCCCGGTGGTCGAACGCGGCCACCAGCCGGATGTGCTCGGAGCAGAGCATCCCGTTGCCGAACACGTCTCCCGACATGTCGCCGACACCGGTCACCGTGATGTCCTCGGTCTGGCAGTCGACGCCGAACTCGCGGAAGTGTCGGCGCACCGACACCCACGCACCGCGGGCGGTGATGCCCATCGCCTTGTGGTCGTAGCCCACCGAGCCGCCGCTGGCGAAGGCGTCGCCGAGCCAGAAGCCGTAGTCCTTGGAGACGCCGTTGGCGATGTCGGAGAAGGTCGCCGTTCCCTTGTCGGCAGCGACCACGAGGTAGGAGTCGTTGCCGTCACGTCGTACGACGCGCTCGGGCGGGACGATCTCGCCCACCACCAGGTTGTCGGTGACGTCGAGCAGGCCGCGGATGAAGGTCTTGTAGCACTCGATGCCCTCGGCCAGCCACGCATCGCGGTCGGAGGAGTCCGGGAGGTTCTTCGCGTAGAACCCGCCCTTCGCGCCGACCGGGACGATCACGGTGTTCTTCACCATCTGCGCCTTCACCAGGCCGAGGATCTCGGTGCGGAAGTCGTCGCGCCGGTCCGACCAGCGCAAGCCGCCTCGCGCGACCGCGCCGAACCGCAGGTGCACGCCCTCGACCCGTGGCGAGTAGACGAAGATCTCGAACTTCGGCCGGGGCTCCGGCAGGTCCGGGATCGCGGACGGCTCCATCTTCAGCGAGAGGTACGGCTTGGGCTTCCCGCCCGGCTGCGGCTGGAAGTAGTTGGTGCGCAGGGTCGCCCGGATGTGGGTCAGGTAGGAGCGCAGGATCCGGTCGTGGTCGAGGCTGACCACGTCGTCGAGCCCCGTGGTGAGCCGGCCCTCGAGCTCGGACTGGTGCTTCTCGCGGGACTCCTCGTCGAGGTCCGGGTCGAACCGGGTCTCGAAGAGCTTCACCAGCATCCGCGCGAGCTCGACGTTGTCGGCGAGCGCACCCTCGATCGAGTCGATGGCGAACGGCGAGTTGCCCTGGCGCATGTACTTCGCGTACGCCCGCAGCAGCATCGCCTGGCGCCACGTCAGCGACGCCCGCAGCACCAGCGCGTTGAACCCGTCGATCTCGGTGTAGCCGTCCCAGATCGCCCGCAGCGCATCGGAGAAGAGCTCGCGTGCCTGGTCCGGCAGCGGCCCGCCGTACCTCAGGCCGAAGTCGTAGATGTGCGAGACGCGTGGGAGGCCGACCAGGCTGTAGGGGCGCTCGTCGACGACCTCCACGCCCATCGACGAGAGCATCGGGAGCACCTCGGACAGCGACAGCGGTGGGCCGACCCGGAACACCTTGAGCCGCGCCTCGCCCTCGGGCGCGTCGAGCTCGGAGTAGAGCGCCTGGTCGATGCCGACATCGCCCTGGATCGCCTCGAGGCGGCCGAGGTCGACCGCCGCGGTCCGCGCCGGGAAGTCCTCCTTGTAGGCCTCGGGGAACGCGTCGACGTAGCGGCGGCCGAGGATCGCCCCGACCTCCTCGCCGTACTCCGCGGAGACGGCGCTGAGGACGTCGTCGTGCCAGGAGCGGGAGGCGTCGATGAGTCGTCGCTCCAGGTCGCCGGTGTCGATGCTGTCGGGGAGCGTCTCGCCGGCCGGCATCCGGACGACGAAGTGCACGCGCGCGGTGGTCGACTCGCTGATGCTGACGTTGAACTCGATCGAGTCGGGCTCGATCCGCCCGTCCCCGATGACCTGGGCGAGGATCCGCACGAACTTCTGCCGGACGCCCGTGTTGTAGCGGTCGCGCGGCAGGTAGATCAGCACCGACAGGTAGCGGGCGTAGGTGTCGCGGCGGATGAACAGCCGTACGGCGCGGCGCTCCCGCGCCTGCATCGCACCCTCCGCGATCGTGGCCAGCTCGTCGACCGGGGTGTGGAACAGCTCGTCGCGCGGATAGGTCTCGAGGGTGTCGAGCAGAGCGTTGCCGTCATGGCTGCGCGGGTCGAGGCCGGTGGCCTCGAGGACGTCGGCGACCTTCTGCCGGAGCAGGGGGACGCGGAGCACCGACTCGGTGTAGGCCGCGCTCGAGAGCAGCCCGAGGAACCGGCGCTCGCCGATCACCTCGCCGTCGGCGGCGAACGACTTGACCCCGACGTAGTCGAGGTAGGCCGGGCGGTGCACGGTGGCCCGCGAGTTGGCCTTCGCGAGCACGAGCAGGGTCTGCTCGCGTGCCTTCGCCTTGACCGGTCCCGACAGCCGCCCGAAGGACGACGACTTGTGGTGGTCCGCCGCCGCGTCGCGCAGGATGCCGAGCCCACTGCCGGGGACGGGGACGAGGATGTCGTCCTCGCCACCGTCGGACGACGCCTTCTCCAGCTTGTACTCCCGGTAACCGAGGAACGTGAAGTGCTCGTCGGCGAGCCAGGTCAGGAGCTCGCGGCCCTCGCTGACCTCCTCCTCGGGCAACGAGGCCGGGGTGTCCTCGAGGTCGGCGACGATCTCGCGGACCTGCTGCTGCATGGCCGACCAGTCCTCGACCGCGGCGCGCACGTCGCCGAGCACCCGGCGTACGTCGTCGGCCAGCCGCTCGGTCTCGCCGGCGTCGTCGGTCAGGCGGTCGATCTCGACGTGCATCCACGACTCGCGGAGGGTGCCCTCGGGCGGCGTGGCCGAGCCGGAGGCCACGGGGTGCTGGGCCAGCAGCCGGCCCGACTCGTCGCGCTCGACGTCGAACGTCGGGTGCAGCACCAGGTGCGCGTCGCGGTGCTGGCGCGCGAGCTCCATGGTGAGGGAGTCGACGAGGAACGACATGTCGTCGGTGACGACCTCGACCACGGAGTGGCCGCCCGCCGACCACCCGTGCTCGGCGACGGTCGGCGTGTAGAGACGGACCTTGGTCGTGCCGGGCTGCCGTTCGGCCGCGAGCTGGTGGTGCGAGGCGTAGGCGCCGTAGACGTCGACGTCGGAGCGATCGACCAGGTCCTCGGTGCCGACGTGGTGGTAGTAGGCCGCGAGCAGCGGCACCAGGGCGTCGCCCGGTGGGGCCGAGGACCCCTTCCCATGGCGGGCCACCTCGGCGGCCTGGTCGAAGATCTGGTCGCGGTCGGTATGCGTCGTCGTTGACACAGCGCCACAGTATCGCCGGTGCTCTCCCGGCGCAGCCGCAGGATTTGCATCGCCCCGATCGTTACGGAAGCGCCGCCCACCACGCGCTCCGCGGATGCGCCAAGATGTGCGCCATGAGGTTCCAGCACACGTCGACCTACGACGCGCCACCCGCCGAGGTGTACGCCATGCTCACCGATCCCGCCTGGCGGGAGCGCGTCGGCGCGGCGCAGGGCGTCGTCTCGTCGACGGTGACGGTCACCCCCGAGGGCCCCGACGGCTGCCGGATCGTGATCGACCAGGAGCAGAACACCGCGGGCCTGCCGGCGATCGCGAAGAAGATCGCGGGCGAGACCACCCGAGCGGTCGTCACCGAGGTCTGGGCCTCCCCCACCCAGGGCACCCTCGAGATCGTCGCCCCCGGCAAGCCGACCAAGGCGGTCGGCACGGTGACGCTCGAGACGGACGGCGGCACCACCCGCCACGTGACCGACCTCGAGGTCACCGTCAAGGTGCCCCTCGTCGGCGGCAAGCTGGAGCAGGTGATGGCCGACAACATCGGCAGCGGGCTCGCGATCGAGCAGACCGTCGGCGCCGCCTGGCTGCAGGGAGACCGCTGAGATGTCCACCCGTATCGTGCACGAGCTGACCTACGACGCGCCGCTGGCGGCCGTGGCCGCGATGCTCGCCGACCCTGCGTTCCGCGAGGAGGTCTGCGTCTACCAGCGCGCCACCAAGCACTCGGTCTCCATCGAGGGCGTCCAGGGCGACCCGATGAAGGTTCGGATCGAGTACTCCCAGCCGACCGACCGGGTGCCGGGGTTCGCGAAGAAGTTCGTCGGCGCCGAGACCGACATCGTCCAGTCGGAGACCTGGGGCAGCCCCGAGCGCGGCGACATCCACGTGACGATCCCCGGCAAGCCGGGCGACCTGACCGGGACCGCGGTGCTCACCGAGAAGGACGGCGTCACCACCGAGACCGTCACCTTCGACATCACCGTGAAGATCCCGCTCGTCGGCGGCAAGATCGAGGCGCTGATCGGCAAGATCTTCGGGTCCGCGATGCGCGCCGAGAACCGCGCCGGCCAGGCCTGGCTCGCTCGTTAGGCCTCCGGCGTCCGGTCGGCGACCTCGCGCTCGGCCGACTCCGCGCGTTCAGCCGCCTCCTCGCGAGCATCCTGGCGACGGCGTACGAGGACGACGATCCCGAGCAGCACGAACGGGCCGAACGCCAGGACGACGGTCAGCGCCTGCTCGATCGGGTGCAGGGTCCCGAGGTGCCAGGGATTCACGCCCCTAGTCTCCCAGCAGGGGTCAGCCCATGTACGGGTAGGTGTGGTCCTTCGGGGGCGACAGCGTCTCCTTGATCGAGCGCGGAGAGGTCCAGCGCATCAGGTTGGCGGCGGCGCCGGCCTTGTCGTTCGTGCCGGACGCCCGGCCACCACCGAACGGCTGCTGACCGACGACCGCACCGGTCGGCTTGTCGTTGATGTAGAAGTTGCCGGCGGCGAACCGCAGCGTCATCCGCGCCCACCGGATCGCCGCTCGGTCCTGGGCGATGATCGCGCCGGTCAGGGCGTACGGCGCCGCCGACTCGGCCTGGAGCACGACCTTCTCGAAGTCGGCGTCGTCGTAGACGTGGATCGCCAGGATCGGGCCGAAGTACTCGGTCGTGAAGATCTCGTCGGTCGGGTCGTCGCCGACCACGATCGTCGGCCGCACGAACCAGCCGACCGAGTCGTCGGTCTTCCCGCCCGCGACGACCTGCAGCCCGGGCGTCGCCTGGGCCCGCTCGATCGCCGCGACGTGCTTGGCGAACGCCCGGTCGTCGATCACCGCGCCGAGGAAGTGCGAGAAGTCGGTCGGGTCGCCCATGGAGAGCGCGTCGGTCTTGGCGACCAGGTCGTCCCCCATCCGCTCCCACACCGAGCGCGGCACGTAGGCGCGCGACGCCGCCGAGCACTTCTGGCCGGAGTACTCGAACGCGCCCCGGATCAGCGCGGTCGTCAGCACGTCGGGGTCGGCGCTCGGGTGGGCGATCACGAAGTCCTTGCCGCCGGTCTCGCCGACCAGCCGCGGATAGGTGCGGTACGACGTGAGGTTGCTGCCGACCGTCTGCCAGAGGTGCTGGAAGGTCGGCGTCGACCCGGTGAAGTGGATCCCGGCGAGGTCGGGGTGCGCGAGCGCGACCTCGGAAACCGCGCGCCCGTGGCCGGGCAGCATGTTGATCACGCCGGGCGGCATGCCCGCCTCGACCAGCAGCTCCATGATGAGGCTGGCGGCGTGCTGCTGGGTCGGGCTGGGCTTCCAGAGGACGGTGTTGCCCATCAGCGCCGGAGCGGTCGGCAGGTTGCCGGCGATCGCGGTGAAGTTGAACGGCGTGATGGCGTAGACGAAGCCCTCGAGCGGCCGGTAGTCGGTGCGGTTCCAGATGCCCGGGCTGTTGGCGATCGGCTGCTCGGCGAGGATCTGCTTGGCGTAGTGGACGTTGAACCGCCAGAAGTCGATCAGCTCGCAGGCGGCGTCGATCTCGGCTTGGAACGCGGTCTTCGACTGGCCGAGCACGGTGGCCGCGTTGAGCCGCTGCCGCCACGGTCCGGCGAGCAGCTCGGCTGCCTTGAGCAGGATCGCGCACCGCTCGTCGAACGGCATTGCGCGCCAGTCCGGCGCGGCGGCGGTGGCCGCGTCGACCGCCCGCTGGGCGTCGGCGGTCGTCACGTCCTTGAGCACGCCCAGGGTGTGGGCGTGGTCGTGCGGCTGGACGACGGCGATCTCGGCCCCGCCGCCGGCGACCCACTCGCCGCCGATGTAGGCGTCCATCCGGTGCTCGGTCGCCTCCTGGCGGGCGATCTCGGCGGCCAGCGCGTCGCGCTCCGGGCTGCCGGGCGCGTAGGTCAGGTTGGGCTCGTTGACGGGAGCCGGGGGGAACGTGATGGCGTCCATGCTCCCGATGTTGTCAGACAACCCATGGCGCGAGCGAGTCGCCGCAGTGCTCCGCCTCGCCGGCCGGCGCGTCAGTCCTTCGGCTTGGACCTGGGCGTCGTCGTACGGCGACCGCGGGGCGCTCGCTGCCGACCCGAGGACGACACCTCGAGCAGCTCGTCGAGCGCCTCGCGGATGCAGATGCCGAGCAGGTCGGCGTCGGGCACCACGTCGCGGTCGGCGGTGATGCCGTAGAAGACCCCGCCGTTGTAGGACGTGACGCTGAGGACCAGCGGATGGCCCGCCACCAGCGGCGCCACCGGATAGCTCGCCAGCATCTCGGCGCCGGCCGCGTAGAGGGGCGCCTGCGGGCCGGGGACGTTGGTGACCGACAGCTGGTAGCCGCGCCGCAGCTCGTCGGCGGCGACCCGCGAGCCGATCGCGTGGAAGGTCGTCGGGGCGAAGCCGGCGACCCCGGCCAGCCGGTTGGCGGCCACGCTGCGACCCGTCTCCTTGTGCGCCTGGAACGAGTAGGAGACCTGGTGCAGCCGGACGACCGGGCTCGCCTCCCCGACCGGGAGGTCGACGAAGTGGGCCGCGATCTGGCTGCCGAGCGACGTCGCCTCGAGCTCCTCGTCGATGACCGACACCGGCACCACGGCGCGGACCTGGCGGATGCCGCCCATCGACTCGGCGCGGGTCATCAGCCAGGCGCGCAGGCCACCGGTGACGGTGGCCAGGATGACGTCGTTGACCGTGCCGCCGTGCGCCTTGCGGACCTTGCGGTAGTCGGACAGACAGGTCTCGACGGTCACGACCCGGCGCTGCTGCGAGAGCTCGCCGCCGATCACGCCACGGGACTTGGGCCGGCGGCCGGTCACCGCGCCGACGACGCTGCGCACCCGGCGGGTGCGCGCGTCCACGGTGCGCACCACGGCACGGGACGTGCCGAGCACGGTGTTGACGACGGTCTGGGAGTCCGTCACCGCCTCGCGGACGGCACCGACGACGAGGGCGCCCGGCGCGGGAGCGCGGCGCGGCGTCCAGTCGTCCGGCTCGAACTCGCGCGGCGTCGGCTGGGCGTCGAGCAGGAGCTGTCCGAGGTCGACCGTCTCGACGCCGTCGACGAGGGCCTGGTGGGTCTTGGAGAGGAGCGCGACCTTGCCGCCCTCGAGCCCCTCGACGAAGTAGACCTCCCAGAGCGGGCGGGTCCGGTCGAGGGGACGGGACACGATCCGGGACGCGAGCTCGAGCAGCTGGCCCGACGTACCGGGGCGCGGCAGCGCGGAGCGGCGGACGTGGAAGCCGAGGTCGAAGCTCTCGTCGTCGACCCACAGCGGGGCCGCCAGGTGTCCGGGGACGACCTGGATGCGCTGGCGGTAGCGCGGCACGAAGGCGATCCGGTCGCGGATCAGGTCGACCAGGCGCGCGTAGTCGAGGCCCGAGTCGCCCGGGTCGAAGATCTCGATCGTGGCGTTGTGGGCCGGCGTCTCAGGCGTCTCGGCCGTCAGGAACGCCAGGTCGCGTGCGCGAACACGATCGACCACTGCACTTCCCCACCTTCTGGTACTAGCCCCCCGTCAAGCCCCATGACTTGTTGCGTGAGATTCTGACAGAGGACCGGAGCCACACCGACATTTGTCCGCGTGCGGCGCCAGGATGACGCTCGAACGGGAGGTTAACGGTGCGAGGTACGACGACGCGGTGGGTCGCGCTCACTGTCCTGGCGGGAGCGGCGCTCTCGGCGTGCGGCAGCGACGACTCCGGCGACGGCGACGGCGCGGACGACCCGGTCGTGGTCGAGATCACCTTCGAGGACGGCGAGGTGACGCCCAACGGCGAGCGGGTGGAGGTCGACGCCGGGCAGCCGGTCGACCTCGAGGTGACCGCCGACGCACCGGGCTCGATCCACCTGCACTCCGACCCCGAGCAGGAGTTCGAGTACGACGCCGGCACCGAGACGTTCGAGATCCAGATCGACCGCCCCGGCATCGTCGAGGTCGAGTCGCACGAGCTCGAGGTCATCATCGTCCAGCTCGAGGTGAAGTGATCGGGCCCGTGATCGAGGCCCACGGCATCGGCGGCCAGGCCGACCTGCCGATCTCGCTCGGCCTCGCCGTCTCCGGCGCCGTCGCGGCGCTGGTGGTCTCGTTCACCGTGCTGGTCGTCGCCTGGCGCACGCCGCGCTACGCCACCGGGCTCGAGGAGGAGCCCGCCGAGCCCGACACCGACGAGACCGACACCGACGAGACCGAGCCCGACGAGCCGCAGGGGTCCCGCCCGACGTACTGGCTGGTGGCGCTGCGCCTGGTCGGGATGATCGCGTTCGTCTTCACGGCGCTGACCGCGATCCTGGGCGAGGACCGGCTGACCAACCCGTTCTTCGGGATCATCTACGTCTGGGTCTGGGTCGGCATCGTCTTCGCGTCGCTCCTCTTCGGGCCGGTCTGGCGGGCGATCAGCCCGATGCGCACCATCAACGCCGGGCTCGCCCGGCTCGCCGGCGGCGACCCGGAGCGCGGGGTGCTGGGCTACCCGGCGTGGCTCGGCCACTGGCCGGCGGCCATCGCGCTCTACTCGTTCGTCTGGATGGAGCTGGTCAACCGGACGCCCACCGACCTCGGCACCGTCCGCCTGTGGTGCGCGCTGTACGTCGCCGCGATGCTGATCGGCGGCGCGGTCTTCGGGTCCCGGTTCTACGAGAACGCCGACCCGTTCGAGGTCTACTCGACACTGGCCGGCTCGCTGTCGGTCTGGGGGCGCGGCGAGGACGGCCGCGTGGTCCTGCGCAGCCCGCTCGCCGGGGCCGCCACGATCCCGTCCCGACCCGGCCTGGTCGCCGTGGTCGCGGTGCTGTTCGGGAGCACGGCGTTCGACTCGTTCAGCGAGTCGACCTACTGGATCGGGAAGGTCCAGCAGTCGTCGATCAGCGGCATCACGCTCAACAACCTGGCGCTGCTGGCGTTCTGCCTCGGGGCAGGTCTGATCTTCGCCGCCGGCGCGATGCTGGCCGGCATCCACTTCCGAGCGACCTGGCGGCCGTGGCAGTGGGTGGCGTTCGAGCCGTTGGGTCGCCCGCACCGCGAGCTGCCGCGACGGCTCGCGCACTCGATCGTCCCGATCGTCGCGGGCTACATCGTCGCCCACTACCTGACCGTGTTCGTCGACGTCGGCACCCAGACGCTGGCGCGGGCCAGTGATCCGTTCGGCAAGGGATGGGACATCTTCGGCACGATCGCCGTCGAGCCGACGTACTGGTTCTCCTACCACCCGACGGTGCTCGCGAACATCAAGGTGCTGGCCGTGGTGATCGGCCACGTCACCGCGGCGGTCGTCGCTCACGACCGGGCGATCGCACTGCTGCCCCGCCGGCACCAGATCACCGGGCAGCTGCCTCTGCTCGCCGCCATGGTCGCGTTCACCGCGGGTGGTCTCTACCTGTTGTTCAACGCCTGACGGCCGGCCATCGCGTCGACGAGCTCGGCGACGGCCCGGGTGAGGTCCGACTCGCCGGTCTCGACGAGCGTGCGGCCGGCGACCAGCGCGCGATCGACGGCTGGCTGGTCGTCGGGCAGGAAGTGGACGCCGACGTGGCTGCCGAACCCGGCCAGCATCGCGGTGACGTCGGCCTCCCGCCAGCCGAGCGTGGGCCGCATCCGGTTGACCACCAGCCGGAGCACCGGGTCGGGCAGCACCTCGTGCGCCTCGGTGACCGCCCGGGCGAGCCGGGCGAGTCCCACCGGATCGGCCGAGCCGACCAGCAGGATCTCGTCGGCAGCCTCCAGCGCCTCGACGGTGAGACCGTTGCGCTCCGGCCGCACGCCGACGTCGAGGGCCGGGTCCTGCTCGACGCTGAACCCGGTGTCGAGCACGACCTCGGCGTCGCGCCGCGCGCGCTCGACGATCGCAGTCAGCGCTCCGGGCCGCACCTCGACCCAGCGGTCCGGGCGCGGCAGGCCGGTGACCACGAGCAGGTGGTCGGAGAGCCGCCGCTGCACGGTCGGGAACCGCTCGCCGAGCGACCCGCTGGTCGCGAGCCGGGCGGCGGACAGCAGGCCCGACACCTCGTCGAGCACCCCGAGCTGCTGGGCGACCGCGCCGCCGTAGGGGTCGGCGTCGACGAGCACCGTCGTCAACCGGCGCCGGGCGAGCTCGGCGGCGAGGGCGGTCGCGAGCGTGGTGCGCCCGGGCGCGCCACCGG
>NZ_JACEHF010000003.1 GCF_014180685.1 Nocardioides pelophilus | reverse complement strand
GGGAACCCCCCGCCCCCGCCGGGGGACGCGCCGTACGGCGTCTGCGGCGGCGGGTAGCCGGGCTGCTGCGGATAGCCGGGCTGCTGCGGGGGAGTGCCGCCGCCGGGCGCAACCTGGGTGGGAGGGAGATCGCCGGGCTGGCCGGGGTACGGGTTGCTCACGACAGGGAGCGTACGGCGCGCACACCCCCGCCGTGGTTGATTTCGGCGTGAACCGTCCTCAGGGATGAACGGACTGCGCACGGCGCCGCGGCCACAGCGAGACGCCGAGCAGCACCGCCGCGACCGCCACACTGCCGACGAGCGCACCGCGCGCCGCGTCGTCGAGCGTGGAGACCACCACCTCGATCACGAGCCGGGCCAGGTCCTGGTTGTCGGGGTCGGCCTGCTCGACGACCACGTCCGTCGCCGTACCGGTGGACAGCAGCACCAGGCCGCCGCCGATCGCCACGCCGATCGCGCACGCCGCGCCGGCCCGGAGCCGGCCGCGCCACCCGCGGGCCGCGAGCACGGCGACCAGGACCAGCCCGCCCCAGAGCAGCGGGACCCAGAGCGCGAGCGCGTCCAGCAGCTGGTAGGCGCCGCGGCCCTCCTCCAGCTTGGACTCGGGCAGGACCGGGACCGGCAACGGGGTCGACGGCACGAACCGGGCGGGGATGCCGAACTGCTCCACGAAGTCGGCGAGCACCTGGTCGAGCAGCGGTTGGAGGTCGACCACGACCCAGCCGTCGGCGACGACGTCCTCGTCGCGCTCGTGGACGATCGCGAGGAACTCGCGGTGCAGCTTGGCGTTGGCGTCGCGCCAGAACTCCGGGAACCCGGGGCTCTCGACGACGTCCTGGGTCGACCGGCGCACCACCGTGTCCAGCGACGACGGCAGGCCGACCGGCACGTTGCTCTGCAGGGCCGCGACCGCGGCGGTGGCCACCTCGTCGGCGAGCCGGTCGCGCAGCTCCTCGTCGTCAGCGAGCGGCTCGACCGTGTCGACGTACGCCGGCGTGCTGTCGACGCGCAACGACAGCCAGCTCGCGGTGATGCCGATCGGGACCAGCACGGTCGACAGCACCACCGCGAACGCTGCCAGGGCAAGCCGGCTCACGGAGCGGGAGGTCAGAAGATGCCGACGTTGTCGGACTTATCGGCGTCGACCTTCCACTCGCCGTCCTCCTTGACGAGGTAGATCGTGCCCTCGGTCTCCTCGGCGTCGTCGTAGTAGTCGGCGATGTCGTCGTCGTCGCCCTTGTACTCGGTGGTGCTGGTGAACTCGACCTCGGCGGTCTTGTCCTTCTCCTTGACGTCACCGATCTCGAACTCGGTCTCGAAGTCGTCGGCGTACTCGTCGAACTCCTCACCGTCGAAGTCCGGGTCGTCCTCGATCGCGTCGTTGACGTCGCCGCAGTCGTCGATGTCGTACTCGTCGAACGCCTCTTCGCGGTCGTCCTCGCTGACCAGCTCGCACAACCGCTCGAAGTCGAACTCCGCGGACGCCTCGAGGTAGTCGCTCGCCACGTCCTCGGGCCCGCCTCCGAGCACGACCCGGAACAGCACGAACAGCAAGATCACGATCAGGAGCACCGCACCGACGGCGCCGCCGATGATCGCGATGACCTTGCCCTTGCCACCGCCGGACCCGCCGGTGCCGCCGGTGCCGCCGGTGCCGCCGGCGTATCCCCCACCGAACGGCTGCTGGCCGAAGCCGGGCTGACCGACCGGCTGGCCGTAGCCAGCGGGGGCGCCGTAGACGCCCTGTTGGGGAGTGCCGGGCTGCTGGGGAGTTCCGGGCTGCTGAGCGGCCGGCTGGCCGTAGTCGGCTGCGCGGTTGGGGGCGACCTGCGTCGGCAGGTCACCGCCGGGTGCCGACGGGGCCGACGGTGCCGACGGGGCCGCAGGGGCTGCCGGAGCGGCAGGTGCCGCGGGCGTCCCGCCGCCCGCCGGAGGCTGGGTGTGCTCAGTCCACTGGCTGCCGTCCCACCAGCGCTGCCCGCCCTGGCCGTCGGGGTACCACCCGGGAGGGGTGGAGGGCTGGTTCGGGTCGGACATGCGCGCTCCTGGCAGTCGGTTCAGCCCGCGAGGTCAGCGGGCAGCAATGGCGGGAATCATTGCATGGTCGCGTTCGCGTCAAACGCCAACCGGGCGATGAAGTCCAGCTTGTCCAGCACCGGCTCGGGGATGACGAACGGATAGAGGTCGTCCTTGCCCATGCTCCGGTTGATCTGGTTGAGCGCGAGCGACAACGGGATCCACACCTGGCGGACCAGGTCGCGGAACGGGCCGTCCGCGGGGGGTGTGGTCGACAGCAGTCCCTGGGCCGCGGCGGTCTCGCAGGTGTCGGAGATGTGGAGGTAGTGGGCGAAGGTCTCGGCGAAGTCCTCGAACGGGTGGGTCGTGGCGTACGACGAGATGTACGACGTCCACCACCCCGCCGGCGGCCCCTGGGCGTAGTGGCGGGAGACCGCCGCCTGGTAGTCCTCGCGCTCGTCGCCGAACAGCTGCCGGGCCCGGTCGAGCCGCTCGCCGCCGGTCACCAGCCGAAGCTGCATGAAGTGGCCGACCTCGTGCCGCAGGTGGCCGAGCATCGTGCGGTAGGGCTCACCGAGCTCCTCCCGGATCTGCTCCCTGCGCGCGCCGTCGGCCTCGGCGAGGTCGATCGTGATCACGCCGCCGGCGTGGCCGATCGTGACGTCCTCGCTCGTGCTGGAGAGCATGTCGAACACCAGCCCGTCGGTCGAGAAGCCGCGGGCGTCCAGCTCGACCAGCAGGTGCCGCTTGGCCGCCTCCGCCTTGGGGAACTGGGCGAGCCCGGCGGAGTCGTCGTCGGACGGGCGGGTCCGGGTCAGGTCGCAGGCCATGCACTGGCCGCCTTCGAGCCGGGCCAGCCAGGTGCAACCGGACAGGTTCAGGTTGCGGCAGACGTGCCACTCCAGGCCGGCCCGGTCGATGTACCGCCCGCTCCCGTCGACGGGAACCAGCGCCCGCTCCTCACGGGAGAAGCCGAGGCCGGTGCCGCAGGTGAGGCACACCGAGTTCTCGAAGAACAGCTGGCTGGAGCAGTTCCGGCAGGAGAAGGACCTCATCCCCGCAGGATGTCACCCGGGTGGCTAGGGCTCAGTTGACCTTGCTGATGATGAGGACGAGGACCACGAAGCCGATCAGCGCGAAGGTGGTCAGCAGACCCATCAGCAAGCCGATCGTCCGCTTCGCGCTCGGCGGCGGAGGCGGGAGCGACGGACCGTACGAACCGGCCGGCGGCGCGCCACCGGGGGCACCGCCCTGGAGGTAGCCGGGCGGACCACCGGCCTGCTGCGGCGGATAGCCAGGAGCCGGCGGGTAGCCAGGAGCGGCCGGATAGCCCGGCTGCGGGGCCGCCGGCTGTCCCGGATAGGGCTGCGGCTGTCCTGGTTGGGGCGGCGGGGCACCGTACGGCGGCTGGCTCATGGCACTAAGCCTCTTGAGCCCAGCGGGTTCTGTCCACCGATTCGCGGGAATTGCCCCGAAGGGACGATGCTCTCGGCCGGCTCTCGGCCGGCTCTCGGCCGGCTCAGAGCGGCTGCACGTCGACGGACACGTCGAGGTTGGAGTGGCGCGCCTCGGTGAAGATCACGCCCTTGACGGGCGGGACGTCGCCGTAGTCGCGGCCCCAGGCGAGCGTCACGTAGCGGTCGTTCTGCCACTGCTCGTTGGTGGGATCGACGGCCAGCCACTCGTCGTCGCCGAGCCACACCGCGGCCCAGGCGTGCGAGGCGTCGGCGCCGACCACCCGGTCCCGGCCCTCGGGGGGCTCGGTGGCGAGGTAGCCGCTGACGTAGCGGGCCGCGAGGCCGTGCGAGCGCAGGCAGGAGAGCGTGAGGTGGGCGAAGTCCTGGCAGACCCCGGCCCGCTGGGCGAGGATCTCCGGCACCGTCGAGGTGACGGTGGTCGCCGTGTGGTCGTACTCGAAGTCGCGATGGATCCGGTGGATCAGGTCGGAGACGGCGTCGCCGACCGGACGGCCCGGCAGCAGCGACGCGGCGGCGTACTCCTTCGCACCGGGGTGGATCGGCACCGCCGGGCTGGCCAGTGCGAGATCGGTCGCCAGCCAGGCTCCGGGAAGCTGCGGCTGTTCCAGCGGGAGTACACCGTCCCAGGGCCGGTCCAGCCGCGCCGGGTCGACCACCGGGGCCACGACCTCGACCTCGCCGGTCCCGACGATGACCAGCGTCCGGTGCGGCTCGACGACCTGGAAGTAGGACAGGTGGTTGCCGTAGTAGTCGGCGTCGGTCGCGGTGTCGGTCGGGACGGGCGTGATGTCGACCCGGTAGTCGCCGACCTGCTGCCAGGGCAGCTCCCGCGGCACCAGGTAGGCGATGCCGAGGCTGTCGGTGACGTCGTCGTCGTAGGAGTACGTCGTGCGGTGCTCGATCCGGTACCTCATGGGACGGGCTCCAGCTCGGGGAGGGAGCCGAACGACCGTGGCGC
Organism: Nocardioides pelophilus; assembly: GCF_014180685.1. Lineage (GTDB taxonomy): Bacteria > Actinomycetota > Actinomycetes > Propionibacteriales > Nocardioidaceae > Nocardioides > Nocardioides pelophilus. Next base: position 98,666 of record NZ_JACEHF010000003.1, on the reverse strand, counting down.
CGGACCGGTCGCGAAGTGCAGGTCGGCGACGGCCGCGGCGAGCCGGTCCAGCTCGGCACCGGTGGTCGCCAGGAAGGAGACCAGGTTGGGCCGGTCGGCACCGCCGATCGCCACCAGGCCGGCCACCTTGGTCTCCTCGACCTGGCTCCCGAGGGCGGCCAGCAGCCGCTCCGGCCGGGTGGAGCCGGTCGAGGCGGGCAGCGCCGCGAGGTGCTCGGAGGCGCGGGCGACGCTGAACGCCAGCGAGCGCGGGTTCTCGGGGTCCTTCAGGAGCAGGTCGAGCACTCCGGCGGGGCGGACGAAGTCGCGGTAGCGACGGCGGTGCGTCACCGAGCTCTCGGCCGCGGCGAGCACCGAGGCGAGGATCTCGCGGTCCACGTCGAGACCGTGGCGCTCGGTCACGGCGGTCAGCAGGTGGCCGACCTGCTGGCTGCGCTCGAGGTAGCGGCCGACGCTGATCATGTGCCAGCCCGGGTCGCGGATCATGTTCGCCGTCACCCCCGCCAGCGACAGCACACCGGTGAGCATCCGGCCCGCCGACTCGGCGACCTGGTGGCTGTCGGGGTTGCCGGCCAGGGTCGCCTGGGCGCGGTCGACCACACCGAAGATCCGCCAGACGTCCGAGGACCACTGGTCGCGCACCCCCGACAGCGCGTCGCGCATCGCCTCCAGGGACTGGGCGACGGACCCGGCGCGGTCCTGGTCCAGGAGCAGGGAGCGGAAGTCCTCGTCGTAGTCGTCGGAGACCCGGCCGGCCAGCCGGGTGATCAGCCCGGTGACGACCGAGAGGCTGAGCCCGCCGCTGGTGCGGGGCCGGCTGCGGAAGTCCTCGACCAGCACGTGGGCCGCGAGCACCAGCCGCAGCAGGTCCTCGGCCCGCTCGGCGTAGCGGCCGACCCAGAACATGTCCTCCAGGACCCGCGGCACCGTCGCCGGCAGCGACCGGCCGCTGGTCACCGGCATCACCTCCGCCAGCCCCTGGTCCGGCTCCCCGGTCTCCGCCTTGAGCACCCAGACGTCCTTGCTGGCGACGGTCCGGCCGTCGCGCATGACGTTGCCCAGGCCGCCGAGCAGGGTCCGGTACGACGAGCCGTAGCGGACCGTGAACGCCCGCAGGGTCACCGGCCGCGGTTCCGCCCGGCCGCTGCCGGTGCCGAGCAGCGAGCGGCGCGGCTCGGTCCACGTCGGCGACTGCGAGAGCGGGAGCCGCTCCTGCGCGACGAACCGGTGCGGGGCGGCCTCGATCCGCCGGGCGAGGGCCTCGGGCCCGACGTCGAGCACCGCGCCGGGGACGGTGTCGACCATCCGCACCGACAAGGACTCCAGGTTGGCCAGCACGTGCGCCCGCGCGTCCGGGTCGCCGCACCACCAGGTGGCGACGGTCGGCAGCCGCAGCGACTCCCCGAGCAGGTGCTCGCAGATCGCGGGCGCATAGGCCAGCAGGGCGGGGTTCTCGAGCACCCCGGCGCCGAGCCCGTTGACGACCCGAACCCGCTCGCGTCGTACCGCCTCGGCCAGGCCGGCGACACCGAGCTGCGAGTCGCCGCGCAGCTCGAGCGGGTCGCAGAACGACGCGTCGACCCGGCGCAGGATCACGTCGACCCGCTCCAGCCGGCCGAGCGACTTCAGCAGCACCCAGCCGTCGCGCACCACGAGGTCGCTCCCCTGCACCAGCGGGAAGCCGAGGCTGGTCGCGAGCGCCGCCTGGTCGTACGCCGTCTCCGAGTGGGTGCCCGGCGTCAGCACGACCACCCGCGGGTCGGGCAGCTCGCCGTGGGCGGACTGCAGCAGCGCGGAGCGGAACGCCCAGAGGTACGGCGCCATCCGGTGCAGGTCCGCCTCGCGGTAGAGCTCCGGCAGCACCCGGCTCAGCACCTTGCGGTTCTCCAGCGCGTAGCCGAGGCCCGACGGTGCCTGGGTCCGGTCGCCCAGCACCCGCCAGGCGCCCGACGCGTCGCGGCCGATGTCGGTCGCGGTGGTCACCAGGGGGCGGGGGTCGTTGCGCGACCCGTAGGCCATGATCCGCGTGAAGCCGGGGTGCGCGAGCACCGCGGCCGCCGGCACGATGCCGTCGCGCAGCAGCGTGCGCCCGCCGTACAGGTCGACGAGCACGGCGTTGAGCAGCTCGGCGCGCTGCGCGAGCCCGACCTCCAGCTCCCGCCAGGAGGCGGCGTCGACCACCATCGGCACCGGGTCGAGCCGCCACGCCGTCGGTCGCCGACCGGCGCGGGAGTAGGTGACGCCGTCGTCGGCGAGGAACCGGACGATCTGCTCGTCGATCCGGCGGAGGTCGCTCGCACCGAGGCCGGACGCGACCGCGGCCAGCCGCTTCCACGACGGACGCAGGAGGCCGTCGGGACCGACCACCTCGTCGTACCGGGTCGGCCCGCCACCCAGCATCGGCTGGGTGAGTGCGGCGACGTACTCCTTCAACACCACGGCAAAATCCTCCCATGCGCCCGGGTTTGGCCGCGGCGCGCTCTGGACAGCCTCCGACCCATGGCTCTCGGCGGCGACCCGGACGATCTCCGGGCACTGGCCTCACGGTTGCGCACCCGCGCCGACACCCTCGACGACAGGGCGACGACGATGCGCACCCGGCTCGAGGACGTGCACTGGTCCAGCAACGCGGCACGGAGCTATCGCCGCCGGCTCGGCGAGGACGCGGCCGCGGTGACCGCGGTCGCCGACCGGCTCGACGAGCTGGCCCGCGACTTCGACGACCTCGCCGACACCCTCGAGCACCGTCAGCGGCTGGTCGGACTCCTCGTCGAGGCCGGGATCGAGAGCGCGCAGGAGGCCGCGGAGGCCGTCGCCGACGGGCTGCACGACTTCGCCGACTCCGCCGAGGACGTGCTCAAGGACATGGGCGAGAAGGGCAGGAAGCTGCTGGAAGGCCTGGGCGACGTCGTCTCGGCAGTGGTGCCCGGGCTATGACGACCACCCTCGAGCGCCGGCCGGGAGCGCTGCGCGCCGAACTGACCGAGCCGGAGTGGCGCGCGCTGGCCGGCTCCGCGGACCAGCTGCCCCCGCCGCTCCGGCCCCTGGCCGGCCTGTCCGTCGTGTCCGGGCGGGTGGCGGACCCGGCGGCGGCGCTGACCCAGGCGGTCGGGCTGCTGACGACTCCCCAGCCGTTCCGCGCAGTGGTCTCGTCGACGGTGACCGACGGTTCGTCGTACGGCCTGCTCGCTGCGATCGCGGCCGACGCGGCTGCGGGCGCGGCCGTCGTGCGGGCGCTGGTGCCGAGCCAGAGCGTTGCGGACCTCTCCGGCGACGGCCCCGTCGCCGCGGTCGAGGGGGTGCAGGTGCGGGCGTTCCGGCCGGACCGGCTGGTCGCCGAGACGCTGCGGCTGTTCCCGCCGGACCCCCCGATCGCGACTGCCGGCGCCGGAGCGGCGGACGACCGGCCGCGCTCCCCCGTCGTGTCGATCGCAGCGCCCGACGTCCGCGCGCTCGCCCGGGCCGTCGCCGACGACGACCACGCCCTGCTCGCGGGGGTCGCCGACCTCAACGGCTGGGACGAGGTCCCTCCCCTGCTGGTCGCGCTGGCCGAGCGGGTCCGGGCCACGGTCACCCTCTCGCTGCAGCAGGTGGGTCGACCGACGCTGCACGCGACCTGGCTCCAGTGCGACCTCGGGTGGGCGCACACCAGCGTGCGGGCCGGCCGGGTGCGGCACCAGCTGCGCACCCGCACCGAGATCGGTGACGACCTGACCTCGCTCTACGCCGGCGCCTACACCCTTGCCGCCCGAGCCGCGGGGGGCGTCTGATGGGCGACGAGGACCTCGGGCTCAGCGGCGGGAGCGGGAGCATCCAGGCCACCACCGACGACATCCGCGGCTACGCCGGCCAGATCGACGACGCCGGGGACGACCTCACCGACGCCGCCACGCAGCTCGCCGGGCTCCTGATCAGCGGCGACCTGGCCCAGGCCATCGTGCTCGCGCCGGTCGAGGTGGCGCGGCTCGAGGGCGACCTGACCGCCGCGTCGGTCAGCCCGAGCGGACCGGGCGCGACCGCGCTCCGGATGGAGGTCTCGGCGCGCCTGTGGCGGCTCGCGGCCGAGGGCTACGACCTGGTCGACGCGACCCAGCAGGTCGCAGCCGACCTCATCGACGCCGGGATCGACGTGCTCGCGTTCGTCGCCGGACCGGAGCTGCTGGCCGGCGCGCTGCTCGTCGCCGCCGCCAAGAACCCGGACCTGGTGGCCGCCCTGGCCAGCGGCGACAAGGACGCGATCCTCGCCGAGCTCAACGAGACCGCGTTCGAGGAGCCGTGGCTGCAGGAGCTGCTCACCCGGACCGCGGGCGGCACCGTCCAGGGCCTCGCCTTCCGGCTCGAGGCCCTGGTGCCGTTCGTCCCGCCCGGGACGCTGACCCTGCTCACCGGCGGCAGCTGGCCCTCGCTCGACTACGAGGACCAGGTCGCGGGGATCATCGCGCTCGGCAACCTGTTCGGCGCGTTCGAGGACTCCGGCGAGTTCGAGGTCGCTCCGTCCGGCGACGAGCCGATCGGCCTCGACGGTCGGCTGACCGAGGACCACTTCCTCGAGGACCTGCTGACCCTCCAGGGGCGGGTCAGCGACGTCGACCAACGGGTCGGCGTGATCCGCAGGTACGACGACGCGGGCAACGTCGTTGGCTACATCGTCCAGATCCCCGGAACCCAGGCCTGGGGCCCGGTCCGCGGCGACAACCCCGTCGACCTCACGTCGAACCTGCTGCTCGAGGCAGGCCAGTCGACCCAGACCCAGGCGCTCGTCATGGAGGCCTTGCGGCAGGCGATGGCCGCCGACGGCTACACCCCGGGACAGGACGGCCTGCCTCCGGTGATGGTGGGAGGTCACAGCCAGGGAGGGATCACGGCGGCCGCGATCGCGAGCAACCCCGACTACCAGGAGGACTTCAACATCACCAGCGTCTACACGGCGGGCTCGCCGATCGCGCGGTTCGACCTGCCCGAGGACGTGTCCGTGCTGTCGCTGGAGTACGAGGAGGACGTCGTACCCAAGCTCGACGCGCGGGACAACCCCAGCCGCTCCCACTGGCTCACCGTCACCGACTCCCTCGGCGACGAGGGCGTGCCGCCCGACGTCGGTGCCGCGCACACCGACTACTACGACGACCTGGGCGCCGACCTCGACGCGTCGAGCGCCGAGGAGCTGGAGCGCTGGCGCCGCGAGAACTCCGTATTCTTCGGCAGCGCCGAGAATGGCGGCGACGGTGGAGCCGACAGCACCTACTACGAGATCGTTCCGAAGTGAGGCAGGAAGCATGGGCACGAGGTTGACCGGCACCCTGCTCGTGGTGGCGATCGCGGTCGCGCTGATGACCGGCTGCCTGCCGGGCGGCGAGGACGACGACGCCGGTTACGAGCCCGTGCCGGACGAGGAGCTCTACGCGGAGATCGCCGCCCTCGAGGGCGTGCAGGAGGTCGACATCCGGTTCGTGGAGGGCTTCGGGCGCACCAACAACTACGGCGGCGAGCTCACCGTCGCCGATCCCGATCGGGCCCTCGAGCTGCTCGACCGCGCGATCGCGATCCTGTGGCAGGGCCGCGAAGGAGCGCTGGCGGACCTGCTGGTCCTCGGCCCGGACCGCCAGCTGCTCCACTACACGAGCGACCTCGGTCTGCGGAAGCCCGCCGACTACGAGGACCGCTACGGCCCCCAGCCGGGCACCGGCGAGCCGCCGGAGGGGTCGGTCGGCGAACCGCGCTGACCCTCCGGGCGGCCCAGGTGCGTCAGGGAGTGACCGTGAAGAAGTCGGAGAACTCCGAGAAGTAGTCGGACAGGTACGACTCGATCTCCGACGGGTCGGTCGGGAAGTCCGTGGGGAAGTCGGTCGGGAAGTCGGTCGGGAAGTCCGTCGGCAGATCCGTCGGGAGGTCGGTCGGCAGATCCGTCGGCAGATCCGTCGGAAGGTCGGTCGGCACCTCCGGCTCCTGGATCTCGTCGATCTTCCACTCGTCGTCCTCGATGACCATGTCGAGCGTGATCGTGGCGGCGTCGCCGCCGAAGGTGAGCGCGACCGGCACCGTCGCGGTTCCGGCCTCGTCGTCGATCGTGGCGGGCGCCACCGTGTGGGTGAAGTCGACCGGCATCTCCTCGACCTCGCAGGCGCCCTCCTCCTCGAGCAGCCGCTCGGTCACGAGCTCCTCGGCCGTCTCGCAGTCGTTGGCCTTCACGGCGAGCATGAACTGGTCGGCGACGTCCTCGGGAGAGGTGTCCGGCAGGCCGTCCTCGCCACCGGTCTCGCTGCTGTCGTCACCGCCCTTGTCGTTGTACTTCTTGTCGTCGTCGCCGCGGAGGAACACGGCCCACGACCCGACCGCGAGGACCGCGATCAGCACGACGGCTCCGACCACGCCGAGCACGATCAGCAGGCCCTTGTTGCCGCCGCCGCTGGACGAGGGGGGCGGGAAGCCGGGACCGCCCGGACCGCCCGGGCCTCCGGGGAACGACGGCTGCGGGACGGCGCCGTACGGCGAACCGGGCGCACCCGACGGCGCACCCGACGGGGGCGGGCTCGACGGAGGCGTGGCCGCCGGCCACCCGGACGGCTCGTTCGACTGCACGGGGAACTGCGCCGTCGGCGTCGGCCCGGAGGGGCTGACCTGGGTGGCTTCCGCGCCGATCCCACCGGATCCGGGCTGGACGTGGTCGGTCCACGACGCGCCGTCGAACCAACGCATCGTGCCGCTCTGGTCGGCGTACCAGCCGGGCTGGCTGGGGGTCTCTCCGGGCACCGCTACTCCTCGAGGCGTCAGGCAAAGTTGGGCCAACCGTAGCCATCCGCGGCGCTGCGGTCGATGGTCAGGCCGGCGGCCGGATGCTCTCGAGGATCCCGACCAACCGGTCGGTGGCCTCCGGCTCGCCGACGCTGACCCGCAGGCCCTCCCCCGCGAACGGGCGGACCGCGAGGCCGGCGTCACCGAAGGTGGCGGCCAGCTCGGCGGTCCGGTCCCCCACGTCGAACCACACGAAGTTGCCCTGCGGCTCGGGGACCGACCAGCCCGCGGCGGTGATCCCGGCGACCAGCCGGTCCCGCTCCGCGACGAGCGAGTCGACCCGCGCGAACAGCTCGTCGACGGCGGCCAGGGACGCCACCGCAGCCGCCTGGGCGACCGACGAGACGCCGAACGGCAGCGAGACCGCGCGCAGGGCGCCCGCCACATCGGCGTCGGCGACGGCGTACCCGACCCGCAGCCCGGCCAGGCCGTAGGCCTTGGAGAAGGTGCGCAGCAGCACGACGTTGGGGTGGCTGCGGAGCAGAGCGAGCCCGTCGACCGGGTCGGCCATCCGCACGAACTCGAGGTAGGCCTCGTCGACGACGACGAGCACGTCGTGGCTCACCCCGTCGACGAAGGCGGCCACCTCGGCGTGGGTGAGCGCCGGGCCGGTCGGGTTGTTGGGCGTGCAGAGCAGGACCACGCGCGTGCGCTCGGTGACCGCCGCCGCCATCGCCGCCAGGTCGTGGCGACCGTCGGCCGTGACCGGCACCTTCACCCCGGTCGCCCCCGACGCCGTGATCGCGATGGGGTAGGCCTCGAACGAGCGCCAGGCATGGACGACCTCGTCACCGGGCCCGCAGTAGGCGGAGAGCAGGTGGTAGATCAGCGCCACCGAGCCGGTCGCCGCGGCGAGCTGGTCGGTGCCGACCCCGAGCTTGGTGGCGAGCGCGTCGTAGAGCGCGACGCATCCCATGTCGGGATAGCGGTTCATCGCCGCGGCCGCCTGCTCGGCCGTGGCCAGCACCCCGGCCAGCGGCGGGTAGGGGTTCTCGTTCGACGAGAGCTTGTACGTCGTCAGCCCGGGTCGGGCCACCGGCAGCTTGCCCGGGACGTACGGCGGGATCTCCCGCACATGAGGCAGCGGTTCGACCATCACACCCTCCGTTGGTTGAGGAAGTCGCTCTGCGACTGTCTCGAAACCTACGCCGCCGGGTTCTCCCGTTCCGAGGGCGCCGCGACCACCCGGCCACCGATCACCGGCTCGAGCTCGCGCCCGAGCGTGATGTCGAGCGGGTTGGTCAGGCAGCGCACCGAGCCGCCGCCGAGGTGGAACTCCGACACGTCGACGAGCACGACCTCGTAGCCCCACTCCTCCAGCTGGGCGCGGACGCGCGGCGGGCAGGCCGGCATCACGACCGTCTGACCGACGACGACCGAGTTGGCGCCGAGGGTCCCGATCGCCTCCTCCTCGGTGATCAGGAGCGGCTCGGGCACCAGCGCGAGCAGCGCCTCGGCCGACGCCGGCTCGAGGGCGTCGGGGCAGACGATCGCGCGGCGGTCGTCGAGCGGGCAGAAGGCCAGGTCGAGGTGGTACATGCCCGGGTGGGTGATCCGCACGCCGCGGACCGTCACGCCGAGGTCGGCCGCGAGGTGCTTGAGCGCGAGCTCGTCGGTGCGCGGGCCGATGCCGACCACCAGGTCGCCGGCGTACGGGAAGGCGTCGCCGGCCTCGAAGTGAGCGCCGACGCCGTCGCGCCCGACGTACGACGTCGCGAACCCCTGGGTCTCGAACCAGCGCTGGGCGCTCGGGGTCTCGTTGCGCCGCTGCGCGAACCGCATGTGCGACATCACGACCGACCGGCGCCCGGGGCCCTCCCACTCGGGGCGCAGGACGGCCAGGCCCAGATTCATCGCGTAGACCATGTCGGGGCTGTCGGCCCGGCCCGGGATGACGTCGACGGTCGCACCCGCGCTGCGCAGCGTGTCGACCAGCGTGTGCCACTGGGCCTCGGCGCGTTCGGGGTGGGGCTGGACGGCCGGGTTCATGAACGGATTGATGGCGTACTCGATCCGAAACTGCGACGGCTCGACCATCGCGTAGTGCCGACCCCAACCCAGCGTCATCCTTGTTCCTCCCGACCGCAGATAGATTGTCAGACAATCTGACAATGAGACAGCATACAGCCACGGAGCCGATGCGTGACAATGGGTGGATGCCGACCAGCCAGCCCCGGTTCGAGACGCTCAGCGTCGAGCACGCCTCGACCGTCGAGCGGGTGACCGCCGAGCTGCGCCGCGCCGTCTTCGAGGGCGAGGTCGAGAGCGGAACGCCGCTCCGCGAGATCGCGCTCGCCGAGTCGCTCGGCGTCTCGCGGCCCACGGTGCGCGAGGCGCTGATGGCGCTGGTCGCCGAGGGGCTCGCGACCCGCGAACCCAACCGCGGCGTCAGCGTCGCCACGCCGCGGGCCGAGTCGGTGCGCGACGTCTGCGCCGCCCGATGGGTGCTCGAGGGCGCCGGCGTGCGCGCCTGGCCGACCGCGAGCGACGCGACCCGCAAGCGGGTGCGGCAGACCCTGGAGGCCTACACCAGCGCGGTCCGCAGCGGGAAGGCGTCGTACGAAGAGCTCAACGAGCGCCACCTCGCCTTCCACGTCTCCCTGGTGGAGCTCACCGGCAGCCCGCGGATGGTGCAGATGGCCGAGAGCCTGATGGACGAGCTGAAGCTCGCACTCGCCCAGGTCGACCGGGTGCGGCGCAACGCCCACGACCAGGCCGAGTCGCACGAGCCGCTGGTCCGCCTGCTCGAGGACGACGACCTCGACGGCGCCTACGAGTTCCTGCGCCGCCACATCGACGACGCGGCCGAGGAGATCGTCGAAGCACTCGCGCTGACCTGACCGCTCGCCGCTGGTTGAGGTGCGAGCGGAGCGAGCCGCCGCCGCTGGTTGAGGTGCGAGCGGAGCGAGCCTCGAAACCAAGGCGCCTTGGTTTCGAGGCTCGTCGCTAGCGCTCCTCGCACCTCAACCAGCGGCGACGGCCTGTAACACTGTCCGCATGGTCGCGTTCCTCGCCCGCTGGGCGATCACGGCAGTCGCCCTCTCCCTCGCAGCCCAGGTCATGGACGGCATCTGGTTCAGCGGCCCCGACCAGGGCCAGGCCGAGCTCGAGGAGAAGCTGCTCCCCCTGCTCGGAGTGGCGTTGATCCTCAGCCTGGTGACGGCGTTCGTGAAGCCGGTGCTCACGATCCTCTCGATCCCGTTCATCCTGCTGACGCTCGGCCTCTTCCTGCTCGCGATCAACGCGTTCCTGCTGGTGCTGACCGACTGGATCGCCGACCTGTTCGACGTCGGCTTCCACGTCGACGGGTTCTGGTCCGCGGTCGGGGGCGCGATCATCATCAGCATCACCACCTGGGTCCTCGACGCGCTGGTCGGCGTCGACGAGGACGAGTGAGCGTGGCGGTCCGCCTGCCCGCCCCGCGCGAGCCCGGGCGCTACCGGATCGCCCTGGTCTGCCTCGGCAACATCTGTCGCTCGCCGATGGCCCACGTCGTGCTCGCATCGCGGGTCGCCGACGCCGGCCTCGACGACCGGGTGAGCGTGGTCAGCTCCGGCACCGGCGACTGGCACGTCGGCCACCCCATAGACCGGCGGGCGGCGGCACTCCTCACCAGCGAGGGGTACCCGGCCGACGCAACCTCGGCCCACCGCGCCCAGCAGGTGCGTCGCTCGTGGCTGACCGAGCACGACCTGCTGCTGGCGATGGACTCCCAGAACCTGACCGACCTCCGCGCGCTCGGCGGCGACCGAGTCGACGGCGACCGGGTCCGCCTGTTCGGCGACTTCGACCCCCTCGACCCCGGCGCCGAGGTCCCCGACCCCTACTACGGCGGAGCCGACGGATTCGGCGTCGTCCTCGCGATGGTCGAGCGCACCTCCGACGCGATCACGGCTGCGCTGCGCGCGGAGCTGGGGTAGTCCCGAGGGCGGGTCGCGCCTCGACCAGAGCGGGGCCGTACCAGGTGAGGAGGCGGCCGGGGACGAGCCGGGTCGGGGTCCGCGCGAAGGCCTCCGGGCCGTCCTCGGCGGTGAAGAGGTAGGGCTCGTCCGGGAGCAGGACCAGGTCGAGGTCATCGCGGTCGAGGTCGGCGAGGTCGACCTTCGGGTAGCGCTCGACGCTCCCCGCGAAGGCGTTCTCCCAGCCGAGCCGCCGCACCAGGTCGCCGGTGAAGGTGCGGGCGCCGACCACCATCCAGGGGTCGCGCCAGATCGCCACCGCGACCCGCTGGGTCACCGCGGGCGGCGGTCCGTCCCAGAGCGCGCGGGCGCGGCCCAGCCACTCCGGGCGCGGCCAGCCGAGCGCCACCTCGTACAGCCGCTCCAGCGAGTCGAGCGCCTGCGGCACGGTCTCGATGTCGGTCACCCAGACCCGTACGCCGGCCTCCCGGAGCCGGCGTACGTCGAGCTCGCGGTTCTCCTCCTTGTTGGCGACGACCAGGTCCGGGGCCAGCGCTCGCACGGCCGCCAGGTCCGGGTTCTTGGTGCCGCGGACCCGGGGCACGTCCAGGTCGGAGGGGTGCGTGCACCAGTCGGTGGCGCCGACCAGCGCCTCCGGGCGGTCGGTCGCCAGCGCCTCGGTGATCGACGGCACCAGCGACACCACCCGCGCGGCGACGCGCGGGCCGTCGTACGGCGTGCCGAGGTCGTCCACCCTCATGGCGAGGACGTTACCCACCGGTCCGTCGGGAATTTAGTAGGACGTCCTAGCAATGAGATACTAGGACGTCCTACTATTGCGGTGGAGACCCCCGACGAAGGAGATCAGCGGTGCCTGACCTGCACAAGCCGACCAACCCGGTGCGCCTGGTGACCGCGTCGAGCCTGTTCGACGGGCACGACGCGGCGATCAACATCATGCGGCGCATCTTCCAGAGCCAGGGCTGCGAGGTCATCCACCTCGGGCACAACCGATCGGTCGCCGAGGTGGTCGAGGCGGCGCTGGAGGAGGACGCGCAGGGCGTCGCGGTGTCGTCGTACCAGGGCGGCCACGTGGAGTACTTCGAGTACCTCGTCGAGCAGCTGCGCAGCCGCGGGGCCGGGCACGTCAAGGTCGTCGGCGGTGGCGGCGGCGTGATCGTGCACGACGAGATCGACCGGCTCCGGAGGTCGGGCGTCACCATCTTCTCCCCCGAGGACGGCCAGCGGATGGGCCTGCCGGGGATGATCAACTCCGTCGTCCGCGAGTGCGACATCGACCTGCTGACGGTGCGCGGGGTGAGCGCCGACGAGGTGCTCTCCGGGGAGCGGGGCGCCGTCGCCCGCGCGATCACCGCCGCGGAGTCCGGCCGTCTCGACGAGGAGGTCCTGACCCGCCTGCGCAGCGCCGCCGAGGGCCGCAAGGTCCCGGTGCTCGGCATCACCGGCACCGGCGGCAGCGGCAAGAGCTCGCTCACCGACGAGCTGGTACGCCGGCTGCGGATCGACCAGCACGACAAGATCCGGGTCGCCGTGCTCGCCGTCGACCCGACCCGCCGCAAGGGCGGAGGCGCCCTGCTCGGCGACCGGATCCGGATGAACAGCCTCGACCTCAACGGCCCCGGCCTGGACCGCGACCGGGTGTTCTTCCGCAGCCTCGCCACCCGCGGCGCGCACGAGCTGCCCGACCACCTCGGCGACGTGCTCACGGTGCTGAAGGCGGCCAGCTTCGACCTGGTGATCGTCGAGACGCCCGGCATCGGCCAGGGCGACGCCGCCGTCGTCCCGTTCGTCGACACCAGCCTCTACGTCATGACGCCGGAGTACGGCGCCGCCTCCCAGCTCGAGAAGATCGACATGCTCGACTTCGCCGACGCGGTGGCGATCAACAAGTTCGAGCGCCGCGGCGCCGCCGACGCGATGCGCGACGTCGCCCGCCAGTTGGTGCGCAACCGCGAGGCGTTCGGCTCCTCCCCCGACGACATGCCCGTCTTCGGCACCTCCGCGGCGACCTTCGACGACGACGGGGTCACCGCGCTCTACCAGTTCCTCCGCGGGCTGCTGGCCGAGCACGACCTCGCGGTCGGTGCCGGCGAGCTCGCGCCGGTGACCACCAAGAGCTCGACCCGGATCCAGTCGGTCCTGCCTGCCGACCGGACCCGCTACCTGGCCGACATCTCCCAGACCGTCCGCGCCTACCACCAGCAGACCGAGTTGCTCGCCGAAGCGGCGCGGCGTGCCCAGCGGCTGGCCGAGGTCGCCGAAGAGATCGCGGGGTCTCGTGACGGTCGCAGAGCGACCTCCTCGACCAACGACGGGAGCGACGCGGGGTCTCGTGACGGTCGCAGAGCGACCTCCTCGACCAACGACGGGGGCGACGCGGGGTCTCGTGACGGTCGCAGAGCGACCTCCTCGACCAACGACGGGGGCGACGCGGGGTCTCGTGACGGTCGCAGAGCGACCTCCTCGACCTCCGACTCGACCTCCGACTCGACCGACGTCTCGACCGACGTCTCGTTGGTCGAGGAGCTTGCGCAGCAAGCGTCACGAGACCTGCCGGCCGAGCTGCGCAGCCAGCTCGACGCGTGGCCGGGGATCGTCGAGTCCTACACCGGCGACGAGCAGGTCGTGACGATCCGGGGCAAGGAGATCCACACGACGCTGACGAAGGAGTCGCTCAGCGGCAGCCACATCCCGCGGGTCGCCGTACCCACCTTCGTCGACCACGGCGAGCTGGTGCGGTTCTGGCGTAGGGAGAACCTCCCGGGCTTCTTCCCCTTCACCGCCGGCGTCTTCCCGTTCAAGCGCGACAACGAGGACCCGGCGCGGATGTTCGCCGGCGAGGGCGACCCGCTCCGCACCAACCGCCGGTTCAAGCTGCTCTCCGAGGGCCAGCCCGCCACCCGGCTGTCGACGGCGTTCGACTCGGTGACGCTCTACGGCCGCGACCCCGGCGAGCGCCCCGACATCTACGGCAAGATCGGCACGTCCGGCGTCAGCGTCGCGACGCTCGACGACATGAAGACGCTCTACGACGGCTTCGACCTGTGCTCGCCCACGACGTCGGTCTCGATGACCATCAACGGCCCGGCGCCGACGGTGCTCGCCTTCTTCCTCAACACGGCGATCGACCAGCAGGTCGACAAGTTCCGGGAGCGCGAGGGCCGCGAGCCGTCGGCAGCGGAGCGGGAGGAGCTGGCGGCGTACGCCGTCTCGACCGTCCGCGGCACCGTGCAGGCCGACATCCTCAAGGAGGACCAGGGCCAGAACACCTGCCTGTTCTCCACCGAGTTCTCGCTGCGGTGCATGGCCGACATCCAGGAGTGGTTCATCGAGCACGGGGTGCGGAACTTCTACTCCGTCTCTATCTCCGGCTACCACATCGCCGAGGCCGGGGCGAACCCGATCAGCCAGCTCGCCTTCACCCTGGCCAACGGCTTCACCTACGTCGAGTCCTACCTCGCGCGGGGCATGGACATCGACGACTTCGCGCCCAACCTGTCGTTCTTCTTCTCCAACGGCATGGACCCGGAGTACACCGTGATCGGCCGGGTCGCGCGCCGGATCTGGGCGGTCGCGATGAAGGAGCGGTACGGCGCCAACGAGCGCTCGCAGAAGCTGAAGTACCACGTGCAGACCTCGGGCCGCTCGCTGCACGCGCAGGAGATGGCGTTCAACGACATCCGCACCACCCTGCAGGCGCTGTGCGCGATCTACGACAACGCCAACTCGCTGCACACCAACGCCTACGACGAGGCCGTCACCACCCCCACCGACGAGTCGGTACGCCGCGCCCTCGCTATCCAGATGATCATCAACCGCGAGTGGGGGCTGGCCATGAACGAGAACCCGCTCCAGGGGTCGTTCATCGTCGACCAGCTCACCGACCTGGTCGAGGCGGCCGTGCTCGCCGAGTTCGACCGGATCTCCGAGCGGGGCGGCGTGCTCGGCGCGATGGAGACCGGCTACCAGCGCGGTCGGATCCAGGACGAGTCGATGGTCTACGAGCACCGCAAGCACGACGGGACGCTGCCGATCATCGGGGTCAACACCTTCCGCAGCCCGACCGCCGACGACGGCACGCCCGACCACGTCGAGCTCGCCCGCGCCACCGAGGACGAGAAGCGCGCCCAGCTCGAGCGGGTCGAGGCGTTCCGCGCGACGCACGTCGACGACGCCGAGGCCGCGATCACCCGGCTCAAGGAGGCCGCGACCAACGGCGACAACGTGTTCGCCGTACTCATGGACGCGGCCCGGGTGTGCTCGCTCGGCCAGATCACCGATGCGTTCTTCGAGGTCGGCGGCCAGTACCGCCGGAATGTCTGAGGCCAGCCGACAGCGAGGAACGAGCTGTCGGCGTCGGCCGAAGAGGTTGAGGGCGCGCGCGCCTGCGAGCTTGTGAGCAGGGGCGACCGCGCGTCTCGAAACCTAGGAGGCCAGCCGACAGCGAGGAGCGAGCTGTCGGCGTCGGCCGAAGAGGTTGAGGGCGCGCGCGCCTGCGAGCTTGCGAGCAGGGGCGACCGCGCGTCTCGAAACCTAGGAGGCCAGCCGACAGCGAGGAACGAGCTGTCACTGCCGACCCGGCTCGAACTCAGGCCCCAAACCCGCCGGCCCGGCTCCAACTTGGAGCCGGGTCGGCGGGTTTTCGAGACGAGTTGGAGCCGGGTCGCTAGTAGGTCGACTCGCTCAGCAGGTAGATGAAGCCGGCGCAGATGCCGCCGAGGACGATCATCGTCAGCGCGGCGCCGATCAGGGTGCCGACGCCCCACGGCCGGGTGTTGCGGTGGAAGAGGAACGGCACCGGGATGAGGAGCGGCGCGACGAGCCCGGCGATCAGGCCGATCGCGAAGGGCGTGTCGCTGTACTCGTCGCCGTAGGACGACGCGGTGCCACCGATCCAGATGCCGACGACCGGGCAGAGGACGGCCAGGGCCGGGCCGATCACGAGGCCACCGAGGACGTAGCCGAGCGTCTTGTTCGTCTTGTTGGACGAGCCGGTCGGGTCGCTCATGTCGTCTCCTTCATCGGATCCACCACCACGTCCCGGCGACCAGGCCGACCAGGAGCAGCACCGCCAGGGCCGTCGCCGTGATCCGCGTCCGGCACCAGTAGCGGTGCGCGCACACATCGCCCTCGGCGTCGTACGCCGGCGCCCGCTGGGGCTGGACCTGCCGGGGATCGCTCATCGGCCGGTCGCCGTCGACAGCCGGGTGCGCGCCAGCGGCACCCAGGCCTGCAGGGCGCAGAACGGCGCGCACTGGTGGGCGCCGGACTCCTCGTTGACGGTGGCGACGTGCACGCAGCACTGCGTGAGCCGCTCCTCGATCATCGTGTTCATGTCCATGAACGGCTTCACGGTGACCCGCAGCACCCGCTCGGCGAGCAGCGCGCGCAGCCGTTGCCGCTGCCCCGGGAGCCTGGACGCGGCCAGCGTGGCGAGGGTCCCGATGCCGAGGTCGCAGTGCTGGCAGACGTCGCGCCAGATCGACGCCATCGACGGATGGCTCAGGCTCGACTGCTCCGACAGCAGGTCGAGCAGCGAGTCCTTCACGATGGTGCGCATCGCGGCCGGGATCGTGTCGTCGGCGATCCGGTTGGCGAGCAGGTCGGGCTCGAGGTCGAGCCACTGCTTGAGGCGGTCGTGGCCGATGAGCGACACCAGCGATCGCCAGCTGCCGGCGTCGTCCTTGAGCAGGTAGCCGACCGAGCAGCAGTGCGGGTGGCTGCACGGCAGGGCGGTGAGGTCGCGCCAGGTCACCAGTCCGCCGGTCTGGTCCTCGAGCCGGGCCAGCACGCCGGTGTGGGTGAGCCGGTCGAGCGGGTCGATGCCGCTGCCGCGCCCGCTGCCGAACACCGGCTGGATGGTGACGCCGCCGACGTACGGCGTGTCCAGCGCCCGCTTGAGCACGAACCCGATCTCGTCGTCGTTGACCCCGAGGGCCGCCGTCATGGTCAACGTGGTGAAGATGCCGCGGGAGGACAGCCGCTCGATCGCGTCCTCCTTGAAGCGGCGGATGTCCGCGCCGCGGTGGTGCGTCGACGCCTCGGCGGAGTGGCCGTCGTACTGGAGGTAGACCTCGACCCGCTCCCGGTGCAGCGTCAGCAGGTCGAGCAGCGCGTCGTCGCGGGCCACCAGCAGGCCGTTGGTGTTGATCAGGATCCGCACCACGGGGCGGCGGGTGACCTCGTCGAGCAGCTCGGCCAGGTGGGGATAGAGGGTCGGCTCGCCTCCGGAGAGCATGAGTACGTCGATCCGCCCGTTCTCGCGCGCGAGGCGGGCGTCGATCGACGCGAGCACCTGGTCGAGCGGCGCCACGCTCGCCAGGGCAGGCGACGACTCGGCGAAGCAGGTCGGGCACTTCAGGTTGCAGTGGTCGAGGAGGTCCTCGAGCAGGATGCAGGTGTGCTGCGACTGCATCTCGGGCAGCCCGTCCTCGTAGGCCGCCGGCACCGGCTTGAAGTTCCCGATCCGGTCAGGGGTGTGCACCTTGGTGGGCGCGGTCCACTGCTCGAGGTAGGTGAGGATCTCGGGCGACTCGTCGTAGAGGGTGCGCACCAGGCCGTGCACCGCGCAGCCGCGCTCGAGCCACACCCGGTCGGCGTGGACCGACAGCCAGCCGGAGAGGCGCGGCACCTCGGCGAGCGGACGGTCGGGCTGCTCCTCGTGGCACAACGGGCAGAACGCGTTGACGTAGCGGTGGATGCGCCCTTCGCGCAGCGGCATCCCCGAGCCGCGGCTCTCGCTCATGCGGCCAGCCGCTCGGCGGGGGCCGGCCGCAGCCCGTCGTACGCGCCCTGCCGCCACTGCCAGGCGATCCGCGCCAGGAGCAGGGGGATCGTGCAGAGCAGGAAGAGCTGGGGCCGGGTCATCCCCAGCCACGCCACCTCGTTGCCGCGGACGATCTCGACGAGGAACCGGAAGACGCCGTACGCGGCGACGTACCAGACGAAGGTGGTGCCGGGCGGGAGGTCGGCGTGCCGCAGCCACAGCCAGAGCGCGAGGAACGCGGCGAGGTGGAAGGCGATCTCGTAGGCGAACGACGGGTGCCGCCCGTCGATCGCCCACGGTACGTCGGTGCGGGTGCCGGGCAGCTCGGTGAGCAGGCAGCCGATCCGTCCGACCGCCATGCCGAGCGCGACCGCGGGGGCGAACAGGTCGCCGGTCCGCAGCGGGTAGCGCGCGATCCGCTTGGCGACGTGCACGCCGAGCCAGGCCCCCACCAGCCCGCCGAGGATCGAGCGGTTGCCGTAGACCCACTGCTCGGCCAGGGACGCGTTGGCGCGCAGGTCGACGTGCTGGGCCCACGTGCCGAGCCGCATGAGCAGCGCCCCGCCGACGAGCGCGCCGGCGACGACGTAGATCAACCGCTCGTCGGTCTGCCCGCGGCGCCGCGCCTCGATCACGAAGACCACCACCGCCACGGCCACCCCGAGGCCCACGAACAGCTCGTGGGTCGGCAGCGGTCCGATCCGGGGCAGCATGCGCCACATCCTCACACGGGTCTGCCGTCATTCGGATGAGCCTGGCTGGTCCGGTCGTCGCGCCGGGTCGGCGTCACTCCTGGTCGACGAGGACCCGGATGCTGGGAAGCAGCGCGAGGGCATTGACGACGACGGAGAACGCGAGGAACAGGACCGCCCAGGTCTCGTGGTCCGAGTCCCAGAGGGCGAGCGCGGCCAGGCCGAAGACGATCACCTTGGCGACCGGGCGGACCACCGTGCCGCCGTACGGCGCCTTGGGCGAGGCGAGGAAGAACCAGGTCAGCATCGCCGCGAGCGGCAGCGACCAGACGAGCAGCCAGCGCGGGTCGTGGTCCCAGCCCCAGATCCCGAACGCCGCCATCGCGAGCAGTTCGTCGACGAACACCAGCCCGAGCACGATCCAACCGAAGACAGCCACGTGTCGATCAAACACCGCTCAGGTCCGTCATGCTGGCACCGTGCGGATCGGCGTGGTGGGTGCGGGGCTGGCAGGACTGGCGAGCGCGTGGTCGCTGCACCGGGCCGGCCACGAGGTGGTCGTGCTGGAGGCGCGCGACCGGGTCGGCGGGCGGACCTGGTCGGCGACGCTCCCGAACGGGGTCGTGGTCGAGCGGGGCGGCGAGTGGATCGACGCCGACCAGCACACGATCCGCCGGACCTGCGCCGAGCTCGGCCTGCCGCTGGCGCCGCACGGCGTGCGCTTCCACCGGCGTCGGGTGAACGGCGCCGTCCCGACGGTGGACGACCTCGAGCGCACCCTCACCGCGGTCGCCGCCCACATCCCCGCCGAGGACACGACGGTCGCGGCGGCGTTCGCTGCTGCGCTCGGTGAGGAGTACGACGGCGACCCGGCCTACCTGCGGATCGCGACATCGACCGCGGGCGACCCCCGGTCGGCCAGCGCCCGCTTCCACGTCGCCCGGGCGGAAGGGGCCCGCGTCGACGCTGCCGTGCGGGTGGTGGGCGGCAACCAGCGGATCGCCTCGGCGCTGGCCGCGTCTCTCGGGGACCGGGTCAGGCTCGGGACGCCGGTGACCGGCGTCGCGATCGACGGGGCGCGTGTCCTGCTGACCACGGATCGCGAGTCGCTGGCGGTGGACCGGGTCGTGGTCGCCGTACCCCTCTCCCTGCTCGACGAGCTCGCCTGGGAGCCCGGCTTTCCCGAGGTGTGGCAGGAAGGCCTCGAGGGCGTCGCCACCGGCACCGCCGTGAAGCTGTCGGTCCCGACGACCGACCGCACCCGGCCCGCCGGCGTCCAGCACCCGGCCCTCGCGTGGTGGGCGTGGAACTCGCTGGACCCGGCCGGCGACGCCGGGGTCCCCGCGGTGTCGTGCTTCGCCGGCGGCGACGCGGCCCGCGAGCGGCTCGCCGTCGCCGACGGACCCGACGCGTGGCTCGCCGCGCTGGCGGCGCTCCGCCCGGACCTCGAGCTGGTCGTGGGCGATGCGCTGCTCACCGACTGGACCAGCGACCCGTGGACGCGCGGCGGCTACTCCTACGTGCTCGCCGGCCGCTCCGCCAGCGCCGCCGAGGCGCTCCAGCGACCGGTCGGTCCGCTGGTCCTCGCCGGTGAGCACACCGCCGGACTGCACTCGGGGACGATGGAGGGCGCGCTGCTCAGCGGCCTCCGGGCGGCACGGGCGATCAGCCGCTAGCGACGCCCTTGTCCCCGGTCGCCTGCGCGAAGGCCGCGTCCACGACCTCGTCGACGAGGTCGAGGAAGATCGGCTTCCACCGGTCCAGGTCGAAGACCAGCGACGCGTGACCGCCGGGCGACTCCCGCACGATCGCGCCGGGGATCCGGGCGGCCAGCCGTCGCTGTCGCTCGGTCGGGATCGCCCGGTCGTGCCCGGTGACCAGCACCCCGGTCGGCACGTCGACGTCCTTGATCCACGCGGTCGCGTCGAACTTCCCGAGCTCGGACATGACCACCGGCAGCGACCAGAGGCTGGTCGAGCGCAGCTCGGACATGCACCAGGCGCGCAGCCCGGCCAGCGCCGCATCCTCGGCCGGCGGCGGGAGCGTCTCGGCGTGCACGCGGACCTTGTCGGCCGCGATCGAGAGCAGGCCCTCGTTGGCGACGCGGAGCATCAGGAAGAACACCCGCTCGCCCATGTGGCCCTTCCACCGGGCGGCGGTCGAGCAGAGCACCAGACCGGCGACCCGATCGGGGTGCCGGTGCCACAGCACCTGGGCGCTGGCCCCGCCCATCGAGTAGCCGACCACGACCGCACGGTCGATGCCGAGCGCGTCGAGCACGGCGACCGCGTCGTCGGCGCAGTCGTCGAGCGTGAACGACTCCGACCGGATCCCCCGCCCGTGCCAGCGCTGGTCGAACGTCACCACCCGGTAGTGCTGCTGCAGCTCCTCGAGCACCGAGAACCACGTGAGCGGGCCGGTGGTCGCGATCCCGTGCATGAGCAGCAGCGTCGGCGCACCGGGCGTCGGACCGGGCAGGTCGAGCACGTGGGTCGTGCCGCGACCGGGCAGGTCGAGAGCACGGCCCTGCGGGGGCACGGGTACGTCGGGCACGGCCCCGTCGCCGAGCTTCCGCAGCCCGATGACGAGCACCTTCGCGCCCACCCGTGCCGCACCCCGGCCGGCCTTCACCGAGTACCTGCCGATGGTCCTGTAGGTCATGCAGACTCCTGGTCTCCGTGCGGGTGGTCCCCGTGCTGGTCGTGCCGGTCGTGCTGGTCCTGCCGCGCCTGGCCCTCCGGGACGGCCTCGGCCGCCTCGTCCGGTTCGGGCTCCCCGAGCAGCTCCGCCAGCGCGTCCGGGAAGAACGACGCCAGCACCTCCACGTCCGGCAGCAGGTCCGGGCAGGTGAGGAGCGAGAAGTTCATCCGGTCGACGTACGACCAGACGGTGACGTTGAGGCCGATCCCCTCGGTCAGCGGGCCGACGCTGAAGACGTCGGCGAGCTGCGCGCCCGCGATCTTCACCCGTTCGCGGGGTCCGGGCACGTTGGAGACGATCACGTTGAACGCGGACGCGTGGAGCCGCGCGCCCCGCAGCCGGGAGTAGGCGCGCACCAGCGCGGCGAAGGGCGCCGGCGGCGTGAACTGCGACCACTCCATCAGCGCGGCTCCCAGCCTGTGCGAGATCGCCTTCGCGTGCCTGGTCGTGGTCGAGATCTCCTGCAGCCGCGCGGCCGGGTCGTCGATGTCGGTGGCGAGCGTGGTGAACAGGTTCGAGACGTTGTTGCCGATCAGCCGCGGCTCGATGTCCGCCGCATCGAGGCCCACCGGCACTCCTGCGGTCAACGAGGACCGCGGGTGCTCGTCGTGGAGGTCGAGCCACCGCCGGAGCGCGCCCGAGGTCACGGCGAGCACCACGTCGTTGAGCGTCAGCCCCTCGATGTCGGCGTGCACGGCGCGCACCCGCTTCAGGTCGGCGAGCGGCATGGTCACGGTCGCGAAGCTGCGGCGCGGCGTCAGCGGACGGTTGAACGACGTGCGCGGCGCGTCCTTGACCGGCAACGGCACCGATCCGTCCATCCGGCGGCGGTAGCGGACGACGGCCGCGAGCCGCCGCACCGTGCTGGCGACGAGCCGCGGGAAGTCGAGCAGCTGGCGGGCGCCGTCGCGGAGCGCGTGCCGCACGAGCAGGCTCCTGCTCGGGTCGTCGACGCCCTCGGTCGCCTCCGTCCGCACGGAGGTCCGCAGGTCCGTCGAGCTGACGTCCATCACGTTGGCGAGCATCGCGTTGGCGGCGAGCCCGTCGGCCATCGCGTGGTGGATCTTCCCGACGATGGCGACCTTCCCGTCGGCGAGTCCCTCGCACAGGTGGAGCTCCCACAGGGGAACGCTCCGGTCGAGCGGCGTGCTGCAGATCTCGCCGATCAGGCGCTCGAGGTCGCGCATCGTGCCCGCCCCGCCGATGTCGTGGCGGAAGAAGTGGCGGGCGGGATCGATCTGCCGCTGGGTGACGAGCACGGGGTGGTGGAGCGCGAACGGCACGGGTACGACGCGGCGGCGCATCGGAGGGAGCAGCCGCAGCCGCTCGGTCATCATCTCGATCAGTCGTTCGAAGGTGTTGTCGGAGGACGGTTCGAGAACCGCGATCTTCAACGTGTGCATGTGGGTCGACGGGGTCTCCATGTAGAGGAACCCCGCGTCGCCACCAGCCATCCGACTGATCGAGCTCATCAGGTCACCCCGGGCAGGTCGCGCGCGACCACCTTGCCGGACGCGTTGCGCGGCAGCTCGTCGAGCAGCACCACGTCCCGCGGCACCTTGTAGCCCGCGAGCCGCGCCTTCACGTGGGAGCGGACGACGTCGGGGTCGACCGCGTCCGGCTGCGCCGGCACGACGTACGCCGCCAGCCGCTGGCCGAACGCCTCGTCGTCGACGCCGACGACCACGACCTCGCGCACCCCCGGCAGCTCGCCGATCGCGCGCTCGACCTCGACCGGGTAGACGTTCTCGCCGCCCGACACGATCATGTCGTCGTCGCGACCGACGACGTACAGCCGGCCCTCGGCGTCCATCCGGCCGACGTCGCCGGACACCATGAACCCGTCGAGCGACGCCTTCGTGTCGCCGGCGGTGTAGCCGTCGAACTCCGACGCACCACGCACCAGGATCCGGCCGACCTCGCCCGTCGGCACCTCCCTGCCGTCGTCGTCGACCAGGCGCACCGTCGTACCGGTGACCGGCCGGCCGGCGGTGTCGGAGGCGTGCCGCAGGTCGGCGGGCGCGGCGACGCTGATCTGGCCGGCCTCGGTCGCGTTGTAGCTGTTGTAGACCTTGTCGCCGAACCGGTCCATGAAGGCGACGACCGCCTCGCCCCGCATCCGCGAGCCGCTCGCGGTGACGAACCGGACGCTGTCGAGCGTGTAGCGGTCGAGCACCTCGGCCGGGAGCTCCATGATCCGCTCGAGCATGACCGGCACCAGCGCGATGCCGGTGGCGTGGTGCTGGTCGGCGAGCGCGAGCGTCGCCTCCGGGTCGAACCGGCGGCGAAGCACGATGGTGCACGCCATCGTCGCGCCGATCACGAGCTGCCCGAAGCCCCACGCGTGGAAGGTCGGCGCCGCGACGACGACCGTCTCCCCGCCGTGCCACGGGATCCGCTCGAGCATCGCGGCCAGCTCCTCGGGCCCGCCGCCGCTCCGGGTGGCGCCCTTGGGCGTGCCGGTGGTCCCCGACGTCAGGAGTACGACGCGCCCCGGGCGGCTGTGCGGCGGCTGCTCGCCCCGGTGGGCGTCGATCAGCCGATCACCGGTCGGGAGCTCACGGGTCGCGGTCTCGTCGTCGACCCAGCTCAGCACCTCGGTCAGGCCGGGGATCCGGTCGCGGGCGTCGGCGACCAGGCCGGCGAACTCCTCGTCGTACACGATCAGCGTGGCGTGCTCGCGCTCGAGCACCTCGGCGAGCTGCGGGCCGGAGAACCCCGTGTTGAGCAGCAGGCCCGGCACCCCGAGCCGGCCGGCGGCGAGGAACGCGTCGACGAACCCGCGGTGGTTGCGGCACAGGATCGCGACCGAGGTCGGGGGCAGGTCGCTCACCGAGGCGAGGCCGACGGCGAGGGCGTCCGCGCGGTCCTGGATCTCCTGCCAGGTCAACGAGCCGCGCTCGTCGATCAGCCCGATGCCGTCGGGTCGCCGGTTGGCCGCGAGCGCGAAGCCGGTGGTCGCGTGCGGGCCGTAGCGGCGCAGGATCCGCGTCATCCCGACGTACCGGTCCGGCCGCATCGGCCCGATCATCCTGCTGCGGAGCAGGTGACCGGTCGCCCACAGCTGGGTCCGCAGCTTGCCGCGTGCCTTCGTCGGGGCAGTCATCCCAGCACCGGGAACCTTCGCTCGTGCGCCAGCTGGTCGAGGGCGTCCTGCATCCGCGTGCGCACGACCTCGTCGACCTCGGCGATGCCATCGGTCTCAGCGTCGGGCCCGAACTCGGCCACGATCTCGGCCGGGTGGATCGGCTCGAGCACCTGGGTCACGATCTTGGTCGGCAGCGGGATGTTGCCGACGCCGGCCGGCACCAGGCCGAAGGGGAAGCCGATGGTCAGCGGCATCAGGTCGGTGCGCATCACCTTGCGCAGCGGCGACAGCCGGCCGAGCCACTGGCCGCGGGTCAGGTGGAACTGGGCCTCCTGCCCGCCGATTGACACGACCGGAACGATCGGGACGCCGGCCGCGAGCGCGGTCCGGACGTAGCCCTTCCGGCCCTCGAAGTCGATGACGTTGGCCTTGAGGGTCGGGCGGAACGTGTCGTAGTCGCCGCCGGGGAAGACGATCGTGACCGCGCCCGAGGCGAGCACCTCGCCGGCGCTCGCCCGGTCGGCGGGCACGAAGCCGAACTTGCGGAACAGCGGGCCGGCCGCACCGGTGAACAGCATGTCGTGCGCCAGGCAGTAGAGCGGCCGGTCGGGACCGAAGGTCTCGGCGAAGGCCACGGCGATGACGGGCACGTCCATCGCCATCAGGCCGCCGGAGTGGTTGCCGACCATCAGTGCGCCGCCGTCCGGCACCCGGTCGATGTCGCGCACCTCGGACCGGAAGTAGCCCTTCATGGCCAGCTTCAGGAACGGGAGGACCTTCGCGATGTACGCCGGGTCGCGCTGGTCGAGGTCGCCGCTCATGGCCGTGCCCACTTCCGGGTCAGGGCCTCGCGCCAGGAGAAGTCCCGCCAGTTGTCGGGGTCCTGGGACAGCCGGTCGACCACCACGTCGAGGACCAGTGGGTTCGCGACCATCCCGACGTGGCTGCTCAGGACGGCGACGTTCTCGGCCGGCGGGTGGGTCGCCGGGTCCACGGCGCACCCGCGCCACGGCACGATGCCGTCGCTCTTGGAGTAGACCGCCGTGCACGGCACCGGCACCGGCCCGCGCAACAGGTCGACCATCGGGCGCGCCCGGTCGGAGATCCCGTGCTTGCGACGGGACCGCTCGAACATCCCGGTCGCCCGGGTCTTCTCGCCCTCGGCCCGCCACGGCGAGCCGAGGCACACGATCTGGCGGACGTCGCCGGGGTAGGTGTGGGCGAGCCACCGCGCGAGGACGCCGCCGAAGCTCCAACCCACCAGGCTGACCGGCTCGTCGTACTGCTTGCGGATGGCCTCGAAGCGATCGATCAACCCGTCGATCTTGCTGTCGGTGAGGCCGATGTTGGAGCCCAACCCCCAGCCGTGGACCCGGAAGTCGTGGCGCTTGAGGTGGCTGCGGAGGCGTCCGGTCATCCCGTCGGTCGCCGAGAAGCCGGGGATCACCAGGACCGGCCGCCCGTCACCGCTGGGGCGGCGCGGAGCCACCAGGTCGACCGCGTGCGACGCGGCGAGCTCGCCCGCCACCCGGGGCAGCTCGAGGAACAGCAACCCGCGGTGGGGACCGCCGGCTGCCCGGCCTGCGTCGGAGCCTTGCTCGTCTTGGAAGTCGTACACCCGGTCCCCCGTAAATCTAGAACACGTTCTACTCTTGGTCCGAGTATGCGGCTCAGCGCGCCGACACGCCAAGCCCCGGACCTGTGACCTCCGTCCCGCGCGTGCGTCCTTTGGCGAATGTAATGACAATCACGGGCCGTGACACCGGGTTGTAACCACTCGTTCGTTGAAACTGCAGTTTCGGTGGGCACTCTTGGTGACATGAACGAGACGACCACTTCTGAGACCCAGACGGGCCGTCGCATCGCCTCGAGCAAGCCGGCCGACACCGTCGACCGGAGCCTCGAGCGCCGCGCCGCCCTCCGCGACCGCCACTCCCAGGGCCTGACCCGGCTGATGGAGCAGCGCACCGACCTGCGTGGGGTGCACGCCCTCGCCGACTTCGTCGACGACTCGGTGCGCTGGACGGCCTGACCACCGCGTCCGGCGGGCCCCTGACCCCCGGTGCCTAACGGCGGGCGGCGCCGAACATGCCGCGCACGATCTCGCGGGTCGCTGTGCGCATGAAGTCCTTGAACGCCGAGGACTTCACGACCTCCTTGACGACGCCGCCCGCCCCACCGGACGACCGGCTGGACGACTTCGATCCCTTCGGAGCCGCCTTCGCCTCGGACGCCGCCTGCTCCTCGGCCTTGCGGGCGCCCTCTTCCAGCCGCTTCGCGAGCAGCTCGCGGGCGGACTCGCGGTCCACGACCTCGGAGTACGACGCGAAGCGGGGGCTGGCCTTGACGGTGGCCTCGATCGACTCGGGCGAGCTGGGCGCCATCAACGACTCGGGGGCGCGGAGGCGCGTCCACGCGACCGGGGTCGGCGCTCCCCTCTCGCCCATCACGGTGACCACCGCCTCCCCGATGCCGAGGTTGGTGATGACCTCGCCGAGGTCGTCGTACGCGCTGTTGGGGTAGGTGTTGACGGTCGCCTTGAGCGCCTTGGCGTCGTTGGGGGTGTGCGCCCGCAGCTGGTGCTGGATCCGCGACCCCAGCTGAGCCAGCACGTCGTCGGGCACGTCCGTCGGACTCTGCGTCACGAAGAAGACCCCGACCCCCTTGGACCGGATCAGCCGCACCGTCTGCGCGATCTGGGCGAGGAACTCCTTCGACGCGTCGTCGAAGAGCAGGTGCGCCTCGTCGAAGAAGAAGACCAGCTTGGGCTTGTCGATGTCGCCGACCTCCGGCAGGTCGTGGAAGAGGTCGGCGAGGAGCCACATGAGGAACGTCGAGAAGACCGCCGGCCGGTCCTGGAGGTTCGGCAGCTCGAGCAGGGAGATCACACCGCGTCCGTCGGCTGCCGTCTGCAGCAGGTCGGCGGAGCTGAACTCGGGCTCGCCGAAGAACGCATCGGCCCCCTGGTCGGAGAACGCGATCAGCTCCCGGAGGATCACACCGGCCGTCGCGGAGGACAGGCCGCCGAGCGCCTTGAGCTCGGGCTTGCCCTCCTCGCTGGTCAGGTGCTGGACCACCGCACGGAGGTCGGCGAGGTCGAGCAGCGGCAGGCCCTGCTTGTCGGCGTAGTGGAACACCAGGCCGAGGCTGGACTCCTGGGTCTCGTTGAGACCGAGCACCCGGCTGAGCAGGAGCGGTCCGAAGGCGGAGACGGTGACCCGGATGGGGATGCCGGTGCCCTCGCCGCCGATCGCGTAGTACTCGACCGGGAAGCCGGTCGCCGTCCACTCCTGACCGACCGACGTCGCCCGGGCGGTGATCTTGTCCGCGACCTGGCCCGGGGTCGCGAGGCCGGACAGGTCGCCCTTGATGTCGGCGGCGAAGACCGCGACGCCGGCGGTGCTGAGCTGCTCCGCGAGCAGCTGGAGGGTCTTGGTCTTGCCGGTGCCGGTCGCGCCCGCCACCAGGCCGTGCCGGTTGAGCATCGCCAGCGGGATCCTGATCCGGGTGCCGGTCAGCGTGTCCGCGTCGGCCATGAGACCGCCGAGCTCGAGGGCCGGGCCCTCGAACGTGTAACCGGGTCCGACCTGTGCCTCGAGCGAGGTCTCCTCCGTCATGGCCGGAACTGTAGGAGCAACCGGCCGCCGCCGATACTCCCCCGGCCGCTCTGGGGTGGCGCCTTAGACTCATGTCCCGTGATCTTCAAGCGCGTCGGGACGGACCGTCCGTACCCGGAGCACGGCCTGGGCTCGCGGGAGTGGGCCTCCGTGCCGCCGCGCCAGGTGCGCCTCGACGAGCTGGTCACGACCAAGGACACGTTGCAGCTCGCCGCCCTGCTCGACGAGGACTCGACGTTCTTCGGCGACCTCTTCGCCCACGTCGTGCTCTGGCGCGACGAGCTCTACCTGGAGGACGGGCTGCACCGTGCGCTCCGGGCGGCGCTCCAGCAGCGGAACGTCCTGCACGCCCGCGTGATCAGGGTGGAAGACTGACGGCGTGGACGCAAAGGCAACGACCCGGTCGGCGGTGACTCTCGCGGTGCTCGCCCTGGTGTTCGTGATCGGCGTGGCCTGGGCGTGGTCGTCGGTGACGGAGCCGTTTCCCGAGGCGGAGGAGCAGCCGGCCTGCATCGAGACGCCGGTCGCGGCCGGCGACCGGGTCACGCCCGGTTTGGTGCACGTCAACGTGCTCAACGCCAGCGGCACCGACGGCCTGGCGAGCGAGACCATGGAGGCGCTCGCGCGCCGCGGCTTCGCGGAGGGCGCGACGGGCAACGCCGCGGCCCCCACCGGAGAGATGGGCGCCGTGATCTGGACCGACGACCCGGACGGCGCGGCCGCCAAGCTGCTGCAGTCCTACTTCGTGAGCGCCCAGATCGTCGAGCAGGCGACCGCGGAGCCCGGGATCACCGTGGTCGTCGGCGAGGGGTTCCCCGGCATCAAGGCCGGCCGCAAGGGCGTCAAGGCCGAGACCGACGGCTTCGTGTGCAGCCCGCCCGACCTGGTCGCGTCGTGAGCCTCGGGCGCTAGCGTCCGGTCGCGGTTCAGCGAGCGCGCTCGTCGTCGTTCGAGTCGGCACCGAGCCACTGGGCGAGCCGCCCTCCGGCGCTCACCTGGCGGAGGCGCCGCTCCGTCGCCTCCCGCAGCTTGTGCGGCGTGACGATGAGCATCTCGTCGCCGTGTCGCAGCACGGTGCGGCGCTCGGGCACCAGGGTCTGCCCCTCGCGCACGATCAGCGTGACCGAGGCACCCTCCGGCAGCCGCAGCTCGCCGATCTCGACGCCGTGCAGGCGCGACCGCGGACTGATCGCGACCTGGATCATGTCGGCCGCGACCCGGCCGAGCGGGGCCACCTCGAGTTCGATGTCGCGCGGTTCGGACCGCCGAGCGACCCGCAGCACCTTCGCCACCCACGGGAGCGTGGGACCGGTGAGGACGGTGTCGATGACGACCAGCACGAACACGATGTCGAAGAGCAGGTCGGCCTGGTCGACCTCGGCGGCGAGCGGGATCGTGGCCAGGACGATCGGCACCGCCCCCCGCAGGCCGGCCCACGAGACGAAGGTCAGCTCCTGCCACGACATCCGTTGGACCAGCGAGCTCACCAGCACCGACAGCGGCCGCGCGAGCGCGGTCAGGATGAAGCCGGCTCCGATCGCCATCGCCAGGGTCTCCCAGGTGATCCGTGACGGCGACAGGAGGAGGCCGAGCATGACGAACAGCCCGATCTGCGCGAGCCACGCGAGCCCCTCGGAGAAGGACCTCGTGACGGTGCGGTGCGGGAGATCGGTGTTGCCGAGCACGAGCGCGGCGACGTACACCGCGGCGAAGCCGCTGGCGTGGACAGCGGCCGCGGCGCCGTACCCGAGCATCGCCAGGCAGAGCACGGCGATCGGGTAGAGGCCGGACGCCGGGAGGGCTGCGCGGCGCATGATCCACGCCCCGCCGAAGCCGGCGCCGAGACCGATCAGGACGCCGGCGGCCAGCTCGAAGACGATGATCCCGGCCAGGGCGAACGGGCCGTGGTCGGCCGCGGCGCCGCTGGAGATCAGGGTGACCAGCACGACCGTCGGGGCGTCGTTGAAGCCGGACTCGGCCTCGAGGGCACCCGTGATCCGGCGCGGCAGGGGCACCACGCGGATCACGGAGAAGACCGCGGCGGCGTCGGTCGGCGAGGTAACTGCGCCGAGCAGGACGGCGAGCTCCCACGGCAGGCCGAGGAGGTAGTGGGCGCCCACCGCGACCACGCCGACCGACACCGTCACGCCGATCGTCGCGAGCGCCACGCCGAGCCGGACCGAGCCCCGGGTCTCGCGCCAGTTCGTCGTCAGACCACCCTCGGCCAGGATCACCGCGAGCGCACCGAACCCGAGGGCGTGCGCGAGCTCGGCGTTGTCGAACCCGATGCCGATCACGGACTCGCCCAGGAGGACGCCCATCAGCAGGTAGACGAGGAGGCTCGGCAGGCCGGCGCGCGAGGAGACGCGCACCGCGAGCACGGCGAACAGCGTGACCGCGGACCCCACCAGCAGAAACGTGTCGAGCTGGTGGACGTCGAAAGTCATCTCACCTCGGCTGGCCTGGTCGGGGCGGCGGATTCGCAGTCTAGTGCGTCCGCCTCCCGCCGCACGGGTCGCCCCAAACTGGAACGTGTTCTACATTTGTCCCATGACCGAGCCTGCCGGACTGGCCATCCCCGCCACCGTCCCCGCCCACGACGTCCCCGCGGACGCCCCGACCTTCGACGTGGTCGTGGTCGGCTTTGGCATCGCCGGAGGTTGCGCGGCGCTCGAGGCGGCGCGCGACGGCGCTCGGGTGCTGCTGCTGGAGAAGGCCGCGATCCACGGCGGTACGTCGAGCATGTCGGGCGGCCACTTCTACCTCGGCGGCGGCACCGCCGTGCAGCAGGCGACGGGCCACGAGGACTCCGTCGACGCGATGACGCGCTACCTGATGGCCAGCACCAAGGACCCCGACGAGCAGAAGATCCGCGCCTACTGCGAGGGATCGGTCGAGCACTTCGACTGGCTCGAGGCGCTGGGGTTCCAGTTCGAGCGGTCGTACTTCCCCGGCAAGGCGGTCATCCAGCCGGGCACCGAGGGCCTGATGTACACCGGCAACGAGAAGGTGTGGCCGTTCCGCGAGGAGATCCCACCCGCCCCGCGGGGGCACAAGGTGCCCGTGCCCGGTGACACCGAGGGCACCAAGATCGTGATGGACCTGCTCCGCGACCGGGTCGAGGAGGCCGGGGTCGAGGTCTGGTTCGAGACCGGCGCGACCAACCTCGTCGTCGACGACGACGGCGCGGTGACCGGCCTCGCCTGGAAGAAGTTCGACGAGACCGGTGTCGTCCGCGCCGGTGCCGTCGTCATCGCCGCCGGCGGCTACGTCATGAACAACGACATGCTGGACCGCTACACACCGGCGATGCGGCACAAGCTCTTCGTCCTGGGCGGGACCTACGACGACGGGCTCGGGATTCGTCTCGGCCAGTCGGTCGGTGCCGCGCTGGAGAACATGGACGAGCCGTTCATCACCGCCCCGTTCTACCCGCCGTCATCGCTGGTGAAGGGCCTGATCGTCAACAAGCTCGGCCAGCGGTTCGTCGCGGAGGACAGCTACCACGCGCGGACGTCGTACTTCGTGCTGCAGCAGCCCGACTCCGCGGCGTACCTCATCGCCGACAGCGACCACATGGAGGAGCAGCGGATGCCGCTGGTCCCGCTCAAGGACGGCTACGAGACGATCGAGGAGATGGAGGCGGCGCTCGAACTGCCCGAGGGCTCGCTGGTCGCGACCATGGCTCGCTACAACGAGTACGCCGCCCGCGGCGAGGACCCCGACTTCCACAAGCACCCCGACTGGCTGGCTCCGCAGACCACCGGACCCTGGGGCGTCTACGACCTCACCCTCGGCACCGCGCTGTACGCCGGGTTCACCCTCGGCGGCGTGCGCACCGGCCTCGACGGCGAGGTGCTGCGCGAGGACCGGACCGCGATCCCCGGCCTCTACGCCGCCGGCGCCTGCGCCTCCAACATCGCGCAGGACGGCGCCGGTTACTGCTCCGGCACCCAGCTCGGCGAGGGCTCCTTCTTCGGCCGCCGGGCGGGCAAGGCCGCCGCGCGCCGGTCCGTCGACGTCGTCGCTGGCTGACCCGCGCGGCCGCCCGACGTCGTCGCTGGTTGAGGTGCGAGGCCGCCCGCGGCCGAGCCTCGAAACCACCGACAACTCCCCAACCCCGGGCCTCCGGTGGTCGAGGAGGTCGCGCAGCGACCGTCACGAGACCCCCTGGCATGCCCGAGGCGCGCCAGAGCAGGTTCAGGTGTGCGAGCGCCCTGTCCGGTGGTCGAGGAGGTCGCGCAGCGACCGTCACGAGACCCCCGGGCATGCCCGAGGCGCCAGAGCAGGTTCAGGTGCGCGAGCGCGCTGTCCGGTGGTCGAGGAGGTCGCGCAGCGACCGTCACGAGATCCCCGGGCATGCCCGGGGCGCCAGAGCAGGTTCAGGTGCGCGAGCGCGCTGTCCGGTGGTCGAGGAGGTCGCGCAGCGACCGTCACGAGACCCCCGGGCATGCCCGCGGCGCGCCAGAGCAGGTTCAGGTGTGCGAGCGCGCTGTCCGGTGGTCGAGGAGGTCGCGCAGCGACCGTCACGAGACCCCCGGGCATGCCCGCGGCGCGCCAGAGCAGGTTCAGGCGTGCGGGCGCCTTGGTTTCGAGGCTCGCTGCGCTCGCACCTCAACCAGCGGCCGCCCGACGACCCCACACCCGCCTTGGTTTCGAGGCTCGCTGCGCTCGCACCTCAACCAGCGGCGGGCTGTGCTTGCGCTCGCACCTCGACCTGCGACGCACTGACACAATCGGCCTGTGACCTCCCGCCTGGCGGCCGCGCAACGCGCGAACGTGCCGCCGTTCCACGTGATGGACCTGCTCGCGCTGTCCGCCGAGCGGCAGCGCACGCACGGCGACCTGGTCAACCTGCTCGCGGGCCAGCCCAGCAGCGGGGCGCCGCAGCCGGTCAACGCGGAGGCGGTGCGGCTGCTCGGCTCGGGCGACCCGCTCGGCTACACGCCGGCGATCGGGATCGTGGAGCTGCGGGCGGCGATCGCCGACCACCACCGGCGCCGCTACGGGATCGACGTCTCCGCCGACGACGTGGTGGTGACGACCGGCTCGAGCGGCGGCTTCCTGCTCGCGTTCCTCGCGGCCTTCGACGCCGGCGACCGGGTGGCGATCGCCCGGCCGGGCTACCCCTGCTACCGCAACGTGCTGGCAGCGCTCGGCTGCGAGGTGGTCGAGATCGCGACCGGGCCGGAGACCCGCTTCCAGCCGACCGTCGAGCAGCTCGCCGAGCTCCACGCCGCCGGTCCGATCGCCGGCCTGGTGGTCGCCAGCCCGGCCAACCCGACCGGCACCATGCTGCTGCCCGACGAGCTGGCGGCGATCGCGCGCTGGTGTGAAGAGACCGGCGTGCAGCTGATCTCCGACGAGATCTACCACGGGATCGAGTACGGCGAGCCGACGCTCAGCCGCTCCGCCTGGGAGACCAGCCGCGAGGCGATCGTGTTCGGCTCGTTCTCGAAGTACTTCTCGATGACCGGCTGGCGGCTCGGCTGGATGCTCACCCCCGCCCGGCTGACCCGGTCGGTCGACGTCCTCACCGGCAACTTCAGCATCTGCCCGCCCGTGCTCGCGCAACGCGCGGCATTGGCCGCGTTCGACGCGGCGTCGTACGCCGAGCTCGACGGTCACGTGCGCCGCTACGCCGGCAACCGGGAGCTCCTCCTCGCCGGCCTGGAGCGGCTCGGCATCGACCGGCTCGCTCCTGCCGACGGCGCGTTCTACGCGTACGCCGACGTCGGCCACCTCACCGACGACTCGATGGCCTTCGCGCGCGACCTGCTGGCACGGACCGGTGTCGCGGTCGCCAGCGGCATCGACTTCGACACCGCGGAGGGCGGCCGCTTCCTGCGCTTCAGCTTCGCCGGCACCGCCGCCGACATCGAGACCGCGCTGGACCGGCTGGACGGCGCCCTGTAGCCGTCAGTGCGCGAGGTCGTGGATGAACTCCTGCAGCTGGGTGAGGTTGCGGCACTCCACCATCGACACGATCTCGCGGTAGGTCCTGGCGGCCGAGTCGCCGGCGCCCCAGCTGCTCTCGGGCTCCGGGTTGAGCCAGTACGACCGCCGGACCGCCCCGGCCAGCCGGCGGAGGGTGGCGTCCTCGAGGTCGCTGTAGTTGCTGCGGGCGTCGCCGAGGATCAGCAGGGTCGTCTTCGGTCCCAGCGCGTCGGCGTGCTTCTCCTCGAACTTCGCGAATGCGCGACCGTAGTTGGTGCGACCCCACAGCGCGGCATGGCTGCTCGCGGCCGCGAGCTTCTCCATCACCTCGACCGGGTCGGCGCCCGGCTGCAGGTGCTCGGTCACCTCGTGCACGTGGTCGATGAACGTGAACGCGCGCATGCTCTGGAACACCTCGCGCAGCGCGAACACGAAGAGCAGCGTGAACTGGGCGAAGTTGGCCACCGAGCCGCTGACGTCGCAGAGCACGACCAGGTCCGTGCGGTGCGGTCGCTTGGGCCGGTGGTGGGTGGTGAGCGGGACGCCTCCGGTCGCGATCGACGCGCGGACGGTACGGCGGAAGTCGAGCGCACCCCGGCGGCGGGCGTGGTGCTCCTTGGTCAGCCGGGTCGCGAGGCGGCGGGCGAGCGGGAAGACCTCCCGGCGCATCTCCTCCAGGTCGGTCCGCCGGGCCGCGGTGAACGCGAGCTTGTCGATGCTCGGCCGGATCGCGACATCGGCGACGTGGTCGGGCCCCTTCTCCTCGGCGATCCGGCGCCGGGCGTCGTCCTCGACCATGGTCGTGAACGCACCGACCCGGCGGTTGGCGAGGCGTCGTACCTCGGTCTCGCGGGCCTCGTCGTCACCGTCGCCGAGCAGCCCGGCCACGATCCGGTCGATCAGGCCCTGCGGCGCGACCCGCTGCAGGGCCGTGTAGGCCGACCACGACGACAACCCCGGACCGCGGCCGGGCATCGCCCCGAACGTCCCGACCATCTGCGCGGCGAGCTGCCGCAGCTGCTGCTCGTCGCCGCTCTCGAGCGCCTCGGCGAGCTGGTCGCGGAACGCCTGCAGCGCCGCGGCGTTGTCGCGGACCCCCGCCTCGTCCGCGCTCGTCCCCTCCTCACCGCCGGCCCGCACCCCGTCGCCGACCAGCGCCGGGAAGTAGACGTCGAAGAGCGCGTCGAAGGTGGTGCGCTGCGCCTGCTTCTTCAGCAGGGTCGCGGCGAGCACGTCGCGCACGTGCGACCGGTCGCCCCAGCCCACGGCACCGAGCGCGGCGACCGAGTCGAGGTCCTCGGCCAGCGACACCGACAGGCCGGCGCCCCGGAGCGCCTCGATGAAGGAGAGGTGTCGGTCCAGCAGGCCGGAGGTCTCACGCGTCATGGCCGTCACGCCCGCTTCAGGCGGAGCTCCTTGACGGCGCGGTCCTGGTCGGAGGCGTGCTTGAGCACGGCACCCAGGGTGTCGGCGATCGCCTTCTCGTCGAGGTCGCGGATCTCCAGCGCGATCAGGGTGCGCGCCCAGTCGACCGACTCGGCGATCGAGGGCGCCTTCTTGAGCTCGAGGTCACGGAGCTTGCCCACCGTGGCGACGAGCTGCTCGGCGATCCGGTCGTCGAGGTCGGGCACCTGCGCCTGCAGGATCGCCCGCTCCCGCTCGGCGTCGGGGTAGTCGAGGTGGAGGTACAGGCAGCGCCGCTTGACCGCCTCGGAGAGCTCGCGGCTCGCGTTCGAGGTGAGGACGACGTACGGCCGGCGGGTCGCCGCCACCGTGCCCAGCTCGGGGATCGTCACCTGGAAGTCCGAGAGCACCTCGAGCAGCAGGCCCTCGACCTCGACGTCGGTCTTGTCGACCTCGTCGATCAGCAGCACCGTCGGCTCGTCGCGTCGGATGGCGGCGAGCAGCGGCCGGGTCAGCAGGAACTCCTCGGTGAAGATGTCGTCGTGGGTCTTGTCCCAGTCGACGCCGTCCCCGGACCCGGTCTGCGCCTGGATCCGCAGCAGCTGCTTCTTGTAGTTCCACTCGTAGAGGGCCCGGGCCTCGTCGAGCCCCTCGTAGCACTGCAACCGCACCAGGTCGGCCCCGGTGGCGCGGGCGACGGCCTTGGCGAGCTCGGTCTTGCCGACGCCGGCCGGGCCCTCGAGCAGCAGCGGCTTCTCCAGCGCACCCGCCAGGAAGGCGGTCGTGGCGGTCGCCGCGTCCGCGAGGTAGCCCGCCTTCGTCAGCTGTGCTGCGGCGTGCGACGGCGAGGAGAACCAGGTCATGCGGCCCATCCTGCCCGACGTTCAGCGACGCAGGTCCCCCCGAGTCCGGGCACGAAGGGTCGTGACCCGATCCGGTCCTGATCGTTGAGGTGGCATCGACCGGCATCGGGGCCCGGTTCGGACCTCCTCGGCCATAACCCGGCCAGTCGCTGACGCATTTTTGTGAAGGGGAACGACGTTGGACGCTGTCCGCATCTCATGGCTGCGCACCGCTGTCATGTCGTTCCGTACGGCGATGACGGCTGCCGCTCTCACGCTGCTGATGGGGCTCGGCGCGGCCAGCTTCCTCGACTCGCCGGAGCCGCCCGCCGACCACCTGGGCCTGTCCGTGCAGGACGAGGCCACGAGCCGGCTGCTCGAGCGCAACAACTGCTCGACCACCGGTTTCGAGCCCGACGTCATCCCGTCGGCGGCGGTGATCCGCGACCGTGCGGGGCGCGCCAAGGTGGTGTCGTTCGACCACGGCTGGGCCGTGTTCAACAACGAGCGACCGGGCGAGCTGGTCGCGGTCTGCCTCGGTCGCCCGACCTCCGCGCGCCGCTGACCGTCCCGCGGGCACCCTCCCCCGCCGGCCGGTCAGCCGGCCGCGACGGCCCGCATCGCGGCGGTGTCGGTCAGCTTGACCCGCACCCGGTCGGTCGCGCGCCCGGCCGTGCGCTCGTGCTCGTCGATGGCCCGCCAGCCGGCGAGGTCGACCGGCGCAGTCGGGCGCGGCCGCGTCGGAGGTGACAGCCGGCCGGCGTCCAGGTCCTCGAACACCCGGGCGGCGGTCTCCTCCGCGCAGGACCGGTTGGTCCCGATGAAGCCGCGCGGGCCGCGCTTGATCCAGCCGGCGACGTACACCCCCGGCTCGACCCGGCCCTGGTCGCTCGGCACCCGGCCCGCCTGGTGGTCGAACGGCAGCCCCTCGACCGGCCGTGCCCGGTAGCCGATCGCCGCGACGACGGCGCCGGCTGCGATCTCCTCGGTGGCGCCGTCGCGGCTGACCGCCATCCCCTGTACGTGGCCGGCGCCGAGGACCTCGACCGGCGTGGTGCGGAAGCGCAGCACGATCCGCCGCCGCCCCTCGGTCGCCTGCCGCTCGGCGAGCGCCGCCAGCACCTTGGTCTTCTCGGTGGTCGCCTCGACGGGGCCGCCGGCGTCGACGACGACGTCGACCTCGGTCAGGCCCGCGAGGCCGACCAGCTCGGGCAGCGAGAACGCCGCGTCCGCGGGGCCGCGGCGCCCGAGCACGACGACCTCGCGGACCGCGCTGCCCCGCAGCGCGGCGAGCGCGTGGTCGGCGATGTCGGTCCGCGCCAACCGGTCGGGATCCGCGGTGAGGATCCGCGCCACGTCGAGGGCGACGTTGCCGTTGCCGACGACGAGCACCCGCTCGGCGTCGAGCGAGATGGGCAGCTCGCGGTGGTCGGGATGGCCGTTGTACCAGGCGACGACGTCGGTCGCGGTCACGCAGTCGGCCAGGTCGCTGCCCGGCAGGTCCAGGGTGCGGCCGGTCCCCGACCCGCTCGCGTGCACCACGGCGTCGTACGCCGCGCGCAGCTCCTCGTGCGTGATGTCGGTGCCGACCTCCACGCCGAGCACGTAGCGGAAGCCGGCCTGGTCCTCGATCCGCTCGAACAGCCGGGTGACGTCCTTGGTGCGGGCGTGGTCCGGGGCGACGCCCGCCCGCACCAGGCCGTACGGCGTCGGCAGCCGGTCGAAGACGTCGACCTCGATGTTGTCCTGGCGGAGCAGCTCGTCGGCGGTGAACAGTCCCGCCGGGCCGGCGCCCACGACGGCCACCCGCACCGGTCGGCGCGCGGTCACCTTCGGCAGCGGCCGGACGGGAGCGAGCGGCGGCCGGTCGTCGTGGGGGTGCTCGCGGTAGTAGGCGGCGTTCAGCTCGAGGAACGGGAGCTCGTGCTCGCCCAGCGCCGTGTGCGGCACGACCGCGCCGACGGGACATGCGGTCGTGCACGCGCCGCAGTCCATGCAGGCGACCGGGTCGACGTAGAGCATCTCCGCCTCGGCGAACCCAGGCTCCCCGGGCGCGGGGTGGATGCAGTTGACCGGGCACGCGGTGACGCACGAGGCGTCGCTGCAGCAGGACTGGGTGACGACGTAGGTCATGAGAGCTCCTTCGGGTCGCGGCGGCTCAGGCCGCGGCGCGCACCGGTTCGCTGCGGTAGCGCGAGGTCGGGCCGGCGATGCCGAGCAGCTTCCAGACCCGGCGCGAGACGGGGTTCATCAGGCCGGTCTCCTCGGCGAGGGCACGGACGTCGCCGAAGAAGTCGCGCAGCATCCGCTGCGCGTCGTCGCTGCGCCAGTAGGCGTCCTTGACGACCTTCCGCGGCACGCCCATGTCGGTCGTGAGCTCCTTGCCGGGCACCACGATCAGGTCGCAGGCGACCCGCATCGTGATCGGGTAGAGCACCGACAGCAGCGCCGTGCGGACCGGGCCGAGCTCGGGCACCCGCTGCTGGAGGTACTCGTGCGCGAAGGAGATGTGGCGCGCCTCCTCCGCGACGTGGATCTGCATGATCCGCTCGAGGAGCGGGTGCAGCTCGTCGCTCGAGCGCAGGATCGACTTCTGGATGTGGTCGATCGGCTCCTCGCCGGCGAGCACCATCGTGAAGAACCACTCCGGGAAGATCGAGGCGACCCAGGGGATGACCGGGCTGGCGGCCCGGATCAGCAGCCGCATGCCGGGCACGTCGGCACCCGAGCGGTTGACGAACTCCTGGAACATCTGGGTGTGGTGGGTCTCCTCGGTCGCCTCGTGGGTGAGGTAGCGGAACTCCGGCGAGCCGTTGGGGAGCGAGAAGACGTACTGCATGATCCCGCGGATCAGGATGTTCTCGAACTGCAGGCCGACCTTGGCGACGTTGGCCTGGCGCCACAGCCCGATCTCGATCCGACGCTCCTCCGGTAGCGCCTGGTACCACGGGTGCGCACCGAGCGCGTCGACCGTGGGCAGCGACCACCGCGGGTCGGTCTTGTCGATGGCGTACGCCGGGTCGTCCCACGGGATGTCGACGAACGCGTCGAAGCTGCGGCGCACGGACCCCTCGGACAGGGTGTGCAGGGTGTCGTCGTAGCTCAGGGCTGGCGCTGCGGTCATGACTCCTCCTGGAGTTATCTGTACAGGCTGTGCAGGGTATTTGGAGATGGGTGTGCGAAGCCGGGGCGTTGCCGCGCGACTACTTGTCGGGAGAGGGGGAGACGGCGAGCTGGTCGAGCGGGACCGTCGGGTCGATGACGACGCCGAGCTCGCGGGCCTGACCGTCGATCTGGAACCAGATCCACCGGCTCAGCTGCGCGGTGAGCGCCCGGGTGCTCAGGGTCCGCACGGGACGGCGTACCCACTGGTTGACACTGCCGCGGACCTGCCCGATGAGGCCGACGACGAGCAGCTCGAGCATGGCCGTCTGGTCGTCGTCGAGGACGGTGCCGAAGAGGGACGACGCCGCCGACAGCAGCGTCGTGAGGTCACGGCTCAGCTCGTCGATGGCGCGGTCGAGCTCACCCGGCTGGCCGTCGCCGAGCTCGCGCTCGGCCATGTCGTGCAGCTGGGGGTGGGCACCGACCCACTCGACGTACGAGCCGACGATGCTGCGGACGATCTGGTCGGTGCTGCCGCTCAGCTCGAGGGTCGCGTTGAGCTCGCTGCGGACCATGCCCACGACGTGCAGCTGGACGGCCCGGTTGAGGTCGGCCCGGCTCTTGAACAGCCGGTAGACGACCGTGCGCACCAGGCCGGCCCGCTCGGCGATCTGCTGCACGTGCAGCTCGGTGCCGGACGGGTGCTCCTCGAGCAGGTCGACGGCGGCCTGCAGCACCTGCTGCCGGCGCTCCTCGTTGTGGTTCTCCCACCGCAGCTGGCGCCCGTCGATCCGCGGCACCCGCGGCATGTCGATCCGCGGGACCCGGGGCACGTGCGGCATGGCTCGCACTGTAGTCGCGCGAGCCCCCGAGACCACGCGTCCGGCGAGGCCCTGCGGCGCGAGCCCGCCGGCCGGCATCTCTTCGATGATCGGGTCAGCCGACACCGGCACCGACCCCGTCACCTGAGGCGGCCGGCGCGGCGGCCGGCGCCGGGCCGTCGGAGAACTTCAGCTCCGGCGTCGCGATCCTCGCCCGCCGCAGCACGGGAGCGTCGCGGAAGTAGTCGTTGCGGATCTTCCACGGCGCCTTCTTGCCCTGCCGCGGCATGATCGCGTCGCCGCGCTGGATGTAGCCCGACCGCATCGAGTCGCCCATCATCGACACCTCGTCGCGGTCGTCCGCGGCGGCGACCGGGACCACCTGGGTGTGCCCGTTCGCGTCCATGTGGTTGATGAGCCGGCAGAAGTACTCGCTGGCGAGGTCGGCCTTCAGCGTCCAGGACGCGTTGGTGTAGCCGATGACGAACAGCGCGTTCGGGACGCCCTCCATCAGCACGCCCTTGTAGAGCAGCTGGTCACGGGTGTTGATGCGCTGACCGTCGACCTCGACCTCGGCGCCGCCCGCGAGCTGGATCTGCAGGCCGGTCGCCGAGACGACGATGTCGGCCGGCAGCTCCTCGCCGGACTTCAGCTTGATCCCGGTCGCGGTGAAGTGGTCGATGTGATCGGTCACGATCGACGCCTGACCGCGCCGCAGCACCCGGAACAGGTCGCCGTTGGGGACGACGCACAGCCGCTCGTCCCACGGGTCGTACGACGGCGTGAAGTGCTTCATGTCCACGTCGGGGCCGAGCTGCGCCCGGATCGCGGCCAGCAGCACCTTGCGCGCGAGCGCCGGCTGCTTGCGGCACAGCTTGTAGATCGCCTGCTGCAGCACGATGTTGCGGGTGCGCCCGCTCCGGTACACCGCGTTCACGGGCACCCGCAGCTTCGACAGCGGGACCGCGACGGGGTCGTGCGCCGGCACGGCCATGATGTACGACGGCGAGCGCTGCAGCATCGTGACGTGGCCCGCGGCCCCCTCGCCGGTCGACATCGCCGGGATCAGGGTGATCGCGGTCGCCCCGCTGCCGATCACCACGACCTGCTTGCCGGCGTAGTCGAGGTCCTCGGGCCAGAACTGCGGGTGCACGATCTGTCCGCCGGCCGCACGGAAGTCCTCCTGGCCCGGGAAGGTCGGGGCGTAGCCCTCGTCGTAGTTGTAGTAGCCACTGGCGCCGACCAGGAACTGCGCCGAGTAGACCTCGCGCTCGCCGTCGACCTCCGCCTCGACCGTCCACCGGCCGGTCTCGGACGACCAGCTCGCCTTGACGACCCGCCGACCGAACCGGATGTGCTCGGTGACGCCGTACTCGGTGGCCGTCTCCTCGACGTACTGCTTGATGTGCGGACCGTCGGCCAGCACCTTGGTGCCGACCCACGGCCGGAAGTTGTAGCCGAAGGTGAGCATGTCCGAGTCGGACCGGATGCCGGGGTACCGGAACAGGTCCCAGGTGCCGCCGATCGCGTCGCGGCGCTCGAGGACGGCGAAGGTCTTGCCCTTGGTCTCGCGGACCAGGTGGCAGGCGGCCCCGATGCCGGAGAGGCCGGCACCGACGATGAGGACGTCGAGCTCGGTGGGCCCGGTGGACTCGGTCTGGTTCACGGACATGGTCACTCCCGGGTCAGGCGACGTGCGCGGTGATCGAGCGCAGGCCCTGCGAGGAACCCTGCAGCAGGACGTCGACGACGCGGTCGACGTCGTCGGACATCGGGACGTGGCCACTGCCGTCGAGCCAGATGTGCTCGGCGTCGGGGAGCTGGCGACGGGCGCGACCGGCCTGGTAGGGCAGGAGCACCCGGTCCTTGTCGCCCCACGCGATCGTCACCGGGATGTCGGCGTGGATCTCGCCCTCGAAGGGCACCCCGCCCTTGATGATCCGGCGCAGTGCGTCGCGCGCGGCGAGCATGCTGTTCAGATCACCGAGGACCCGCTCGGCGTCGAGCCGGTGGCCGTGGACCATGAGCGAGGAGAGCATCAGCCGGCGCCCGTGGTGGGACCGGGCGAGGTGCGCCGCGACCGGCGAGCTGAGCTGGGCCGCGGCCAGCAGTACGGCGAAGTGGGCGCGGATGTAGGCGAAGTCGAGGTCGTTCTTCCAGAAGCCCGCAGGTGCGAGCGCGGTCGCGCTGCTCACCAGGCCGTCGGCGGCCGCCTCGAGGGCGATCCGGCCGCCGAGCGAGTTGCCGGCGATGTGCGGCTGCTCGAGGTCGAGCTCGGCGAAGAAGTCGATGAGGTGCTCCTGGAGCACGTCCTTGACCGGACGTCCGTCGCTCGGGAGGTCGGGGGACTCGCCGTGGCCGGGGAGGTCGAAGAGGATGACCTCGCGGTGCTCGGCCAGCCGCTCCGCCACGGGGTACCACGCCTGCCGCCGGTGGCTGATCCCGTGCACCAGCACGAGGGGCTCTCCCGATCCGAATCGCTCGTAAGCCAGCATCCGCTCGACCACCTCACCCGGGCAACGCTGCCCATAGTTAGCTGTACACGCTGTACAGATATAAGTGAGATGTCTACCGGTTGAACCTACTGGCGGCGAGGTTTTGTGATCCAGGCCACGTGCGTGTCGGCGCACAACAGGGCCAGCTCGAGCTCGCGCCGGCGCTCGGTGATCGGGTGGCCGAGCAGGCCCTCCGCCTGGTGCAGCCGGTAGCGCACGGTGTTGCGGTGGATGGCCAGCCGGGCGGCGGCGCCCTCCATCCCCACCTCGAGGTAGGCCAGAGCGGTGGCGCGGAGCCGCGCGGTCGCGGCGTCGTCGGCCGCCAGGTCACCGAGCTCGCGGCGTACGAACGTCTCCATCGCCGACCGGTCGCGCGACAGCAGCGAGACCACCTCCACGTCGGCGTAGGCCACGAGCGGGTCGGGCAGCACGTCCGCCAGGGCGCGGGCGGCCACCGCCTCGCGGTGCGAGTCCCGGAAGCCGGCCACGCCGGGGGCGGTGACGCCGACCGCGACCCGGACGCCGGGCGTCACCTCCGCGCTCCACCCGCCGGCATCGGGCGGCCGGTCGGTCGCGAGCCAGGCCCAGACCTCCGCCGGCCCGGCCTGCAGGACGAGCGGCCGGGGCGCCGCGCACCGCGCCGCGAGCCGGGCCGCCTCCGCCTCCAGCCGCGGGACGGCGTCCCCGTCGGCCCGGGCGTCGGCCTCCCAGAGCACGAGCGCGGTCTGGTGCCGTCGCAGCGAGTGGCCGAGGTCCCGCCCCGCCTCGTCGATGTCGACGCGGTCGCCGTCGAGGATGCTCGCGACCAGCTGGGTACGACGGGTCAGCGCGCTGCGCAGCCAGCGCTCGCGCTCCTCGCCGTACGCCCCGATCAGCTGCTCGACCGAGTGGGCGAACCACTCGATCGCCTGCCCCCACACGGTGACCAGCGCGCCGGTGACCTGCGCGGGCGCCAGGGCGGCGTCCTTCGCGACCGAGGTCACGTAGGCGAGCGCCGCCTGCTGGCCGGAGCGGTAGACCTCGAGGAGCGAGGCGAGCTCGACGCCGCGGGCCGCGAACTCCCGCGCCAGCAGGAACGCCTCGTCGGGCGGACGCAGCTCGCCCGGGTTGACCAGGTGGGTGACGAAGGACCGCAGCTGGGCGCGGGTGCTGGCGTCCAGGGCCGCGCGCAGGTCGGGGTCGCGGGCGATGACGGCGACCTGGGCCGCGATCTGCTCGTCGAGCAGCCGCACCACCCGGTCGACCTCCTCCGAGGCCAGGCTCTCGACGGCGAACGTCCGGATCCACGCGGCGACGGCTTCGTCAGGTTGCTCCACCCCTCGATTGTGCGCCATGCACAGTCGGGGGCGATGGGATTGGGCGAGATCAGCCTTCCCCAGCCTCGGCGTTGTTCGGCACGATCGGAGGCGATCCGACCCCGTGCACCAAAGGAGGCGCCGTGAGCGTCGACACCACGTCCGCCGTACTCGACGTCCGCAACCCCGCCGACGGGAGCCTGGTCGGCAGCGTGCCGATCCTCGACGCCCGCGCGGTCAACGAGGCCGCGGCCGAGCTGCGGATGGCCCAGCGAGGCTGGGAGGCGCTCGGCGCCGACGGTCGCGCGGTGTGGCTGCGCCGGTGGCGCACCTGGATCCTCGAGCACGTCGACGAGCTCACCGACCTGCTGCAGGCCGAGACGGGCAAGGCCCGGCCTGACGCCGCGATCGAGCCCATCGCGTCGTGCGAGCTCGTCAGCTACTACGCCGACCACGCCGCGGCGTTCCTGGCCGACGAGAACGTGAAGCCGGCCAGCCCGATCAGCCTCCCGAAGAAGCTGACCAAGGTGTACTCGCCGTACCCGGTGGTCGGGATCATCACGCCCTGGAACTTCCCCATCACCCTCTTCCTGATGGACGCCGCGCCCGCGCTGGCCGCCGGTTGTGCCGTGCTGTCGAAGTCCTCGGAGGAGACGCCGCTGGCGTGCGCCCGCCTGATCGAGGGCTGGCACGAGATCGGCGCGCCGCCGGTGATCGCCAACGTCACCGGCCTGGGCGACACGGGCGCCGCGGTCGTGGACGCCGCGGACTACGTGCAGTTCACCGGGTCCACGGCGACCGGCCGCAAGATCGGCGTGCGCTGCGC
The DNA here is from genome assembly GCF_014180685.1 of Nocardioides pelophilus. Lineage (GTDB taxonomy): Bacteria > Actinomycetota > Actinomycetes > Propionibacteriales > Nocardioidaceae > Nocardioides > Nocardioides pelophilus. The sequence goes on along the minus strand of NZ_JACEHF010000003.1, from coordinate 54,369 downwards.
CGAGCAGCTCAAGCCCTACAGCCTCGAGCTCGGCGGCAAGGACCCCGCGATCGTGCTCGCGGACGCCGACCTCGACCGCGCCGTCAACGGCATCGCCTGGGGAGGGCTGTTCAACGCCGGCCAGGTCTGCATCTCCGTCGAGCGGGTCTATGTCGAGGCTCCGGTCTACGACGAGTTCGTCGAGCGGCTGCAGAAGAAGGTGGCCGGACTGTCCCAGGGCGTCGCGAAGGGCGACGACGTCGGGGCGATGGTGACGGCCCAGCAGGTCGACATCGCCGACCGCCACGTCCGCGAGGCGATCGCGGACGGCGCCCGGGTGCTCACCGGCGGCAGCCGCGGGAGCTCCGGCAACTTCTTCGCCCCGACCGTCCTCGTCGACGTCGACCACTCGATGTCGTGCATGACCGAGGAGACCTTCGGCCCCACCATCCCGGTGATGAAGGTGGCCGACGAGGACGAGGCGGTGCGGATGGCCAACGACTCGCCGTACGGCCTCTCGGCGACGGTCTGGACCGGCGACGTCGACCGGGGCCAGCGGGTGGCGCGGCGGCTCGAGGCGGGCGCGGTCAACATCAACGACGTCTTCAGCAACCTGTTCGCCGCTCCCCTGCCGCACTCCGGCTGGAAGGAGTCGGGGGTGGGCGCGCGGCTCGGCGGTGCGTACGGCGTGCACAAGTACTGCAAGGTCCAGGCGGTCACGGCTCCTCGCATCCCGACGCTGTCCAACGAGCTCACCTGGTACCCCTACTCGGCGCGGCGCACCGCGCTCGCCGGCCGCGTCATGCGGGCGATGGCCGGACGCGGACTGCGACAACGCCTGGGCCTGCGCACGAAGGAGACCGGCCGATGAGCGCGCTGCACGGGAAGGTCGTCGCCATCACCGGAGGCGCCCGCGGGATCGGCTACGCCACCGCCAAGGAGCTGCTCGGGCGCGGCTGCCGGGTCGCCATCGGCGATGTCGACGAGGTCCGGCTCAAGGAGGCGGCGCTGGAGCTGGGCATCGACACCTACGCCCGGCTCGACGTCACCGACCCCGGGTCCTTCCGGGCGTTCCTCGACCTCGTCGAGACCGAGCTCGGCGACCTCGACGTGCTCATCAACAACGCGGGCATCATGCCGACCGGGCACACCCACGAGGAGGAGGACGCGGTCACCCGCCGTCAGGTCGAGATCAACGTCCTCGGCGTCATCTACGGCACCAAGCTGGCCTTGGAGCGGATGCTGCCGCGCGACCGCGGCCACATCATCAACACGGCGTCGCTGGCCGGCGAGCTCGCCGTACCCGGGCTGGCGACGTACTGCGGCACCAAGCACGCCGTCATCGGCTTCACCGAGGCGGCGCGGCTGGAGTACCGCAAGACCGGGATCCGGCTCTCGACCGTGCGCCCAACGTTCACCAACACCGAGCTGGTCGCCGGCACCGCGGGGGCGAAGGGCTTCCGCAACGCCGAGCCCGAGGAGATCGCCCGGGCGACCGCCGCGCTGATCGAGAAGCCCAAGCCGTTCGTGCGGGTGACCCGGGTCGCGGGCGGCATGGTGACGGGGATGAAGTTCGTCCCTCGCCGGATCGCCGAGGGCCTCAGCTCGGCGCTCGGTGGCGACGACGTCTTCCTCGACGAGGTCGACATGAGCGCGCGCAAGAGCTACCTCGACCGGATCCGGGGCAGCTGAGCCCAGCTCAGGGGCGCTGCTCGGCCCACATCCGGGCCTCGGCCCGGCTCAGGGTGACGCGGGTGCGGGCACTGCCGTCGTCGCCCGCCGGAAGCTGGATGTCACGCACGTGGCCGATCCCGACCAGGATGTCGCGGCCCATGTAGGCGACCCAGTCGATCCGATGACGGTGCACCCGGATGACGACCGAGTCGTTCGGCATCACCCGAGCCCGACCGTCGGGACGCTCCTCCCGGAAGCTGCCGTAGAGGAACCGGACCACCCGGTCGTTGTCGTTGGTCACGCGCAGCCGCCCCGGACGGTCGAGCTTGACGATCTTCATCGGGAAGATCTCCCGCAGGGAGATGGTCAGCGTCGCCGGCACCAACGTGTCGAAGTCGCACGCGTAGTAGGTGATCACGATGTCCTCGAGGCTGCCGCCGAACGGCGCGACGAGCAGCCGGCCCTCCACGATCTCGGCGTAGTAGCGGTCCTCGTCGACCTCACCCAGCCGACAGATCGCGAGCTGGTCGCCGTCGGCATCGGTGTCGTTGCGCAGCACGTTGATCAGCCGGACCTGACCGGGGTACATCGTCCGGTAGTCGTCGACCGCGACGGGCGGCGCCGCCGCGGCCGGCGCGGCCGACGTCAGGGTGGCGGCGGCCACGAGGGCGGTAGCGAGGACGGCGAGCGCGGCGGCGCGGAACCCGAGGAGTGCTGGCATCCCACCAACCTAGGTGACCTCGGGCCCGCCCATCGGGGATTCCGGGCGGACGCTCTGGAACTTCCTCGCTAGAACATGTTCTACTGCGATCGTGACTGCGACCCACGACATCCTCGGCAAGACCGTGACCATGCCCGTCGACGTGCGCGACGGATCGAGCGCCACCGTGATCTTCGACGTCGCGCTGGACGCCGCCCGGGCCCTCGCGCCGTCCGGCTTCGAGGTGGTCGAGTCGGCGCCCGGGCGGGCCCAGTTCGCCCTGGCCCTGATCGACTACCGGGACAACGACCTCGGTGCCTACCTCGAGGTCGGCACCCTCCTGTTCGTCCGTCCGGAGGGCGGCGGGGAGGACGGCACGTTCATCACCCACCTGCCCGTGACCGAGCAGTTCACCTGCGTGGCCGGCAACCAGATCTGGGGCTTCCCCAAGTCGGTCGAGCGGATCGAGGTGACCAACACCGACACCACCAGCCGCTGGGTCCTGACGATGGACGGCGAGCTGGTCGTCGACGTCACGGTGCCGCGCGGCGGTTCGGAGGAGATGCCGGCCATGCCGCTGGCGGCGTACACCCTGATCGACGGCCGCCCCCACGTCACGCGGTTCACCCAGGGCGGCAGCGGCAGCGGGGTGTACTTCGACGCCGACGTCGCCCTCACCCTGGGCGATCACGCGATCGCCAAGGAGCTCGCCTCCCTGGACCTCTCCCCCGACACGGTCGTCCTCACCACCTGGACCGAGCGGATGCAGGCGCGCTTCGAAGAGCCGGCCGCGCTCTGACCACGCTCGCACCTGAAGTTCCGGCCCCATCTGGACCGGATCCGGGGCCGAAACCTCAGGTACGACGGGCGGCGGGTGCGGAGGCAGGGAGGCTAACCCTGGTCGGGGGGCTGCGGCAGGTCGATGCCGCAGGCCTCGAGCGCTTCCTGGACCTCGGGGTCCTGGAACGCCCCGCCGCCGGGCCCACCGGAGCCGAAGTCCGACGGCAGGTCGGACGGGAGGTCGGTCGGGAGGTCCGACGGCAGGTCGGTCGGCAGGTCGGTCGGCTGCCCGGAGGGGAGCTGGTCCTCCAGGCCCGCCGCCTCGAGGCACTGCTGGATCTCCTCGAGCTGTTCGGCGTCGAAACCGGGGGCGCCCGACGGCGCGGCAGCGGCGTCGGTGGCGGTGTCGGTGGCGGTGTCGGCGCCGCCGTCGGAGTCCTCGCCGCCGCAGGCGGTGAGGGTGAGCAGGGCGGCGAGGCCGACGGCCCCGATCGCGGTGCGGGTCTTCTTCACTGAGCTGGTTTCCTTCCGGTTGGCGGTCATCGCAAGGTGACCTCGTCGGCCTTGATCCGGCCGCCGCTGCTGGTGCCCGTGATGTCGACGGGGTCGCCGACCTCCACCTGGGCGGGCTCGATGCGGGTCTCGCGGACGACGTCGGTGTCGTCGCCGACCTCGATCTCGTGGCGCTCGCCGCCGAGGTCCTCGACGATCCACAGGTCGCCGCGGACCTCGACGACCTCGCCGATCACCGACCCCCGGTCGTCCCCGCCGTCGGCGGTCGAACCGGCGGAGTCCTCCGAGTCACCCGGAAACCCGCCCTGGCCGATGTTCTCGGGGATGCCTTCGGGGAGCCCCTCGGGCAGCTGGCCGCCGGGGAAGCCCCCTGCGCCGGCCGCGGTGTCGCCGACGGCGTCGGTCCCCAGCTGCTTCTGGACCAGCGCGCCGCCGAGGAAGCAGACCGCGGCCGCGAGCAGCACGACGAGCACGGCGCGGAGCCGCGATCGTGCCGCAGGGGCGGCGAGCCACTCGTCGTCCAGCATCGGGTCGTCGAGGTCGGTGTCGTTCCTGGTGTCGTTCGTGGTGTCGTTCCTGGTGTCGTTCGTGGTGTCGTTCCTGGTGTCGTTCATCGGGGGGTCCTCACTCGTAGCGCAGGGCTTCGATCGGGCGCAGCGACGCGGCCCGGTTGGCGGGGTAGAGGCCGAAGAACAGGCCGATCAGGATGGCGACGCCGAAGGCCAGGAACACCGAGTACGGCGCGACCACGGGCTCGACGCCGACGATGGTGAACTGCGAGCCGATCAGGCCGGCGGCGACGCCGACCACGCCACCGAACAGCGACAGCAGCACGGCCTCGGCGAGGAACTGGCCGATGATGTCGGCCCTGCTGGCGCCGATGGCCTTGCGGATGCCGATCTCCCGGGTCCGCTCGGTGACGGTGACCAGCATGATGTTCATGACCCCGATGCCGCCGACCAGCAACGAGATCGCGGCCACCGCCCCGAGGAGCACGGTGAACGTCTGGTTGGACGAGGTGGCGGCCTCCAGGATGGACGAGGCACTGGTGACGCTGTAGTCGCGGTCGGCCGAGCTCACGTCGTGCCGGACGTCGAGGATGGCCTGCACCTCGCTCTGGGCGGCGGTCACGTCGTCGGCCGAGGTGGCCTTGACCGAGATCGAGCTGAGCGCGCCGTACCCCGAGAGCGTGTCCTGGACCGCGGTCGCCGGGGCGATCACCCGGTCGTCGGAGTCCATCGGCCCGGTGCTGCCCTTCTCGGCGAGCACGCCCACGACCTCGAACTGGAACCCGTTGAAGGAGACCGTCTGTCCGACGATCGTGCCGACGTCGTCGCCGACGAGCTCTTCGGCGACGGTCTGACCGAGCAGCGCCACGCGGCGGTGGGCGGTGTAGTCGTCGTCGGTGAACGCGTTGCCGTGGCGGACCTCGGAGTTGTCGATGAGCAGGTAGGCGGCCGTGGTGCCGGTGAAGGTGCCGACGTCGTGGGAGGCGCCGTCGTACGTCGCCGTCACCGAGGTCGCGCTGACCACCGGTGCGACGCCGAGCACGTGGTCGGCCTCGTCGCTGGTCGCGATGGCCTCGGCGTCGTCCATCGTCAGCTCGGCGGCCCTGGTCGAGGTGGCGTTCTCGCTGGTCGTGGTGTCGCCGCCGAACAGCCCACCGCCGGGGAAGCCGCCGCCGGGGAAGCCACCGGCGGTCCCGCCGCCGCCTCCGGAGCTGGCCGTGACGGTCAGGGTGTTGCTGCCCAGCGCGCCGATGGAGTCCTGGACGGCCTTGCTGGAGCCGGTGCCGACGGCGACCAGGATGATGACGGCGGCGACGCCGATCAGGATGCCCAGCGTCGTCAACGCCGAACGGGTCTTGTTGGCGGTCACGCCCTGCCAGGCGAACCGGCCGGTCTCGCGGACGTTCACCAGACGACTGCCCGGCTGGGGCGCCAGCGCGGCGGGGGTTGCTCGACCCCGACCTGACGGTCGTCGGAGACGATCCTGCCGTCGCTCATCCGGATGATCCGCTTGGCGTGGTGGGCCACCTCGTCCTCGTGCGTGATCACGACCAGGGTGCGACCGCTGACCGCGAGGTCGTCGAAGAGCGCCAGTACGTCGGCGGTGCTGTGGCTGTCCAGTGCGCCGGTGGGCTCGTCCGCCAGCAGCAGCACCGGTTCGGTGACCAGCGCCCGTGCGACGGCCGCTCGTTGCTGCTGACCACCCGACAGCTCGGCCGGGACGTGGTCGGCGCGGTCGGAGAGACCGACCCGGGCCAGGGCGGCCGCCGCCCGGCGGGCCCGTTCGGCGGATCGCACGCCGGCGTACGCCAGCGGCAGCTCGACGTTGCGCTGCGCCGAGGTGCGGGCGATCAGGTTGAAGCTCTGGAAGACGAACCCGATCTTGCGGTTGCGCACCAGGGAGAGGCGGCGTTCGTCGAGGCGTCGTACGTCGATGCCGTCGAGGAGGTAGCGACCCGAGGTCCCGACGTCGAGACAGCCGATGATGTTCATCAGGGTGGACTTCCCGGAGCCGGAGGCGCCCATGATCGCGACGTAGTCGCCGTGGCCGACGCGCAGGTCCACGCCGTCGAGGGCACGCACCTCGGCCTCGCCCTGGCCGTAGACCTTGGTGGTGCCGGTCAGCTCGATGACCGGCCGGGCCGGCGCGATCCCGGTCATCCGATCCCGCCGATCCCGCCGCCACCGGGGAAGGTGAACCCGGTCGGCGCCTCGGCCTGCTCCGGCAGCACGACGGTGTCGCCGGCGTCCAGTCCACTGAGGACCTCGGTGTACCCGTCGCCCTCCAGCCCGGTGACGACCTGGACCGTGCGGGTGGTGCCGTCGTCGTCCTGGACGGTGGCGGTGGTGCTGTCGCCGATGGTGGTCAGCGCGCTGGCCGACACCCGGACGACGCCCTGCTTGCTGCCGGTGGTCACCACGACCTGGGTGCTCTGGCCGAGCTTGACCCCCTTCGTGTCGCCGAGGGTGACGGTGACGCCGTACTCCACGACGTTGTTGGTCACGGTCTCGATCGCATCGACCGCGGTGACCGTGCCGGCGACCTCCTTGCCGCTGGCCGACAGCGTGACCGTGGCTTCCTGCCCGACCTGGACGTCGGCGATGTCTGCCTCCGCGACGTCGGCGGTGACCTGCAGCGCATCGGTCTTGGTCAGGGTGACGAACCCGGCCGCCTCGGTGGTCGAGGTGCCGGTGGTGGTGGTCGAGCCGGACGAGGCGGTGGAGGCGCTGGAGGTCGAGCCGGCCGGCTCGCCGACGGTGCCGTTGACCTTCGCGACGGTGCCGGCGACCGGCGCCCGCAGCGTGGTCTGCTCGAGCGTGGTCCGGGCCTGGTCGACCGCGACCTCGGCGCTGTCGACCTGGGCCTGGGCCTGGGCGACCTCACTGTCGCGAGGGCCCTGCTGGTTGACCGCCACCCCGGCCCTGGTCGACGCGAGGCTCGACTGGGCGGAGGACAGCTGGTCCCGCGCGCCGGCCACCTGCTGGCGCGCCTGCAGCAGGGTCGATTCCCGGTTGGCGCGGGCGGTGGCCAACGCGGACTGGGCCGTGTCGACGGCAGCCTCCGCCGTCGTGACCGCCTGCTTGTTCTCCGGCGTGCGGTCGGCCTGGTAGGCCGCGCGGGCGGCCTGCAGGTCCTCGCGCGCCTCGTCCACCGCGTCCTCGGCGCGCCGGACCGCGGCGTCCTGCTGGCGCTGCGCGAGGTTCAGGCTCTGTTGCGCCGAGCGCAGGCTGGTCCGGGCACTGGCCACCGAGGTCTCGGCCTGGTCGACGGTGCGGGCGTCGGCCGCCTGCTCGGCGGGCGTCTGGCCCTGGATCGCGCCCTGGTACGACGCCAGCGCCGAGTCCAGCTGCGCTTGGGCGGAGGCCAGTCCCTGGCGGGCCGAGGTCTGGTCCACCCGGGCGAGGACCTGGCCCTTGTGCACCTTCTCCCCCGGCTCGACCAGGATCGCGGTGACGACGCCGCCCGAACCCTGGAAGTCGACGTTCACGGCAGTCCCCGAGGCGATGTTGCCGTTGGCCGACACGGTGGCCGTCACGGCGCCGGTGTCCACGGCGGCGGTCTGGTCCGTGGCCTCCTCCTCGCTGCCGGTGCCACGAACGGTCCACACGATCAGCGCCACCACCAGCAGGACCGCCAGCAGGATGACGAGGTTGAGGATCAACCCGCGCCGTCCCAGCAGCCGCCGGCGGGTCGAGTCCGGGTTGCTCATCAGTTCGTTGCTCCTCGCATCAAGAGTCGGGCCCGCCCGCGACGGCGCCACCCGATGGGTCCGTCGACCCCCCAGGTGCGGGCGGGTGTCAAGGAGACTGGCGAAGGAACCTCCGAGCCCGCTGCGACGGATCTGGGAGTTCGCTGGGAGCCGGCGCATTCACAGGCAACGCCCAGGAACCTCCCAGAAGCGGGTCAGCGTCGTACCCCAGCATCGGTGGCACGCGTCGCGCGTCATCAGCAGGAGGAAGCACATGGCGGTCACCCCGGACTCCGTCGTCCCCGGCACTCGGCTCCTGGTCGTCGAGGACGAGCCCGCGATCCAGGACATGCTGGCGATGAGCCTGGCGTTCGTCGGGTACGACGTGCTCCGCGCCAGCACCGGCGCCGAAGCCGTCGCGCACGCCGACCGGACGAAGATCGACCTCGCACTCCTGGACGTGATGCTGCCCGACACCGACGGTGTCGACCTGCTCCGACAGCTGCGCAAGGTGCACCCGGACATGGCGGCCGTGTTCGTGACCGCCCGCGACGCCCTCGAGGACCGGCTCGCCGGCCTCACCCTCGGCGGCGACGACTACGTCACCAAGCCGTTCTCCCTCGAGGAGGTCGTCGCCCGGGTCGGGGTGGTGCTGCGCCGCACCAGGCCGGCCACGCGCGACGAGTCGAGCCGGCTCGCCTACGCCGACCTCGAGCTCGACGAGGCCCGGCACGAGGTGCACCGTGCCGGTGAGCTCATCGCCCTGTCCCCGACCGAGTTCGCGCTCCTGCGCTTCTTGATGCGCAACGCCGAGCTGGTGATGAGTCGCGCCCAGATCCTCGATCACGTGTGGCACTACGACTTCAACGGCAACTCCGGCGTCGTCGAGTCGTACATCAGCTATCTGCGCCGCAAGGTCGACGTCGTCGACCCGCCGTTGATCCACACCGTCCGCGGAGTCGGGTACGTGCTGAAGACGCCGAGCGCCTGATGCGGATCCCCGCGCTGGGGCTGTCGATCCGGGCCCGGCTGGTGCTCGGGATGGTGGTGCTGGTCTCGGTGGGGCTCGCGGTCACCAACGTGGCCGGCATCCTGCTGATGCGGTCCTACCTGCTCGACCGGGTCGACAGTCAGGTCGGATCCATCGCCCCCGACGACGAGGAGGGCCGCCCGCCCGGCGCTCCCACCAACCTGTGCGCCAATCCACGGGACCCGCAGGGCCTGCGCAGCGACTTCGTGCTGCTCGTGCTCGACGCCGACGGCGAGGTGGCCTGCTCCCTGGGCCCGGACCTCGGGGACGCCGCGCCGGCGTTCGAGCCGGCCGACCTGGCCGGCACCGACGAGGTGGTCACGCTGCGGTCGGTCGACGGGGACAGCCGGTGGCGGGCGCGGGCGATGCCGGACGAGGACACCGGCCAGACGCTCGTCCTGGCGGTCTCGCTCGCCGACGCCGACGCCACCGTCTCCCGGCTCACCTGGCTGTCCCTGCTGGTGAGCACCCTCGTGCTGCTCTTCACGGCTGCCGCAGCGTGGGCGATCGCCCGGATCGGGCTGCGCCCGCTGGAGCGCATCGAGGAGACCGCCGAGCACATCGCGGCCGGCGACCTGACCGAGCGGGTTCCCCACTACCGGCGCCGTACCGAGGTCGGGCGGCTCGCCCACGCCCTGAACGGCATGCTCGGCCAGATCGAGCGGGCCTTCTCGGCCAGCACCACCTCCGAGACCCGCCTGCGCCGCTTCATCTCCGACGCCAGCCACGAGCTGCGCACTCCCGTGGCCGCGATCCGCGGCCACGCGGAGATGTGGCGCACCGGGATCACCACGGACGTCGACACGAGCATGGCCCGCATCGAGTCGGAGTCGAAGCGGATGGGTGACCTGGTCGACGACCTGCTGCTGCTCGCCCACCTCGACCAGTCCAGGCCGATGGAACGGACGCCGGTCGACCTGCTCAGCCTCGCCACCGACGCGGTGATCGACACGCAGGCCCTGCAGCCCGAACGACCGATCGCCCTCGACGCGCGACCCGGGACGAGCCCCCCGGTCGTGATCGGCGACCAGTCACGGCTGCGGCAGGTCCTCGCCAACCTGCTCACCAACGCGCTGGCCCACACCCCGGTCACCTCACCGATCGAGGTCGCCGTCCGGACCCGCGACCACCACGTCGACCTCTCGGTCCGCGACGCCGGCCCCGGGATGACACCCGAGGTCGTCGCCAAGGTCTTCGACCGCTTCTACCGCGCCGACCCCTCCCGCACCCGCGCCCACGGCGGCTCCGGCCTGGGGCTCGCGATCGTCAAGTCCCTCACCGAGGCCCACGGAGGTACCGTCAACTGCATCAGCGACCCGAGCTCCGGCACCACCTTCACCGTGAGCCTCCCCCTCGAAGCGAGCAGTCCATGACGAGCCCCGACCCCGACCCCTCCGGGCAGTCCGAGATCGCGTTCCTCGACGGGCAGGGTCCGGAGCTCCGGCAGGTGCATCAGCAGCTCAACCGGTTCCGACTGCGGTACAAGTTCGCCATCGACGAGGTCACCACCAAGATCGCGATCCTGCGCGAGGAGTTCGAGGAGACCTACGACCACAGTCCGATCGAGCACGTCCGGAGCCGACTGAAGTCGCACGACAGCCTGTTCGAGAAGGCCTCCAGACGAGGCAGCCACAACTCGCTGGACGCCATCGCCGAGTCCGTCCTGGACATCGCGGGCGTCCGCGTCGTGTGTCCGTTCGTGTCCGACGTCTACTGGATCAAGGAGATGCTGACCCGGCAGTCCGACGTCACCGTCCTCGAGGTCGAGGACTACATCGCCGACCCGAAACCCAACGGCTACCGCAGCCTGCACCTCACCATCGAGGTCCCGGTCTTCCTCTCCGACCGCACCGAGCACGTCCCGGTCGAGCTGCAGATCCGCACCATCGCGATGGACTTCTGGGCCAGCGTCGAGCACGCCATCTACTACAAGTACGACGCGACCGTGCCGCACACGCTGGTCGAGGAGCTCACCGACGCGGCCCGGATCGCCGCCGACCTCGACCACCGGATGACCCAGCTGCGCGAGGAGGTACGGGGGCTGCAGGTCCCGCGGGACTGAGCCGCGCGGGTGCGGTGGGCCCCGTGCTTATGGGCTTGAACGCCCAGCTGCCCGTTCGTGGCCTCGGGGGACGCGATCCGCGTGCAACCTGAGCCATGCGCATCTCACGCCTTGCCGCGGCGGCCGCGGTCCCCGTTCTGTTCCTCGGGTCGATGGCCCCGAGCCACGCCGACGACGTCTCCAACGACCTCGACACCACCATCGACGCGGTGGCCGAGTCGATGGCGCTGAACGTCGGCGGCTCGCCCGGCACCACGGACCTCTACGTGAAGCCGCTCAACGGTGACGGCAAACCGGGCTGCAACCTCAGCAGCGGGCAGCTGACTCTCTCGGTCAGCTCCTCCGACACCTCGGTCGCCACCGTCAGCCCCGGCACCGTCACGTTCACGACCGGCTGCGGCGACACCCCCACCCTCACGGTCACCCCGGTCGCCGCCGGCGGCACCTCGGTGACGGTGGCCGTCCTGTCGAACACCACCGGCGGCTCGTTCAACCTCGACTCCGCCAGGTTCGACGTCGAGGTGGCGGGCGCCTCGAACACCGCTCCCGTGGTCGACCTCGCGGGAGTCACCGCCGGAGCCGCCTACGACAAGGGCGCCGTGCCCGACGCGATCTGCATGGTCAGCGACGCGGAGGACGGCAACTCCTCCTTCGCCGCCACCCTCAGCGCGATCACCGGCCCGTACGCCGTGGACGGCATCGGCTCCCAGACCGCGAGCTGCTCCTACACCGACGGCGGCGGGCTGACCGCCAGCGCCTCGGCGACCTTCAGCATCGTGGATCCCACCGCTCCCGACATCGGCTACACCGTCTCGCCGGCGTCGCCCGACGGTGACAACGGCTGGTACCGCAGCGACGTGTCGGTCGACTGGACCGTGACCGAGGAGGAATCCCCCAGCTCGCTGCAGACGACCGGCTGCGACGACGTCACGATCGAAGCCGACCAGGGTGAGACGTCGTACACGTGCTCAGCAACGGGCGCCGGCGGCACCTCCGAGGTCACCGCCGGACCGATCAAGCGCGACGCCACCGATCCGTCGGTCGACGTCGTGGACGGCCCGCAGGACGGCGCGAGCTACTACTGGGGCAGCGTCCCGGCCGCGCCGACCTGCTCCGCCGACGACGTCACCTCCGGCGTCACGGACGCCGGCTGCACGGTGAGCGGCTACTCCACGGCGGTGGGCTCGCACACGGTCTCCGCCTCCGCGACCGACAACGCCGGCAACAGCACGACCGTCAGCCGGTCCTACCAGGTGCTCGCCTGGACGCTCAAGGGGTTCTACGCGCCCGTCGACATGGGCGGGGTGTTCAACGTCGTCAAGGGCGGGAGCACGGTCCCTCTGAAGTTCGAGGTGTTCGCCGGGAGTGAGCTGACGAGCACCGCGGCGGTGAAGAGCTTCACCACCACGAGGATCGCCTGCAACGGCACGGCACCGCAGGACACCGTCGAGATCGTCAGCACCGGCGGCACCTCGCTGCGGTACGACGCCACGGCCGGCCAGTTCATCCAGAACTGGAAGACGCCCACCACGGTCGGCGCGTGCTACTCCGTCAAGATGACGACGATGGACGGCTCGTCCATCACCGCGTTCTTCAAGCTGAAGTGACGGGCTGAACCGCCCGTCTCACGGACCTGACGACGAGGCCGACCGTCACGGCCATGACCAGGGTCGCCAGCCCTGCCCGAGACACGGGCAGGGCTGGCGTTGATCTCGGGCCCGCCATCCCGACGACAGCGCGAGCGCAAGCGGTCCGAGCACCGCATCCAACGCCGGGACGGCCGGACCTCACTCATGCCAGCTGCGGAACCCCCCAGCCGCGGCCGACACCAGTCCGGTGATCCCTGGGGGAATCGTGACGACGCCGGTCGGGCCCGTGATGTAGCGGTGCGTGCCGACGGTGACGGTCGCCCCGTTGACCGGCCGCGGCCGGGCATCCTCGGCGACGAGGGACGTGACCGTGACGACCCGGGCGCCACCTAGGCCCGGAGCCACGTCCGCCTCGAGGGCCGGCTGCCGCATCCCGGGACAGTCAGCCTGCCGGGGGACGCCGGTCCAGGTCTGCCCGTTGATGGTCGTGACGACGTCTCCGGTCGCACTTCCGTCGGGCTGGATGGCCAGACGGCCCTTGGTCGTACCCCGCCGGGCGCCGGTCGATCTCAGGTCCGCGGTCCACACCGAGACCCCCGCGGCGGCAGGCACGCGGATCGACTCCCGCCCGGAGAGGAAGTTCACGCCGTCGTCGGAGTAGTTGCGGTAGCGAACCTTCCAGCTTCCTCCGGCGAAGGCACCGAGGTAGGTCAGCACGGCCCTTCCGCTCTCGCGGCCGCGAAGCACGCGGACCGGGACCTGGCGCGACGCGATCCCGCGGTACTCAGCAGCCGGCACGCTCACCGCATCCCAGTCGACCTCGTCGAGAGACTGCTCCGGCATCGGCTCCGTGGCAGGCCCGGGCAGGCGGACGACGCGAAGACGGAACTGCCGGCCCCGCGGAACGCCGCTGGCGACGTTCGGCAGCAGCTGCTCGGTGAGGAGGATGTGCTTGCTGTCCGGGTACCACTGTCTCTTGCGCGCGAGCCAGTTGTCCTCGGTGAGGAGAGGCTGCCCGCCGTACCCGTCCTGGCGCTGCCCTCCGAAGCCCATCAACCACGCCTCGTTCATGCACCGGCGGTTGTTGAAGAGCCCGACCCTGCCGATCTGGCCGAACGCGACCATGTCGATGAAGGGGGGCCGCACGAGCTGGGTGAACACGTCCATCCGGTCGAGTCCGCGAGCAGACGAGTACGTGTACCAACTGCCGTCGGGCGACGCGTCACCGGTCTCGTTGTAGTCGAGGTCCCGGGTCATGAACCGGTACTGGCCGGTGGACAGGTCGAGGAGCCCGGTGTCGTAGTTCAGGGCCGTCCGCGTCGTCTGGTACTTGAGGTAACGGTTGCCGAGCACGAATCGCCCGCCTTCGTAGAAGCGACCGCCAGCCACCCAGTCGGCGGGACCGCCCGTGGTCGAGAACTGCGGCTGGACGACTCGGGGATCGACCACGCGGTACTGCGTCGCACCGCGTTCGATCCGGCCGACCGTCACCCGGGTGCCTTCGAGCGTGCGGACCTCGTTCCACACCACGTAGCGACCCTCGCCGTCGGGGGTGGCCTCGCGGTTCTGCGCTCCCTGGGGCAGCGACGTCAACGAGTCGATGGGGAAGTCGACGGGGACCAGCGTCCGGTCCCGGCAGTCGTAGATGTCGGGGGCGCACTCCAGCATCGACCACTGGAAGTCGGCCAAGGCGCCTGAGGTCTGGCCGCTGGTGTTGGTGAGCCAGATCCGCTTCTCGTCCTCGAGGACCTCGGGCTTCTCCGCAGCGGGCGTCAGGCCGCAGGTGAGGCACTGGTAGTCGGACCCGTCCGGACGGGTGACCGCGAAGTGGGCGGCACCGTCGACAGTGATGCCGAGCAGCCAGTGCTCGCCGTCCGGCAGCAGGTCGACGCCGGTGACCACCGTGCCTGCCGGCACCGGGATCTCATCGAAGTAGATCGTGTCGACGACCTCGATGGCCTGGAGCGGCGGCGGTGCCGCGGTCGTGTTGTCGGGGATGGTCTCCCCCCATGTCACCGGCGCTTCGGGCCCCGCCGTGGAACCGGCGGGGCTGACGAAGGCGCCGGTAGCGAGGAGCACGACGCTCGCTACCGCCACGCTGGGACCTAGGTGCCTGATCATGATCGTTCTCCTTGTGCGAGCACCTCATCGAGGTGCGTGGGCGGATCCTCGGAAGTTGGTGGCGCCCTCACGGCACGCCAGGTCGTAACGGGGCGGGGCGATCGACAGGTCCTGGGTGGAACGCCACTCGTCCGGCGGCAGGTAGCCGACCTGGCAGGGAGTGGGCGACGGCGTCGCGGCCAGGCTGAACTGAGCCTGCCCGTCGCGAACGCCGACCTGGGCGGCCGCAAGGCTGTAGGGGAACGCGATGAGGGCCTGTTCGACGCCGTCGAGCCGACCTGCCACGACCTCGACGTACGGCAGGGTGTTGGCGAGGAAGCGCGGCGCGAGGGGACCGAGATCGCCCACCAGCGCCGCCAGCTCTGCCGCCGCCGGGCCACCGTCCCGGAGCACGGCCCGGAGCTCCCGATCACTCATCACCAGCGTCTCCGACAGCAACCTGAGGTCTCCGGAGATGCGTCGGAGGTCGTCCCCGTGGCGTGCCTGGGTGCGCAGGACCACCAGCCCGGAGCGCAACAGTCGCTGGGTGGCATCGAGACCCTCGGTCGCCTCGTCGACCAGCTGTTCCGACCCGTCGAGGATGCGCCGGAGGTCGACGTCGGCGTCCTCGAAAGCGTGGCCGAGCTCCCGGATGACGACCCGGAGCGCAGGGCGATCGACCGACGTCACGAACCGGTCGACGTTCGCGAGCAGCTCCTCCTCACCGAGCGGCGTGCTGGTGACCGAGCGCGGGATCCGGCTGCCGTCCTCGAGCAGCGCCGGCTCCCCCGCGCTGGTCAACGCTGCGGGGTCGGGGGCGAGATCGAGGTACTGCTCACCGACCGCCGACCGGTTGCGTACCGCAGCGTGCACGTCCGCCGGGATCTCCGCGTCGTCGTCGATCTTCAGCACGGCGTGGACCGAGTCGCTCGTCAGTCGGAGGTCGTCGACCCGTCCGACCGGCACTCCCCGGTAGGTCACCTCGGCTCCTTCGAACAGACCGCCGGTCTGCGTCAGCTCCACGGTGACCGCGTAGGTCGGTGAGTAGACCGCATCGGTCAGCCGTGCGTAACGCGCCCCTGCGTACGCGACCGCGACGGCGCCGATGACCGCGAACAGGAGAAGTCGCAACCGGATCGCGTTCATCGGGCGCCTCCGAGGTCGAGGGCCTCGAGCTGCCGGGGACTCAGCGCCCCCAGGAGGTCGAGCAGGTCGGTGACCCGAAGTGCGTACTGGGCAGCGAAGTTGACGTAGTCACCGCGCACCGCTGACATCGCCGACTCGGGGAAGGGATAGGTGAGCAGGAACTCCAGGGAGCGCGGAATGGCATCCCCTGCCTCGACCAACCGGGCGAGCGTCGGCTCCAGCGCATCGAGTACGGCGAGCAGGTCCGACCGCATCGCGCGGACCGTTCGGGTTCCGACGTCGCTCAGTCGGTCCATCGACGCCAGTGCCCGGACCAGTCCGCGCCGCTGGTCGGCGAGCACAGCGATCGCGGCCGGAAGCCGGTCGAGCGTGCGGTCGATCACCTCCGACCCGTCGGCTACGCGTCGAGTGAGGACGTCCAGACCCCTCAGCGCGCCGTTGATGTGGCGCCGGTTCGCAGCGAGGGTGCGGGTGAAGACGTCGACGTTCCCGAAGAGTGAGCGCATCTCCTCCTCGTTGCCGTCGAGAGCGTCATGCAGCTCGACGGTGATCGTGCGCAGGTTCTCCAGTCCGCCGCCATTGAGGAGCAGCGACAGCGAGGCGAGCACCTCCTCGACCTCGGTCGACCTGCTCGTCCGCTCCAGCCGGATCAGCTGCCCGTCCGCGAGCCGGCCGTGCGCGCGCTCGTCGACCGGAGGCGCGAGCTCGACGTACTTCTCGCCCAGCAGACCCGTCTGTCGAACCGCCGCCACCGCGTTGGCGGGCAGGTCGACGTCCCCGCGGAGCGAGAGCGTTGCCTCCGCCCGCCAGCCCACCCGCTCGATCCTCACCACCTCACCGACCGTGACGTCGTCGACCTTCACGGTGGCGCCGCGGGCGAGGTTGAGCACGTCCCGGAACTGCACGGTCACCGTGACCGGCGAGTCGCCGACGTCGACGCCTCCCGGCAACGGCAGGTCGGCGAGGCCGTCGTAGGAGCCGCCTCCACAGCCGCCCAGCAGTAGCGCCAGAACCACCGCCGCAACGACAATCCGGAACCGCCTCACGATCCACCTCCGACGAGGCGGTCGCACAGCCGCCCAGGCAGCGGTACGCCGGCACGGATGATCGCGTCACAGATCAGACCGTCGAGATCGTTCAGGATCTGGTCGAGGTTGGCCCGGGACCGGATCGCCTGGCTGTCCTCGTCCCAGACCCGGTTGAGGTTGTTCAGCGCGACGGGCACGACCCGGAGCAGGCTGTCCAGGGCCACCTGCTCGGCGGTGAGCGCCCGACCGACCCGAGTGAGGTGCTGCACGTTCCGGACGACGAGGTCCCGGTTGTCGTGCACGAAACCCCGAACCTCGCCCAGTGAGACAGCGAGCGACTGCAACACGGCCGCCAAGTCCCGACGGTCGTCGGCCAGGAACGCCGCGACGTCACTGAGGTGGTCGTAGAGGCGCCGGACGTCCTGGTCGTCCCGCGCCAGCGTGGTCGTGAGGTCGGCGAGGTTGTCGACGGTCGCGAACAGGCCCGGACTCAGCTCGCCCATCGTCGCGGCCGCGTCGCCCATGCGATCGAGCAGGCGCCGCAGCGCAGGACCTTGGCCACGGAGATCGGTCGCGGCCACGGCGAGGGCATCGTTCAACGCGCCCTCCTGGTTCGCTCCCCTCGGGCCGAGAGCGACCAGGAGCTGGTTCATCGTGGAGAAGACCTCGTCGAGCTCGACCGGCGTGCGGGTTCGCTCGAGCGGGACGACCGCGCCGTCCCTCAGCCGCGCCCCGGACCCGGAGTAGGCGGGGGTCAGCTGGACGAAGCGGTCGGCGATCACCGACGGCGCCACGATCACCGCGCCCACGTCGTCGGGCAGGTCGTAGTCCGCGTCGTACTCGATCTCGACGGTGACCGACGTCGCCCCCGGATCGACGCCGGTCACCCGCCCGATCCGGACCCCCATGAGCCGGACGTCGGATCCTTCGTAGACGCCTATCGCACTCGCGAACTCCAAGGTCGCCGTGCGATCGGGCTTCCCCGGCACGAGAGCCAGGAGCAGGGCCAGCTGGACGGCCACCGCCAAGGCGATGATGACGTTGCGGCGATCGCGAAGGCGGATGTCTGGTGTCCTCATCGGTCGACCCCGATCTGGACCGAGTCCGGGAGCCGCGGGATGTAGTTGTCGAACCACGGGCCGCTGCCGACCACGTTCGTGTAGTAGCGGCCGTAGGCATCCATGTTGCGGATCGTTGCCCGCAGCTCTCGCTGACGGCCGGCCAGCAGACGGGTCACCGCCTCGAGGTCCTCCAACGCCGGCGTGATTCGGTCCTGGTTGTCGACCACGACGGCGTGCAACGCATCACTGAGCTCACGGGTGCTGACCAGGACGGCGCGGATCGCGTCGCGACGCTGCCGCAGCTCGCCGAGCAAGAGGTTGGACGAGCGCAGCAGTCGGCTCAGGTCCCCGCGGCGGTCGGCGAGCACGCCGGAAACCTCCGTGGCATGGCCCAGGAGGCGCTCGAGCTCGGCGTCGCGGCGCGCGATGGAGTCGGACAGCCGGGTCAACCCGGAGACCGCGGCGCGGACCTGCGGGCGCGAGCCCCGGAAGGTGTCGGCGAGGGTCGTCAGCGCATCCGCGATCAGCTCGTCGTCGAGGCGGGCGGTCGTGTCGGTGAGGTCGGCGAAGGCGTCCACGACGTCGTAGGCGGGCCGGGTGCGCTCGAGAGGGATCGTCGCGCCGTCCGCGAGGGTGCCCTCGCCCAGCGGCTCCAGCTTGAGGTACTTGTCGCCGAGGAGCGAGCCCGATCCCACGGTGGCCTCGGTGTCCGCGCCCAATCGGACGTCGGCGTCCACCTCGAACTCGACGGTCACCCGGTCCTGGTCGATCTCGATCTCGCGGATCGTCCCGACCGCGATGCCGGCGACCTTGACCGGGTCGCCCTCGGCCAGACCGCTGGCGTCAGTCAGCTCGGCCTGGTAGCGGATCCCGCCACTTCCGATCAGCGGCAGGCGGTCCACGTTGAGGGCCGCGGCCAGCACGAGCGCGCAGGCGGCGAGCCCGACCAGCGCCCGCCGGGTCGCGTTCTCGCCGTTCACGGCCGACACCTCGGCGAGGTGTCGTGGATCGTGATCTGCTCGATGTCTCCCAGGAGCTGCTCGATGGTCCCACCGCCTCCGGCGCCCTGCACGTCCAGGCCGAGGTCGCACAGGTAGAAGTTGAACCAGGACCCGTACGACGCGACCCGCGTGATCCGGGCAAGGCGCGGGGGCGCGACCCTCAGCGCCTCGTCGACGAGCGCCCGATTGGTCGGCGTGTCGAGCATCGCGACGAGGTCGGCGAGGCGGTCGATGTCGGAGCGCAGAGCCGGCCGGGCGTCATCGAGAAGGGACGCCGTCTCGCCGGCCAGGTCGGCGATCCCCTCCAGCGACCCGCCGAGGACCCGGCGGTCGGCAGCCAGCCCGCCGACGTATCGCCCCAGCTGGGTGACGAGCTGGTTGAGCCCGACCTGGTTGGCGTCCACGACCTGGAGGGTGGTGGTCAGGTTCTCCACGACCCGCCCCACGACGGCGTCGCGGTCGGCGAGGTTGCTGGTGACCTCGGCGGTGTGGCTCAACAGCGACCGGATCGTGCCCCCCTCCCCCTGGAACGTCGCGACGAGGTCCGCTGCCAGCGCGTTCGCATCGTCCGGCGACAACGCCGCGAACAGCGGCTTGAACCCGGTGAACAGCTGGTCCAGGTCGAGGGCGGGGCTGGTCCGCTCGACAGGAATCGTGCCGCCGGCCGTCAGCACCTCCGCTTCCGACGATCGCCTGCCCTCGGACAGGGCGAGGTACCGGTTGCCGATCAGGTTGAGGTAGCGGATCTCGGCGCGGGTCTCCGTGGTGAGGTCGAGCTCCTCGTCGACGGTGAAGCTGATCCGGGCGTGCCCGTCCGGATCGAGCGCCACGTCGGAGACCCGGCCGACCACCACCCCCGCGACCCGCACCTGGTCGCCGGGCTTCAGGTCGCTCGCACTCACGAGGATCGCGTGGTACTCGTGGTTCCCGCCCGAGCCGATGGGCCTGATCGTCCCGGCGACGGTGAGCGTGACCGCCGCGGCAGCGAGCAGGAAGACCGACAGCTTCACCGCGGCCGAGACCGTCACGCTGCGGCGACTCATGCGCCGTCCCTCAGCGGGGGCAACAGGACGCCCGGCGGATAGTCGGCTCCGTCGTCCGAGCGCGGAGCCGGGACCGGCGGGTCGACGTCGGGCAAACCGGCGCAGTGCGGGCCCTTGCCGAGGTCACCGAACCGGGGCACGTCGGCCGCCGTGTAGCCGGGATACTGCCGACCGATCACCACGTCCGCGTGGAAGACTCCGTCGCGGAACGCTTGACCCGCCGCGGTCTCGGCGCGCAGCAGACCATCGAACAGGCACGGGAACTGCGGCGAGTAGCGCCCCAGCAGCTCGAGTACCGGACGGGTGCGACCGGTCAGCTCCACGATGCCGTCGCCGTTGGCGTCGAGGAAACGGCGGGTCACGTCAGCGAAACGGGTGAGCTCGTCCTGGAAGGCCGACAGCTCGTCGCCGCTGTCGAGGATCGTGTCCCCGACCGCGGTCGCGTTGCGCAGCACCGCGAGCACGTCGGGCGTCGCCGCGCCGTAGGCCCTCGAGACAACACCGAGCAGACGCAGGTCCGTCGCCAGCACGGGCAGGTCGACGTTGAGCTCGGTCAGGTAGGCATCGACGTCGGTGGCCGTCGCACCGAGCCGCTCCCCGCGGCCCCGCAGGCCGTCGGCAAGGGTCTGGAGGGTCTCGGCCAGCTCCTCGGGGCGGACGGCGCGGAGCAGCGGCTCGAGGTTGTCGATGACCCGCGTGATCTCGACGGCCTCTCGGCTGGTGTCCTCACGCAGCACCGATCCGTCGGCGACCGAAGGCCCGTCGGAGCGGCTGGCCACCAGCTCGACGTACTTCTGCCCGAAGAGGGTCGTGGGCAGGATACGGGCGCGGGTGTCGGCGGGCACCAGCTCCGCAGCATCGGGTTCCAGCGCGAGATCGATCACCACCCCGCTCTCGCCGGACCGGATGCCGGTGATGCGTCCGATGATGGCGCCGCGCATCCGCACGTCGCCGTTGACGGGGAGCTGTAGTCCGGCCCGCCCGGTCAGCACCGTCACGTCCACGCTCGGCACGAAGACCTTCTGGTACGACGCGATCGCTCCTGCGACGAACACCGCCAGGATCGAGACCAGGAGCAGGCCCCTCAACCGGAGGCCCGTCCTCGAACGTGCGGCGGTCATCCCGTGATCCGAACCGTTGTCGTCGAGCCCCAGATCGCGAAGCTCATGAGGAAGTCGACGACGTTGATCGCCACGATCGAGAGACGGATCGCGCGTCCGACAGCGAGCCCGACGCCGGCTGGGCCCCCGGTCGCGGTGTAGCCGTAGTAGCAGTGGACGAGGATCACCACGACCGCGAACACGAGCACCTTGGCGAACGACCACAGGACGTCGACCGGAGCCAGGTACTGGAAGAAGTAGTGGTCGTAGGTGCCCGTCGACTGTCCGAAGTACTGGGTGATGACCGTGCGCGAGGCGAGGTAGGAGGCGAAGAGCCCGATCGCGTACAACGGCACGACCGCAATGAATCCCGCGATCATCCGCGTGGTGACGAGGAACGGGATCGACGGCACCGCCATGACCTCGAGCGCGTCGATCTCCTCGCTCACCCGCATCGCCCCGAGCTGCGCCGTGAACCCGCAGCCCACGGTCGCGGCGAGCGCCACGCCGGCGATGAGCGGCGCTGCCTCGCGGGTGTTGAAGTAGGCGGACAGGAACGCGGAGAAGTTGCTGGCCCCGATCTGCTGCAGCGCCGCGTAACCCTGCAGGCCCACCTCGGTGCCGACGGCGAAGGCCAGCGCGACCATCACCCCGACGGTCCCGCCCACGACGGCGAGGCCCCCTGAGCCGAAGGCGGTGTCGGCGAGCACGGCCCTGATCTCTGGCCGGTAGCGGCGGACCGTCCGCGGAGTCCACCGGACGGCTGAGACGTAGAAGTCCAGCTGCCGGCCGGCTTCCTCGAGGATCGCCAGCGGCGGTTGCGTCAGTCGACGCGCGCGCTCGGTCGTGGTCGTCATCAGCCGACCTGCGGGAAGAGCTTGAAGTAGACGGTCGTGAGCAGGTAGTTGACGAGGAACAGCAGCAGGAAGGTGATGACCACGGCCTCGTTCACCGCCTGGCCGACGCCGCGCGGCCCACCTCCGGCACGGAGCCCCTTGAACGACCCGACGATCGCCGCGAGCGCACCGAAGATCAGGCCTTTCAACAGGCTCGCGTAGAGGTCCGGCATCGTCGCCAGGTTCCGGAACGCGTCGACGTAGACGCCGGCCGTGCCGTGCTGAAGCACCACGTTGAAGAAGTAGCCGCCGGCGATGCCGACCCCCATGACCATGCCGGTCAGGGCCACACCGACGAGCATGCCCGCGACGACGCGCGGTACGACGAGCCGCTCGATCGGGTCGATGCCGAGGACGCGGAGCGCGTCGATCTCCTCGCGGATCGTCCGGGCCCCGAAGTCGGCGCAGATGGCGGAGCCTGCTGCTCCGGCCAGCATCAGCGCGGTCGCGAGCGGCGCTCCTTCGCGGATGATCGCGACGGCCGAGCTGGAGCCGGTGAACGACTCGGCGCCGAGCTGGGAGCTGAGGCTGCCCACCTGGAGTGCGATGACCGCTCCGAACGGGATGGCGACCAGGGCGGTCGGCAGGATCGACACGGTCGCGATGAACCACGCCTGCTCGACGAACTCCCGCCCCTGGAACCGCGTCCTGGCCCCGGCCCGCAGGACCTCGCCGCAGAAGCCGAAGAAGTCCCCCACTCCCATGAGCAGCATCCGCGTGCGCCCCGGCGGACGGATCCCGCGCACGGCGACCGAAGCGGGGCGCCGGGGCCGCGACCGTGGAGCCGGCGCCTGCGGACCTGAGGTCATGCGGCTTCTCCTCGACTCGGAACTTGCGTGGATGAGTGGCGACAACTTAGATTCCGGCCAGCCGGTATGTCAATGCGCGGCGCGATGTGGAAAACTGACCCGAACGGTCGACGGGAGGAGAAGTAGATGACGGAGGTGGCGCCGATCGCCGGCCGGCGACGTACGCAGGCCGAGCGGACAGCACGGACACGAGCCGCGCTGCTGGAGGCGACCATCGCCTGTCTGATCGAGACCGGCTATGCCGGCACGACCACGAAAGACATCGCCGCCCGCGCGGGGGTGACGCGCGGCGCCCAGGCGCACCACTTCACCAGCAAGGCGGACCTCGTCACGGAGGCGGTCCGCTTCCTCACCCAGCGGATGGTGGTTGAGTTCGTCATGCCGATGAAGGCAGGCGCCAGCGAGCGGGAGACGGTCGCCGAGACCCTCGACCGCCTGTGGTCCTTGCACCGCAGCGAGGTGTTCGCCGCCGCCACCGAGCTGTGGCTCGCCGCACGGACCGACGAGGAGCTCCGCGCCTCACTGCGCTCTCTGGAGCAGGACGTCATGGAGGCGCTGGCCGTCACTGCGAACCGCACCCTGCCGGAGCTCAGCAGGCACCGCAGCATGTTCGGCCTCATCTCCACCACCCTGGCCACGCTGCGCGGGCTGGCGCTCCTGACCTTCGTCCACGACGACGTCGAGCGAGAGTGGCAGCGGGCGCGCTCGGACCTGCTGACCCTGTGGGGGGCCGAGCTCGACCGGATCGAAGACGGCCCCGAGGCCTGACCCGACGGTCCGCGCGAGCGTCGCCGGGCCAGGCTCTCCCGTTCATCCTCGACCGAGCACACCCTTGGCGACGTGGGTCACCTGGATCTCGTTGCTTCCCGCGTAGATCATCAGCGACTTGGCGTCCCGCGCGAGCTGCTCGACGCGGTACTCAGCCATGTAGCCGTTGCCCCCGAAGAGCTGCACCGCCTCCATGGCGACCTCCGTCGCGGCCTCCGAGGCATAGAGCTTCATGGCGGAGGCTTCGGCAAGAGACGGCATCTTCCCGGCCCGCACGTGCTCGAGCAGGCTGAAGACCATGTTCTGCACATTGATCCGGGCCACCTCCATGCGGGCCAGCTTCAGCTGGATCAGCTGCAGGTCACCGATCGAGCGGCCCCACAGCTCGCGGGTGCGGGCGTACTCGATGCTGAGCCGTTGGCACTCGTTGATGATGCCGAGCGCGAGGACCGCGACGCCCATCCGCTCCCCTGCAAAGCTCGCTCGCACGCTGTCCCGACTGTCGCCGCCGGCGCGGGCAGGCTGGCAGCCGAGGAGCCGGTCCGGACCTAGCCGTACGTCGTCGAAGAACAGCTCGCTGGTCGGCGAGCTCATCATGCCCATCTTCTTGAACGCGGATCCCTGCGTCAGCCCGGGCATCCCCCGGTCGAGGACGAAGGTCAGCACCTGTCGGTCCCGCGGCGCGGTCCCGTCCTCCTCGTCGAGCTTCGCGTAGACGACGATGACGTCGGCGTCCGGACCGTTGGTGATGAAGGTCTTGCGACCGTTGAGCACGTAGCCGTCGCCATCACGACGCACATAGGTGCGCATGCCGCCGAAGGCATCCGATCCCGCGTCGGGCTCGGTGATGGCCCACGCTCCGACGTGCTCGAAGGTGGCCAGCTTCGGCAGCCACCTCTCCTTCTGCTCCAGCGTGCCCTTCGTCCAGATCGTCTGAGCGGTGAGCCCGAGGGAGACACCGATCGAGGCGACCGTTCCGAGGCTCACGCCGGCCAGCTCGCTGATCACGACTGCGGCCATGCCTTCTGCGCCGTCGAGGCCAGGTCCGCCCTTCGACCGAGGAGAGCGCTCCTCGTCGGGAGCCTCCTCCCGACGGCGCTCGGACGCCAGCGCCTTCCGGACGGCGTCGGCCGCCATCACGTCCAGACCGAAGGACGAGAACAGCTTGCGGATGATGTCGTACGGCGGCAACGCTCCCGTCTCGAGCTGGTCCAGGTGCGGCCGCACCTCCTTGTCGACGAAGTCGCGGACGGCTTCGCGGATCGCCTCGTCGGCGTCGCTCCACCCGATCACGACTGCCACTCCGACAGCCGTTGGCTCACCTCGTCGATCGTCCACGGGTCGTCGGTCTCCGTGGTGTGCGCGACGGTCCAACCCAGCAGCTGCTGGATCGAGCCGCCCTGCACCGCGTAGACCTGCCCTGTGATCGGGCACTTCTCCGTGGCCAGGTACGCCACCAGAGGCGAGATGTTGGCCGGGTGGAACGCGTCGACCACCCCGTCCTCGATGGTCGAGCGCATGATCTCGCCGAACCCGGGGGTCGCCTCCGTCAGGCGGGTCCGGGCGACCGGCGCGATCGCGTTCACCCGGACGCCGTAGCGCGCGAGCTCCTCGGCGGCGACCAGGGTGAGGGCCGCGATGCCGGCCTTCGCAGCACCGTAGTTCGCCTGCCCGGCGTTGGGAAGCGTGATCCCCGACCCGGAGGCGGTGTTGACGACCGCCGCCAGCGGCTGCCTGCCGGCCTTGGTCTCCGCCTTCCAGTACGCCGATGCCCGCTGCAGCATCGCGAAGTGCCCCTTGAGGTGGACCTTGATGACGGAGTCCCACTGGTCCTCGGTCATGCCCGGGATGAAACCGTCGCGCAGGATGCCCGCGTTGTTGACGAGGACGTCGAGGCCGCCGTACTCGGCAACAGCCTGTTCGACCAGCGCCTGGGCGCCGTCCCAGGAGGCGACGTTGTCGGTGTTGGCGACCGCGGTCCCACCGGCCGCCACGATCTCGTCGACGACGGCCTGTGCCGGCCCGGTGTCGACGCCGGCGCCGTCATTCGCGCCGCCGAGGTCGTTGACGACCACCCGTGCGCCCTCCCGCGCGAACAGCAGCGCGTGCTCGCGTCCGATGCCGCGGCCGGCCCCGGTGATGATGGCAACTCGCCCTTCGAGTGCGCCCATTGTCTTGCTCCTTCATTCGATGTGAGTTGCCGGATCGGCAGGGGTCAGTCCCAGATCTCCGCGAGGCCGTCCTTGATCGCGACGTCGTCGCCGACCCGCGTCTCGTAGGCATACGAGGTGAAGCCGTCGCCCGTCGCACCGCGCCACACGGTCGTGGTGAGGTCCGAGTCGGGGAGGACCATCCGGTTGAAGCGGACGGCGAGTCGCTTGAGGCGCCGTACGTCGCCCTCGGCGACCTCCGTGAGGACGGCCCAGGAGGTGAAGGCCATCGTGCACAGGCCGTGCGCGATGATCCCCGGCAGGCCCGCGTCCCGGGCGACCTCCTCGTCGAGGTGGATCGGCATCGGGTCGCCCGCCGCCGGGCCGTACCGGAAGGTCTGGTCGGCGTCGATGTGCTGGTCGACCTTCGCCACCGGCGCTGAGCCGCGCAGCTCCTCGACGAGCGCGTGCGCCGGGCCGAGGTCGCCGACGCTCCGCCCGGCGTCGACGTTGCGGAAGAACGCCGTGACGTACTGCTCGTTGACGAGCTCGCCGTCCCGGTCGCGGCACTCGAGGAAGATCGTGGTCCGGGTTCCGTTGGGCAGCGACTCGTAGCCGGTCATCTTCCCGCGGGAGGTGAGCACGTCGCCGGGGACGATCGGTCGGTGGAAGTGGAAGTCCTGCTCGCCGTGGACCAGCCGCCCGAAGATGCCGATCGGAACGACGTCGAGCGCCGGCATCATCAGCGCATCGAAGACCGGGACGATCGCGAACACCGGCGGCGCCACGTCCCCGGCCCGGTGGGCCGCGATCGGGTCGTTCGTCGCCTCGGCGTACTCGACGATCCGCTCCCGGGTCACGTCGAAGACGGTCTCCTCCTCCGACCAGGACCCGAGGGCGTCGTCGTTGAAAGCGTGGATCTCGGACATGTCGACCTCAGGCCGCCGCGAGGACGGCGAGCTTCTCGAGGCTGTCGGAAAGGTTCTTGTTGGCGTCTTTCTCCACTGCCTTCCCGAGCGCTCCGACGATGAGGGAGCCGCTGAACTCGGCGTCGACGGTCACCGTCGTGCTGTCGCCCGACGCCGTCAGGGCGAAGCTGAAGCGGGTCTTGACCCCGGCCATGCCGCTGCCGGCGATGACCAGCTCCGAGCCCGGGTCGCACTTCTCGACCGTCCACTCCAGCTTGTTGGCCATGCCGAGCATGACCACCTTCTCGGTGAGCTTCGCACCCTCGGCCAGCGCCGTCGGCGGCTCCTCCAGCCAGCCCGCGTGGATGGTGAGCCAGGAGTCCCACGTTCGGGGGTCCGAGATCGTGCTCCACAGCTTGTCGACGCTGACGGGAAGCTCTTGACTGACATTGACGTGACCCATCGGTTCTCTCCTTGTGTTGGTGGGCCTGGTGCGGCCCGGGTTTGGTGGTGTTCGGTCTTGCTGTCGGCGACCGGGCGCGTCAGCGATCGGCGCGCTGGTAGATGCTCACGACAGCGGTGCCGCCGAGGCCGATGTTGTGCTGCAGCGCGGCCTGCACGCCGTCGACCTGGCGCTTGTCCGCCTCCCCGCGCAGCTGCCACGTCAGCTCGGCGCACTGCGCGAGCCCGGTGGCACCGAGCGGGTGGCCCTTGGAGATCAGGCCGCCCGACGGATTGACGACCCAGCGGCCGCCGTACGTCGTGTCGTCGTTGTCGATGAGCTTTCCGGCTTCGCCCTCGGGGCAGAGGCCGAGCGCCTCGTAGAGCAGGAGCTCGTTCGCGGAGAAGCAGTCGTGCAGCTCGATGACCTGGATGTCCTCGGCTCCCAGACCCGCCTGCTCGTAGGCCTTCCGAGCAGCCTGCACGTTCATGTCGTAGCCGATGATGTTCTTGCAGGACCCGTCGAAGGTCGAGGCGAAGTCCGTGGTGAGCGCCTGGCCCACGATCTCGACCGCCCGGTCCGCCAGCCCGTGGCGGTCGATGTACGCCTCGCTCGCCAGCACGGCTGCCCCCGAGCCGTCCGAGGTCGGCGAGCACTGGAGCTTGGTGAGCGGCTCGTAGATCATCGGCGCCGCGAGGATCTCCTCGAGCGTGTACTCGTCCTGGAACTGCGCGTACGGGTTGTTGACCGAGTGCTTGTGGTTCTTGTAGCCGATCTTCGCGAAGTGCTCGGGCGTGCTGCCGTAGGTCTCCATGTGCTCGCGCCCGGCGGCCCCGAAGGTCCACGGCGCGGGCGGGAACCGGACCTCGGAGATCTCGGCGAGCGCCATGAAGTGCTTGGCCATCGGCTGCTCGCGGTCATCGAACGTCGTGCCGAGGGAGCCGGGGTTCATCTTCTCGAAGCCCAGCGCGAGCGTGACGTCCGCCTGGCCCGAGCGGATCGCCTGCGCGGCGAGGTAGAGCGCGCTCGAACCGGTCGAGCAGTTGCTGTTGACGTTGAAGACCGGAATGCCGGTCATCCCGAGCTCGTACGCCGCCCGGTGGCCGGCACAGGACTCGCCGTACACGTAGCCGACGTACGCCTGCTCGATGCGCGTGTAGTCCAGTCCCGCGTCGGCGAGAGCCTTCGTGCCGGCCTCCTTGGCCATCTCGGGGTAGTCCCAGTCACGGCGACCCGGCTTCTCGAACTTGGTCATCCCGACGCCGATGACGAAGACCCTCTTGCTGGTGGCGGAGCTGCCCATGGGCGCTCTCCTCTCTGGACGCAGGGCGACGCCGATCGCGGCACCCGGATGAGGCGTCATCTTACATGCCAACCGGCCGGTATGTTTAGAGTGATGTGGCTCACAGGTCGAGGATCGAGGTGTCGTCGCCGGAGATCCGGCGCTCGTAGGCGGCCCGCACTGCCGGGTCGGCACCGACCAGGACGTCGTCGTACCCCGTCCAGCGCTCGAGGCGGCGGCGCGCCCCGTCGGGCACCAGGTCCGCGACCCGCAGCACGACGCCGAGCCGACGGGGCACGGTGCGCCGGAACTGGTCACGGCGGACCGCCGCGACCACGGCGTCAGCCACGTCGTCGGGCGACACGCTCACGAAGCCACGCAGGGCCGCCGGCAGCCGCATACCGGCAGACAGCTCCGTGCGCACCACCCCGGGCAGGACGACGTGGACCGAGACGTCGAGCGGTTCGAACTCCGCGCGTAGCGCGGCACTCAGTCCGACCACGGCGAACTTGGTCGCGCTGTAGGTGGCCACGCCGGGGAATCCGGTCGCGCCGGCGAGCGACGCGATGTTCACGATCGCGCCACCTCCCGCCAATGGCAGGTGGCGTCCGGCCAGCCGACAGCCGTTGATGACACCGCCGAGGTTGACGGCCAGCTGACGGTCGGTCGCGGATTCGACTTCGTCGACGAACCGGCCGACCGGCATGATCCCCGCGTTGTTGACCAGGACCCGGATGGGCTCGCCGTCACCTTCGGCCGCCTGCCAGAACTCCCGGAACGACACCGGATCGGTCACGTCGAGCGGAAGCCCGAGGCCGCCGAGCTCCTCCGCCGTCCTCGTTGCCAGGCTCGCATCGATGTCGCCGATGACGACCCGCGCGCCGGCGGCACGGAAGGCCGCCGCCGTCGATCGCCCGATGCCGCGTCCGCCCCCGGTGATCGCCACCTTGACGCCGCTCAATCTGTCCAGCTTGCCCATGTCGTCCCCACTGTGATGGTTGCCACCGCTACGTTGACGTATCTAACATGCCAGCCGGCATGTATGTAAATGAAGGAGGTCGGGTGGCGAACATCGAGGTGACGTCCCCGTGGGACGGCTCGCGCGTCGGGGAGGTGCCGGCGACCGACCCCAGGACCGTCCCGGTCGTCGCAGAGCGGCTCCGCGCCGAGCAGCCGGCGTGGGCCCGCACCCCGGCAACCGACCGGGCGGCGTGGGTCTCCCGTCTCCGCGACCAGGTCCTCGCCGACGTCGACTCGTTCGTCGAGACGCTGAGCCGCGAGACCGGCAAGCCTCAGGCAGAGGCCAGGGTGGAGGTGCTCTTCGCAACCGAGGCCATGCGGCATCTCGCGGCACGCTCCCCTCGCTACCTGGCGCAGCGACCGGTCCGCTCGCTGACCACGGCGCTGGGCGTCGAGCGCGCCACCGTCACCCCAGCGCCGTACCCCCTGGTCGGCGTCATCTCGCCGTGGAACTTCCCCTTCGGACTCGCCGTCGTCGACGCCGTACCAGCCCTGCTGGCCGGCGCCTCCGTGCTGATGAAGCCGTCGGACCTCACCCCCTTGTCCGCCACCGGCTTGGTAGCCGCGTGGAGGGCTATCGGGGCGCCGGACGTCCTCGACGTCGTGGTCGGCGATGCCCCGACCGGTGTCGCCGTCGTCGACACGGTCGACTTCGTGGCGTTCACCGGGTCAACCGGCACCGGCCGCGCCGTCGGACGCCGTGCCGCAGAGCGCCTGGTGCCGGTGAGCCTCGAGCTCGGAGGCAACGACGCGATGATCGTGCTGGCCGACGCGAACCTCGACCACGCAGCCAACGCGGCGGTCTTCGGGGCCATGTGCAACGGCGGGCAGATGTGCGTGTCCACCGAGCGGGTGTACGTCGAGGATTCCGTGCACGACCGCTTCGTCGACCTCGTGCGCGATCGGCTGCGCGACCTCGGGCAACGCGACATCACGCCCCTTGCTTCGGCCGCCCAGCTCGAGGTGGTGCGCCGCCAGGTGGTGGATGCCGAGCGCAAAGGGGCAAAGGTCGAGCGCTGGCACGACCTGTCGAGCTCCGGGACCTGGTTCCCGCCGACCCTGGTCCTCGACGCGACCGACGACATGGACTGCGTGCGCGAGGAGACGTTCGGCCCGGTGATGCCCGTCCTACGGGTGGGTTCGGCCGACGAGGCGGTCGAGCGTGCCAACCTCTCCCCCTACGGGCTCTCGGCCACCGTGTGGACGACCGACCCGTTCCGCGCGCAGGACGTCGCGGACCGGCTGGAGGTCGGCGCGGTGAACGTGAACTGCGTCTTCAGCAACCTGTTCTTCTTCGACGCGCCTCAGCAGGGCTGGAAGTCGTCGGGCCTCGGAGCCCGCTTCGGCGGAGCCCACGCTGTGCGCCGCTACTGCCGGGACCGGGTGGTGCTCCACTCGCGGCACCGGCTCCGCGCCGAACCGCACTGGCTTCCTTACTCCAGCCGGACCAATCGGTTGTTGGGCACCGCCCTCGGCGTGCTCCGGCACGGCGCGGTCCGACGACTGCGCCGTCGGGGTTCGGTGCGCACATGAGCGGCCTGCAGACAGACCACTTCCGCGGGGGCTCGGGCGAGCCGCTGGTACTGCTCCACCCCGCGGTGACCACCTGGCGGATCTGGCGACCGGTGATCGACCGGCTGACAACCCACCACGACGTCTTCGCGCCCACTCTGCCCGGCCACCACGGCGGGCCACCGCCGCCGCGACTGCTGACGTTCGGTGGGCTGGCGGACGCCGTCGAGGATCTCCTCGACGGCGCCGGGATCGGTCGCGCGCACCTCGCCGGGAACTCACTCGGAGCAGCGGCGGTGCTCGAGCTCGCGCGACGCGGACGTGCCATCACCGCCACCGCGATCGCCCCGCCCGGCGCCTGGGGGACGGGATGGGACCGACTTCTTCTCGAGGTCAAGCTCGTCGCGGCCATCCGGATCGCATCCGCGCCACTGCCGCCGATCCCCGTTGGCAGCGCCGTCGTTCGTCGTGCCGCGCTCGCTCCGCTGATGGTGCGCGGCGACCGAGTGCCGGTCGACGAGGTCCGCCAACTCCTGACCTCTCGTCGACACTCGGCCCGATTCGTCGTCCGCCTGATCACCGGGCTCCGCTCCGAGGGACACAGCGAGGCCCCCTTCGCGCCGGGACCGTGCCCCACGCTGGTGGCTTGGCCACAGCTCGACCGGGTCCTTCCCTACCGGCGCTACGGCAGTCCGTTCCGGACACTGCTCCCGCAATCCGGCCACGTGCAGCTCCCCCGAACCGGTCACGTGCCCATGTACGACGACCCCGAGCTCGTCGCGAGCACGATCCTCTCGCTGACGTCCCCCTCCGCCATCGACACCGCCGTCTGAGGACTCACCATGACCACCTCGCAACCCGTCGCACGAACCATGTGCGAGCTCTTCCAGCAGGCCGTACGCGAGCACGCCGAGCAGGTCGCCATCCGGGACCTCGACGACACCCTCGTGCTCACCTGGCACCAGTACGGCGACCGAGTACGACGGGTCGCGGCAGGCCTCGCGCACCTGGGCGTCGGCCGCGGGGACACGGTGGGGCTGATGCTCGCGAACCGGCCCGAGTTCCACCTCGCTGACGCGGGAGCCATGCATCTCGGTGCCACCCCGTTCTCCAGCTACAACACCAACACCGCGGAGATGATCCGCTTCCTGCTGCTCAACGCGGGCTGCCAGGTCGTCGTCACCGAGCGCCAGTTCCTCTCCCGGGTCGAGGAGGCTGCGGCCGGCACCGACGTGAAGCACCTCGTCTGCGTGGATGCGGACGAGCAGACGCCCGGCGTCATCACCCTCACCGAGCTCGAACGAGTCGGCGACCCCGGGTTCGACTTCGAGAGCGCGTGGAACTCCGTCCAGCCCGAGGACGTCCTGACCCTGATCTACACCTCCGGTACCACTGGAGACCCCAAGGGCGTCGAGATCACGCACGCGAACATGCTGTTCTCCTTGCAGACCGTGACCACGCTCGCGGAGCAACCCGCCGAGGCACGGGTGATCTCCTACCTGCCGGATGCCCACGCGCTCAACCGCTACCTCGCGCACTACTACCCGATGTTCTCCGGCGCAGAGGTCACGACGCTCGCCGAGCCGAAGGAGCTGCTCGGCGCACTGACCAAGGTCCGCCCGACGATCTTCGTCAGCGTCCCGATGCTCTGGTACAAGCTCAAGGCCACGATCGACAGCAGGCTCGCGAACCAGCGGGGCCCACGCGTCGCGCTCGCCCGATGGGCGCTGCGCGTGGGACGGGACGAGGCGAGGCGGCGGCTCGACCATCGCAGCGCGACGGCGTACCAACGGCTGGAGTACGCCCTGGCGTACCGACTGGCGCTCCACCAGGTCGCCAAGCGCCTCGGCCTTGACGCCTGCACCTATGCCGTCACCGGCGCGGCCCCGATCGCCGAGGACGCGATGGAGTTCGTGCTGTCCCTGGGCATCCCGCTGTGCGAGGCGTGGGGGATGACGGAGATCACGGCCGTGGCGACGGTCAACCGCGCTGACGCGATCCGGCCCGGCACGGTGGGCCAGGCGATCCCGGGCGTCGAGGTCAAGATCGCGGCCGACGGCGAGCTCTTGGTCCGCAGCCCGGGGATCATGCGTGGCTACCGCAACGAGCCGGAGCTCACGGCCCGGACGGTGATCGACGGGTGGATGCACACCGGCGACGTGGGGACCGTCGACGCGGAGGGCTACGTCCGCATCATCGACCGCAAGAAGGAGCTGATCATCAACTCCGCCGGCAAGAACATGTCGCCGGCGCGGATCGAGAACGTGTTGAAGATGGCCTGCCCGTTGATCGGCACGGTCGTCGCGATCGGGGACCGTCGCCCCTTCGTCACCGCGCTCATCGCGCTCGACCCCGACCAGGTCGCCGAGTTCGCCGCGGCGCGCGGGCTGTCCGGCGACTTCACACAGCTCAGTCAGCATCCGGCGGTCACTGACGCCGTGGCCGAGGGCGTCGCCAGGGCGAACGAGCAGCTCGCACGCGTGGAGCAGGTACGCCGGCACCGCGTGGTCGACCAGCCGTGGGAGCCCGCCGGCGACGAGCTCACCCCGACCTTGAAGCTGAGGCGGCGACCCATCTCCGAGAAGTACGCCGACGTCATCGACTCGATGTACGCCGCAACCCCCTGACCCGTACGCCACCAGAGGAGACCCCATGCCCACCGACCGGCGCCTGCGCGCCCTCACGCTTTCTGTCGCCTGCTCGCTCGTGACCGCTCTCCTCGTCACGGCTCCCGCCGACGCCGGACAGGTCACCACCGTCGCAGCGACGCCGGCGCTCCACGCCCTCTCGGCGGGTGAGCCGATCGCCCTGCCGGCGGGCGTCGCTCTCCAATCGGGCCAGGCGAACGGCCTTCGGCTGATCGAGGACGAGGAATGGGTCCTCGCCAACGTCCGCTACGAGGGTTCCCCACAGGTGGGCGCGATCCGTTTGGGCCGTCCGGAGTTCAGCTGTGTGACCTGCGGCGTCCTTGACGGTGGCCGCGAGGCCAGTCCGTTCGAGGACGGCCGACGCGTCTTCGTCGCCGGCCCTGCCGCGACGATGTCCGACATCCAGTTCCACGTGGTGACCTGCACGCCGAGCCTGGTCGATTGCCAGGAGCGCACTGCGAAGCCGGTGACCTTGCCCCGCGACGGCCTGCAGCAGGGTGTCCAGAACCGCGAGCCGCGGGTGAGCCCTGACGGTCGGCACCTCACCTGGACCGAGGTGCGTGCGACCGGCGGCCCGGTCATGGTCATCGGCGAGCTGGTCGAGACAGCGCGTCACTACCGGGTGCGCAAGCCGTACGTCATCAACCCGCGCCATCGGTTCGGGGCCCGCGTCCCGACCTGGGTCGAAGGCACGAGGTACTACGAGACGGGCGGCGGTTGGCTCGATGGCGGCCGCACCCTGGTGTACCGGGCGACGAGCACGTCGATGAACTACGACATCTGGGAGCTCGACCTGGCGACGGGTCAACGCCGCCTGGTCACGACGGACCTCGACTACAACGAGATCTATGAGGGCTCTCCCGACGGGCAGCTGGCGCTCTACGCCTCCGCGCGGGGCCTGGACCGGATGGACGTCTTCACCCAGCTCGTCCGGCCCGCCCTGCTCGACACCATGACGTTCCCCCAGCTCGGTCGGATCTCCCTTCACAACAACCGCCGATGCATGAACGAGCACTGGCTGATGGACCGCGCCGGGCAACGCGGTGACTACGCCGGCCAACCCGTGGTCCTGTCCGACGGATGGGTGATCCGCGGCTCGGACTGGTTCGACGACGGCCGCAGGTTCATCGTGAGTCAGCAGCAGTTCTCACCCGGGGCTGGTGGAGCCACTGACGAGGGGGTCGAGCTGCGGGTGGTCGAGGTCGCGGGCGCAGAGGCGACGACGCCCACCCCGGCGGTCGACCTGGGCCAGGTCGGCTACGAGGACTGGGCCATCCCGTACCGCAGCTACCGTCCTGCCGGCTCCCGCATGCTGGTTGCCCGACGTCTCGCGGGAGCGCACTCCGGCGCCGCGATCGTGAGCTACGCCGGAACCTTCGCCGCCGGCACCTGGTCGGTGCGGTACGACAGCTATTCGGAAGACGGGCGCACCTTCCTCGACGGAACGGAGCTGATCACCACCTCGGCCGCTCCGATCCAGTCGACCTGGACCGCCGACCTCCGGAGCTCGGGTGAGCGCACAGGCTCGATGCGCGGCGCTCTGTCGATCCGCTACCCCGCCGCCTTCGACGGCTCGGTGCGGACCGAGATCGACGGCGAGGTCTGGGAGGGGGTTCCCACCCAGCAGAAGTCCTGCCCCGGAGTCCACCGACCGCGGCTCCAGATCGGCGAGACCGTTGCCGTGCCCGGCGCAGTTCGGGTCCGGGTCGTCGCCAACGTGCCGGAGTCGGCAACCCCGCAGCCGGTTCAGGGTGCGACAGTGGCAGGCCTCGGCAGGGCCGTCGTCACCGACGCCGAGGGGTGGGCAGAGGTTCCTCCAGGGACGAGCGAGGTCGCGATCTCCGCAGGAGGCTTCGCCCCGACCACGGCCGAGCTTCCATGAACCACCGGCTGAGTTGCCGATCGTTCGGGATCGCGCTGGTCCTGATCACCTCGTTCCTAGCTGCTGCGCCCGCCGACGCCCGATCGTCCGATCTCCTGTTCACGTCGATGGGACCTCGCCAGGTCCGGGTGGAGCTCGCGAACCAGACCTACGTCGACCCGTCGAGCGTGAGCGGCCGCACCAAGGACCCGGTCCCGCACAGCGGGGTGGTCCAGCTCCCCGTCGACTTCCATCCTCAACCGGCCGGCCGATACCGCCTGCTCGTGCTCCTCCACGGTTCCGGCGGCTCATCCACCACCTGGACCGAACGAGGCGATCTGCTGCACGACGCGCGACTCCAGGACGTCGTGGTCCTGTCCCTCGACGGTGGTCACTACGGGATGTACACCAACTGGGTACGCCTCGGCGGGGCCCGATGGCTTGACCTCCACCGCGCTCTGATCAATGCGGTCATCGAACGGTTCAGCATCTCCACCGATCGCTCGGCGCGAGCAATCGTCGGTGTGTCCATGGGTGGTCAGGGCGCATTGAGGTACGCCGGCCAATGGCCCGAGACCTTCGGGACCGTAGGGGCCCTGTCGCCGGCGCTCCCCGACATGCGGTCCCCTGAAGCGGTGGCCGCCTACCCGCTGCAGGTCTCCGCCAAGGCCGGGACATTGGTGCGCTATCGCGACACCTGGGGCCCGGTCTTCGGACCCCGGGCGCGGCGGGCCAACCCGATGGACAACCTCGCTCGGCTCGTGGGCACCACTGTCCACGTGACGGCAGGTGACGGCAGCGCGTGTCCTGACGGCGCTGGCGTGCCCGAGCCCGACAGCGCGGTCACCGAGATGGGCATCGCGCGGCAGACCCGTCGCTACGCACGCGCACTGTCAGCCAACGGCGTCGCCGTGACAACCGCTGAGCATTGCGGTGCCCACGGCGACTGGCGATGGTGGCTGATCGGTCTGGACGAGACGCTGGCGCTGTGGTCGGCGACATCGACGTAGACGTCAGCAGCGGTTCGGCTGCCGGGCCAGCCCGGTCGGGTCGGCCGGGTCCAGCCGGGCCGACAGCCGGATGTTCTGGTCGACGACGTCGACGTCGGTGAGCTCGACCGAGGGCGGCACCGGCAGCGGAAGGCCTTCGCCCAGCGCGGTCGCCAGGACACTGTCCCCCTGCCGCGCCAGCAAGCGGTCGACCAGCCGCTCCGCGACCGTGCCCGTCAGGGTCCGGCCACCCAGCTCGACTCCGTCGGGCGCGAGCACGAGGCGCCCCGACCGCAGCTCGACCTGGAACAGCACCGAGACGGCGAAGATCTGCGGCCCGACGGTCGCGACCAGACGCCCGCCGTCGCCCCGGACATCGACCTGGCGGCCGCCGCTTCCGAGGCGCTCGACCAGGTCCGTGACGGGCAGACTGACGACCGCTGTCGCCTCGTCCGCCACAAGGTCTCCGTCGTCCCGACGAACGTCCGCGAGCCGTAGGTCGACGTCGGCCGCGACACCGCTGAGCTCCACCTCCTCGGCGCGTACTCGGACCGACGGAATACGGCGAGTCACGAGCGAGAGCGCGTGCGGCCAGCCACCGACCTCGACGTCGGCGTGTGCGGCCCCGAGCCGGCACTCCACGGCGCCGGCGACGCGGTCGGCGACATGGCGACCGATCAGCCAGTCCGCCAACAGGAGCAGGACCAGGAGGAGAGCGATCGACCCCGCGACGACACGACGGCGGTTCAGCAAGACCATGCGCTCACCGTGGTCGCCGTACCTCCGGGCCGGGCGCTCCCGCCCCCTCTCTTTCCCTGAAGACCCCGCCGCGTGGCCGTATGCACGACGGCGCACGGCGGCAGCCAACACTCAGGCGGAGTTCAGGATCGGCGCACCCGCAGCGGGCACACTGCTGGGCATGCCATCCCAGCGTCGAGCTGCTCGCATCCTGGTCGTGGAGGATGAAGCCTCCTTGCTCGCCGTCACCACCCGATCTCTGGAGTACGCCGGGTTCTCGGTCACCGGAGCCGCGACAATCGCGGCTGCCCGCGCCGCGATCGCCGACGCCACCTTCGACCTCGTCCTGCTGGACGTGATGCTCCCCGACGGCTCGGGCCTGGAGTTCGCGACCGAGGTCCACGTGTCCGCCGGAGGGATCCCGATCATCTTCGTCACTGCACGTGACTCGATCGACGACCGGCTCGCAGGCTTCGCCCTCGGCGGCGACGACTACGTCACCAAGCCGTTCAGCGTGGCTGAGCTGATCGCCCGCGTCGGCGCGGTGCTGAGACGCACCGAGGACCAGCAGGACCAGCCGGAGCTCCGGGTCGGGGACCTCGCGCTGTCGGTGACCACGCACGAGGTCAGGCGCGGCGAGCGCGAGGTGGACCTGTCGCCGACCGAGTTCCGGCTCCTCCACCTGCTGATGCGACACCAGAACCAGGTGCTGACCAAGGAGCAGATCCTCGCGCAGGTGTGGGGGTACGACGTCGGCGACACCGGCATCGTCGAGAAGTTCGTGTCCCAGTTGCGCCGCAAGATCGACGAGGCCGACCAGCCGCTCATCCACACCGTCCGGGGCTTCGGCTACGTGCTCCGGCTGCCCAAGGCCGCGGGATGAGCCGACCCGGCCGATGGAGGCGCAGCCTGCGCGCCCGGTTGCTGTTCGGGTCGACCGTGGTGCTCATCGCCGCCGTCGGAACTGCGGACGCCGCCGCCTACCTCGCACTGGACGACCACCTCTCCGACCGCACCAGGGACTCGTTGCGAACCGCTGCCCACCGCATCGGCGCCGCGCCGACCGACCGGCAGGTGGCGCTCGGCCCGAACGTGATCCAGAGCCTCGTCCCGGCGGGGCTGTTCGTCGCTCTCCTCGACGCGAAGGGGGAGGTCCTGCTGACCAGCGCCCCCGCGGGCGCGGGTGATGCGCCTGAGCAGCTCGTCGCCTCGGGGCTCGACGACTACCCGGTCGGGGAGCTGGTGAGGCGGGAGACCGACGAAGGCACGTTCCAGCTCCTCCGCGTCGACGTACCCGCCGACGCCGAGGTGACCGCCGGCCGCACCAGCTCAGTGCGGGTGAAGCACGTGCTCCTCGGGGCGGATCTCGGTCCGGCGGAGGAGACCACCAGGGCGCTGGTCAGGACCGAGC
This sequence comes from Nocardioides pelophilus, assembly GCF_014180685.1. GTDB lineage: Bacteria > Actinomycetota > Actinomycetes > Propionibacteriales > Nocardioidaceae > Nocardioides > Nocardioides pelophilus. The sequence continues at coordinate 15,931 of NZ_JACEHF010000003.1, read as the reverse complement.
TCCTGATCGGCCTGCTGATCCTGGTCGTCTGGGCGGCGACGGCGTGGACCATGATCGGGCTGGGTCTGCGTCCGCTCCGCGCGATGGCCGCGGCAGCCCACCGGATCGCCGCCCACGAGGAGGGGCGGCTGCCCGACAGCCACCCCACGAGCGAGACCGGCGCACTGGCGACTGCTCTCAACGAGGCCTTCGACGTCCGCGCCCGAGCCGAGGCGAACGCGCGGGGCTTCCTTGCCGACGCCTCTCACGAGCTCCGGACGCCACTGGCATCGATCCGCGCCTGGACCGAGCTGTACCGCGTCGGCGGACTCACCCAGGCCGGCGCCGTCGAGGACGCGATGGCGTCGATGGAGGCCGACGCCCAGCGGATGAGCCGTGTCGTCGAGCAGATGCTCGAGCTCGCCAGGCTGGAGGGGGCCGAGACCCGGCGCCAGGAGTCGGTCGACCTGGGCCGCCTCGTCGGCGGAGTTGTCGAGAGCCTGCACCCCCTCGCCGCCGACCGGCTCCACTTCGCACCGCCAGCACGACAGGTGTGGGTCACCGGTGACCACGAGGAGCTCCGGTCCTTGACTCAGAACCTGGTTAGGAACGCGCTGATCCACTCCGGAGAATCCTCGCGGGTCGAGGTGACGGTCACGGCGACCGAGCAGCACGCCACCCTCACGGTTGCCGACGACGGGCCGGGGATGACCGAGACCGAGATCGCGCGCGCGTTCGACCGCTTCTGGCGGGCCGACGATGCCCGCTCCCGGCCGGGCGGCAGCGGGCTTGGACTGGCCATCGCGCACGAGATCGCACGGCGTCATGAGGGTCGCGTCGCGCTGCACAAGCGGACGTCGTCCGGGCTCGAGGCGGTCGTCGAGCTTCCCCTTCGCGCCCCCACGACCGGCTCAGCGGACCTTCAGGGGGACGTCAGCACCACGGAAGCGTGATCGCGCGGAGACGTTCTGCTCGGTGGGTTGTCCTCGTCTGTGTGATGACGTCCCTTCCCACCTGCCTGGCCACGCCGCTCTCGGCGCTCTCGCTCGCGCGGGCAGCCCTCACTGTCCGCGACGTGACGAAGGCCTGGTCCGAGGGCGACGCCGATCGGGCCAGGTTCCGCCTGCGCACCGCGACGTTCTGGACGGCGATGCTCGGGGAGTTGCAGGCCGCGCTGCCCCCCACCGGAACGGTCCCGGGTCGCGACCCGGCGCGCACCGCCGCCGTCACAGCCGCGGTTCTCATCAGCGCATGCGCACATCGAGTGCCCACCAGCGACGACGTCGAGCGCGAGCTGGCGGCAGCGCTGGGCCGGATCTGGGCGCAACCCGGTCCGGACGGTCCCGAGCGAAGGCGGATCGCTCAGGACGTTCGTCGTCTCGCGACCCGAATCCCCACCACCGGGTACGACGCCGGCCTCGCCGCCGTGGTGCAGAGCTGCGACCCGCGGCTGGGCGACATCGGCGTCGAGGTGCGAGTCCACGCGGCCGTCAGCGTCGCGGCAACGGTCCGCAGCAACGAGGAGTCCTGGATCGTCGCCGCGCTCATCTGACGCCGTTCGTGGACCGGCCTGGGGGCAGCAGCCGCTCCAACCAGCCAGGCAGCCACCAGTTGGCTCGCCCCAGCAGGACCATGGCGGCCGGGACCAGCAGCAGGCGCACCACCGTGGCGTCGATGGCCACACTCGCAGCGAGCCCGACGGCCAACATCTTGACCGCCACATCGTCCTGCTGGGTGAAGGCGAGGAACACGCACACCATGATCAGCGCGGCTGCGGAGATGACCCGTGCCGTGGCGGCCAGCCCAGCGGCGACCGACTCGACGTTGTCCTTTCCTGCGACCCACTCCTCGCGGATCCGGGACAGCAGGAACACCTCGTAGTCCATCGACAGGCCGAACACGATCGCGAACATCATCATCGGCACGAAGGACTCGACCGGGACTGAAGTGTCCAGGCCCAGGAGGGACGACCCCCACTGCCACTGGAACACCGCGACCAGCACGCCGTACGACGCACCGATCGACATCAGGTTCATCACCGCCGCCTTCGCAGCCACCACGACGGAACGAAAACTGACCATCAGGAGCAGGAAGGCGGCTCCCACGACGACAGTGATGATCAAAGGCAGTCGTGCGGCCATCTCGTCGGCGAGCGCCACGTGTGCGGCGGTCTGTCCGGTGATCATCAGGTTGTCCCCGGTCACCCGCTCGACCTCCTCGGCCGCGGGACCGGCGAGGTCGTGGACCAGGTCGACGGTCGCGCTGTCCTGGGGAGCGGCGAGCGGTACGACCGAGGCCTTGGCGACTTCTCCATCAGCGCTGACCTCGAAGGGAGTCACGTGGGCCACTCCCGGTCGCGCGGCGAGGACGGCCTCCGCCACGTCCAACGTCGCCGGGTCGGGCGGCGCCGTGAGGTCAAGGACCGCCACCACCTCGACCTCCGCGCCCGGCCCGAACCCCGCCGCCAACCGGTCGGACGCGATCCGCGTGGTGCTGCCGACGGGGTCGGCCGACTCGTCGACGTGCCCGAGCCGGAGGGTGGTCACCGGCAGCGCGAGCACAGTCAGCAGCACCGAACAACCGACGACCACGAGGACGGCGTGACGCGACACGAACCGGGCGTGACGGTGCCAGCCGGCGCCGCCCTCCTCGGCCTCGGCCCGCGCAGCCGGGCGCACACGCAGCCGGTCGACCCTCCGTCCGAGCAGGCTGAGCACGGCGGGGGCGAGCGTCACAGAGGCCAACGCCGCCGTGCCGAGAGTGACAACCGCTGCCAGGCCGAGCCGTGCCACGAAGTCGATGCCGGACGCGTACAGGCCGAGAAGTGCGACGGCCACGCTCCCGGCCGCGACCAGCACGGCGTGGCCTCCCGAGTGGACCGCCCGACGGACAGCCTCCCCGGGCTCCGCCCCGCCGAGCACGTGCTGCCTGGCCCGGGTCACGAGGAACAGGGCGTAGTCGATCCCGCAGCCGAGGCCGATCATCGTCGCGAGCACCGGCGCGCTCGTACCGAAGGTGACAGGAGCCGCCAGCAGCGCCAGCAGCCCGAGTCCGGAGAGCACGCCGAGCACCGACGCCAGGACCGGAAGGACCGCTCCCGCCACGGACCCGAAGACCAGCAGCAGCACGAGCAGCGCCGCGCCGAGCCCGACGGCCTCGGGCAGGCGATGCTCCCGGTTGCCGGAGAGCACGTCGCCGAGGGCTCCGGGCCATGACGCCTCGACAGTCGAGGGGAGCCCCGCCGTACTGTCGCGGAGGGATTGCCGACGGTCGTCGTCGAGGTTCCGCGGCGCATCGTCCAGCCGCAACGGAAGAACCGCCGTCGTGCCGTCGGGACTGAGGTTGGGCGGTTCGAGCGGGTCTCCGGCGGCGAGCACTCCGTCGGTGGACTCCAGCCGAGCCGTCAGCTCCTCGAACGCAGCAGCGTCGTCAGCGAGCCCGTCCTGGTCGTGGAGCACCAACCGGGCGGCGTACCCCTCCGGCGAGTCGAAGTGACGGGCGAGGAGGTCGGCGCCCGCGGAGGTCTCGCTGCCGGGGAGGTCGATCACGTTCTCGTAGCCACCGCCCCAGCTGCGGCTCGCGCCCGTCAGGGCTACGACTGCGACCAGCCAGATCGCGATCGTCCAGCCCGGCCTGCGGACAGGTAGTTCGAAGATCGGAGGGAAGCGCTTGGCGCGATGCGCGGTCGGCATGACGCCATCTCAGCGACCCGCGCGGAACGGCCGCTGCGGGAATGCTCCCGAGCGCCTGACGATTGGCCGACGCCTGCAGATGACCGCGGGTGCGAGGTGCTCACGAATCCCTGACCCGGCACGGGGCTCGGGGACGCGCCCGGGTGCAAACTGGAAGACCCGGATCCGCTGAGCGGATCCGGGTCTTCTGCGTCCTGCTGTCGCAGGACGGATCGGCGGTGGCGGTGGGATTTGAACCCACGGTGGGTTTGACCCCACACATCATTTCGAGTGATGCACCTTCGGCCGCTCGGACACGCCACCGCGGGGAAGGTTACCGGAGGGTGCTGGTGGGGTTGAAATCGACCGCCAGGCTCCCCGAGACGCGGAATGCAACGTCGTTGCAACGTCGGGAGAGCGACGGTCGTCACACAAAGTGCTGTCGTCACCTGGATCGCCGATGTCTACTGGACTCATGACCGAGGACCTGCCCCTGACCCCCATGCGGGCAGAGGTGGTCGCGTCGTGGGAGCGGTCGGCCGCCGCCGGGGTCGAGATCGGGCAGCAGGACACCCCCATCGCGCTCGACGACTCGGACCTGCGCGGGCAGCGTGAGGCGCACCCGCTGGCGCGGGTCTACCCGCTGCTCGACGACGTGCTCGGCCGCGAGGTGCGGGCGTGCGGCGCGGTGATGGCGCTCGCCGACGCCGAGGGCAACCTGCTCTGGATCTGCGGCACCTCGGAGTCCCGCCGGCAGGCCGAGCAGATCGGCTTCGTCGAGGGCAGCAACTGGGACGAGCGGCTCGCCGGCACCAACGCTCCCGGCCTGGCGCTCGCGACGGGCCGCGAGGCGACGGTGACGCGCGACGAGCACTTCCGCTCGAGCGTGCGGTCGTGGAGCTGCGCGGCGACCCCGATCCACGACCCCGGGACCAGCCAGCTGCTCGGCGTGCTCGACGTGACCGGCGGCGACGAGGTCGTCGTACCCCAGACCATGGCGATGGTCCGAGCGGCCGCGCGGCTGGCCGAGGCCGAGCTGGCCCGCCACCTGCCGCGTCCCGACGCCGTTCCCAACGCCTCGGGCCTGCAGGTCGTCCTCGAGCTGCTCGGCCGCAACGAGGCGCTGGTGCGGGTCGCGGACGGACGCGACCGGCTCGGTCAGTTCCGGTTGTCGCGCCGGCACAGCGAGATCGTGGCGCTGCTCGCCGCGGCGCCGGCCGGACTCAGCGGTGACGAGCTCGCGGTGCTGCTCTACGAGGAGGACGGTGGGTCCTCCACCCTGCGCGCCGAGCTCAACCGGCTGCGCGGCCTGCTCGGCGACGACCTGCTCGCCTCCCGCCCCTACCGACTGACCGCACCGGTGACCGGCGACTGGCTCGCCGTCGGCGCCCAGCTCGCGGCCGGCGACCTCCGCTCCGCGATGCGGGGGTACGACGGACCGGTGCTGCCGCGCTCGACCGCACCGGGCGTCGTACGCATCCGCGAAGAGCTCGAGTCGTCGCTGCGGCACGCGCTGCTCCGCTCCGGCACCGCCGACCTGATGTCGGCCTGGACCCGGTCCAGCTGGGGCCGCGACGACTACGAGATGTGGCAGGAGCAGCGGCGGACCGTGTCCGCCTCCTCGCCGATGCGCGCCCTGGTCGACGGGCAGATCGCCCGCCTCGACCGCGAGCTGCTCTGATCGTCAGCGCCTTGGTTTCGAGGCTCGCTTCGCTCGCACCTCAACCAGCGGCGGACAGCGCAACGTCCGCGCAACGTGGCGCTACCTAGCGTGTGAGGACCGTCACAGAGGGTGGCGGTCGGACCGACACCTGGAGCACCTCATGACCGTCTACGCAGCACCCGGACAGCCGGACTCGCTCGTCACCGTCGACAACCGCTACGGCCACTACATCGGTGGCGAGTGGGTCGACCCGGCGAAGGGCGACTACTTCGAGAACATCTCGCCGGTGAACGGCAAGCCCTTCACCGAGATCGCTCGCGGCACCGCCGAGGACATCGACGCCGCGCTCGACGCGGCCCACGCCGCCTTCGCCTCGTGGGGCAAGACGTCGGCGACCGAGCGCGCCAACATCCTCAACAAGATCGCCGACCGCATGGAGGAGAACCTCACCATGCTCGCGGTCGCGGAGACCTGGGAGAACGGCAAGCCGGTCCGCGAGACCCTGGCCGCCGACCTCCCCCTCGCGGTCGACCACTTCCGCTACTTCGCCGGTGCGCTGCGGGCCCAGGAGGGCTCGATCGGCGAGATCGACGGCAACACCGTCGCCTACCACTTCCACGAGCCGCTCGGCGTCGTCGGCCAGATCATCCCCTGGAACTTCCCGATCCTGATGGCGGTGTGGAAGCTCGCGCCTGCGCTCGCGGCCGGCAACTGCATCGTCCTCAAGCCCGCCGAGCAGACCCCGTGGTCGATCCTCAAGCTGATCGAGCTGGTCGGCGACCTGCTGCCCGCCGGCGTGCTGAACATCGTCAACGGGTTCGGCGTCGAGGCCGGCAAGCCGCTCGCCTCCAGCTCCCGGATCGCCAAGGTCGCGTTCACCGGCGAGACCACCACCGGTCGGCTGATCATGCAGTACGCCAGCCAGAACATCATCCCCGTGACCCTGGAGCTCGGCGGCAAGAGCCCGAACATCTTCTTCGAGTCCGTCGCCCAGCACCAGGACGCGTTCTACGACAAGGCGCTCGAGGGCTTCGCGATGTTCGCGCTCAACCAGGGCGAGGTCTGCACCTGCCCGAGCCGCGCGCTGGTCCAGCGGAGCATCTACTCCGACTTCGTCCACGACGCCGTGCTCCGGGTGGAGCAGATCAAGCAGGGCAACCCGCTCGACGACACGACGATGATCGGCGCCCAGGCCTCCAACGACCAGCTGCAGAAGATCCTGTCCTACATCGACATCGGCACCCAGGAGGGCGCGAAGCTGCTCACCGGCGGCGAGCGCAACATCCTCGAGGGCGACCTCGCGGAGGGCTACTACGTCACGCCGACCATCTTCGAGGGCGACAACTCGATGCGGATCTTCCAGGAGGAGATCTTCGGCCCGGTCGTCTCGCTCACCGGCTTCGACGACGAGGCCGACGCCCTCAAGATCGCCAACGACACGCTCTACGGCCTCGGCGCCGGCGTGTGGACGCGTGAGGGCTCGCAGGCGTTCCGCGCGGGCAAGGAGATCCAGGCCGGTCGGGTCTGGACCAACTGCTACCACGCGTACCCCGCGGCCGCGGCGTTCGGCGGCTACAAGCAGTCGGGCATCGGCCGCGAGAACCACAAGATGATGCTCGACCACTACCAGCAGACCAAGAATCTGCTCGTGTCGTACGACGACAACGCGCTCGGGTTCTTCTGAGCCGATGCCCACATGATGTCCGACTCACCCTCGCGGGTCGCGGTCACCGACGAGGCGGCGGAGCATCTCCGCCGCCTCGTCGGCTCGAACGGACCGGTGATCTTCCACCAGTCCGGCGGCTGCTGCGACGGGTCCTCACCGATGTGCTTCCCGGACGGCGACTTCCTGCTCAGCGATGCCGACGTCCGGCTCGGCGCCCTCGACATCGGGCTCGAGCAGCCGGTGCCGGTGTGGATGTCGCGCTCGCAGTTCGAGTACTGGTCGCACACCCACCTCACCATCGATCTGGTCGAGGGGCGGGGTGCCGGGTTCTCGCTGGAGGCGCCGTACGGCGTGCGCTTCCTCATCCGGTCGCGGCTGTTCACCGACGAGGAGGCCGCTCAGCTCGGCTGAGACTCGACTGCTGCAACACGTCGTACGCCGCACTCGCGGGGCGATGGCTGCTGTAACACGCTGTTCGCGGCACTCGCGGGCCGACGGCGGCTGTAACACGTCGTACGACGATCTTGCAGGACGATCACTTCCCTAGGAGACCCTTGCAACGGGGCCGAACAGGCGGGAACGGCGTGACAGTTCACCTGTTGGCGTGTCAGATCGCCGAACGTCCTGCCAGTGCGGCGGTCAGCCGCCCAGCGCAACGAACAGCGTGTTACAGCCCGGCCCGCCCCGCAACCGCCCGCCCCGCAACCGACCGCCCCGCAACCGCCCGCCCCGCAACCGACCGCCCCGCAACCGCCCGCCCCGCAACCGACCGCCCGGTCAGACCTTTCGCCCCATCATGCCGAGCAGGCGCTCGAGAGGCGGCGCGTCCTCCGGAACGAGCACGACCGGCCCGAACGCGTCGCCCCGCATCTCCTCCGATCCCGGCGAGGAGAACGGCTCGGCGAACGCCATGCAGGCCGCCACATCCTCGTCGCGGGCCGAGAACGGAAGGCCCAGGCCGGTCGCCAGGTCCCAGCCGTGCACGACCACCTCGTTGAGCGCGACCGAGGCGGCGATCGGGGCGGGCATCGCGATGCCGCCCGCTTCGGTCTCGCCGTCGTACGCCGCCGGGTCGCGCCAGGCCTCGGCCAGCCCAGCGAGGTCGCGGTCGATCTGGTCGCGCCGGCCCGGCTCGAGCCGGGACGCGTCGCCACTCCCGCCCTGCTCCGAACCCGGCACCGGCTGCTTCCTCGCGGCACCGGCGAAGGCGATGGCCAGCCCACCGATGTGGTCGACCAGGTCGCCGACCGAGTAGTCCGCGCACGGCGTCGGCGCGGCGAGCTGGTCGTCGGTCACCGACGTCACCAGCCGGCGGAGCGTCGTGGTGGCGGGCTCGAAGTCGATGAGGTCCATGTCCATCAACGACCGGCCCGCGGCGGCGTACTCATCGCTGGTCGGCGAAGAACTCCTCGAGCAGCGCCGCCGACTCCTCGGCGAGCACGCCGGACACCACCTCCGGGCGGTGGTTGAGGCGGCGGTCGCGGACCACGTCCCAGAGCGACCCGACGGCGCCCGCCTTCGGGTCCCACGCGCCGAAGACGACCCGGTCGACCCGCGAAAGTACGGCGGCGCCCGCGCACATCGTGCACGGCTCGAGGGTCACCACCAGCGTGCAGCCGCCCAGCCGCCACTCCCCCCGGTCCTGCGCGGCGGCGCGCAGCGCGACCACCTCGGCGTGCCCGGTCGGATCGGCGGCTGCTTCGCGCACGTTGCGGCCGGCGCCGATCACCGCACCGGCGCTGTCGACCACGACCGCGCCGATCGGGACGTCGTCGGTGGCGAGCGCCGCGCGCGCCTCAGCGAGGGCGGCGCGCATCGGCTCGCGCCACGGATCGGTGGGGCTCAACGCGCGTTCACGCCGAGGTGAGGCCGACCGCGTCGTCGAAGAGCTCGCCGAAACCGAGCCGCCGGGCGACGTCGGAGAGCATCTCGTCGGGATAGAGCTCGACGTCGTCGAGCAGGACGGCGAGATCCATCGCGTGCACGCCGAGGTCTCCGAGCAGGTCGAGGTCGCCGGCCGCCTCGGGCTCGTCGTCGTCCTCAGGCATCGGGAGGTGCAGGAACTCCACCGCGGACGCCGCGAGCTCCCACTCGCCGGCGGCGGTGATGTCGGACAGGAGCACCCGGGTGTGCTGGCCGGCGACCCGGACCAGCACGAAGAAGTCCTCGTCGATCGCGACCAGGCCCACCGCCCCGTGGTCACCGGGGAACCGCCGCAGCGCCGAGGCGAGGGTCTCGACGTCCGCCACGTGGTCGTGGGTGAGCTCAGCGACCTGCCAGACGCCTTCCTCACGGTAGGCGGCCAGCGCGAAGTCGACTGCGTCGGATGCGGTCACCCTTCAAGGGTGACACCAACCGTCCCATCAAGCCAGGGGGTTAGGGTTCGGGTCATGCGCACCCTGGTCGTCGACCACCCCCTCGTGGCCCACAAGCTCACCGTGCTCCGCGACGAGACGACCGACTCCCCGACGTTCCGCAACCTCACCGCCGAGCTGGTGACCCTGCTCGCCTACGAGGCCACCCGCGACGTCCGGGTCGCGAACCACGACATCGTCACGCCGGTCTCGCCGACCACCGGGGTCAAGCTCGCGTCACCCCGGCCGCTGGTCGTCCCGATCCTGCGCGCCGGCCTCGGGATGCTCGACGGGATGATGCGACTGCTCCCGACCGCCGAGGTGGGCTTCCTCGGCATGGTGCGCAACGAGGAGACGCTCGAGGCGTCGACGTACGCCGAGCGCCTCCCCGACGACCTCAGCGGCCGGCAGTGCTACGTGCTCGACCCGATGCTCGCCACCGGCGGCACCCTCGCGGCGGCGATCCGCTTCCTCACCGACCGCGGGGCCGACCACATCACGGCGGTCTGCCTGCTCGCCGCCCCCGAGGGCTGCGCCCGCCTCGAGCAGGAGCTCACCGGCATCGACGTCCCCGTGACGGTCGTCGTCGCGGCGATGGACGAGCGGCTCAACGACAAGGGCTACATCGTCCCGGGCCTCGGCGACGCCGGTGACCGGCTGTACGGCGTCGTGGGCTGACTCTCATCCAGAAGACTGGTTTACGGACAACCTGCGTCGCCCGGCCCCGCCTCCTTGTAGGTTGACCTGCGCTGGATCCCAGGAACCCCAGCCGGAAGCGAGGCAGTCATGCTCATCGGAATCCCCCGCGAGTCGAAGTCCGGCGAGACGCTGGTCGCAGCGACCGCGAAGACGGCCACCCAGCTCCTGGGTCTCGGCTACGACGTCGTGGTCGAGTCGGGCGCCGGCGCCAAGGCGGACCAGGCCGACGAGGCGTTCGCGGACGCCGGAGTCACCGTCGGCACCAGCGCTGACGTCTGGGCCGCGGACGTCGTGGTCAAGGTCAACGCACCGACCGCTGAGGAGATCGGCCGCCTGCGTGCCGGCGCGACGGTGATCTCGATGATGGCGCCCGCACGGAGCCCCGAGCTCGTCGAGCAGCTCGCCGCGCAGGGCGTCACGGGCCTGGCCATGGACGCCGTGCCCCGGATCTCCCGCGCCCAGTCGATGGACGTGCTGTCGTCGATGGCCAACGTCGCCGGCTACCGCGCGGTCGTGGAGGCCGCGCACGAGTTCGGCCGGATGTTCACCGGCCAGGTGACCGCCGCCGGCAAGATGCCGCCCGCCCGGGTCTTCGTGGTGGGTGCAGGCGTCGCCGGTCTGGCCGCGATCGGCGCCGCCTCGGCGATGGGCGCGATCGTGCGGGCCTTCGACGTACGCCCCGAGGTGGCCGAGCAGGTCGAGTCGCTCGGCGGCCAGTTCGTCGAGGTCGACTTCGAGGCGGAGGTCAGCACCGACGGCTACGCCAAGGAGATGACCGCGGAGCAGGAGGCGGCCACGGCCGCGATGTACGACGAGGAGGCCCGCGCCGCCGACATCGTCATCACCACCGCCCTGATCCCCGGCCGCCCGGCACCGAAGCTGCTCCACGAGGACACCGTCGCGGGGATGAAGCCCGGCAGCGTGATCGTCGACATGGCCGCGGCCAACGGCGGCAACTGCGCCGGCACCCAGGCCGACCAGCGGGTCGTCACCGACCACGGCGTGACCATCCTCGGCTACACCGACCTCGCCGGCCGGCTCGCCGCCCAGACCTCCCAGCTCTACGGCACCAACATCGTCAACCTGCTCAAGCTGCTCACGCCCGAGAAGGACGGCGTGCTCACGCTCGACATGGACGACGTGGTGCAGCGCGGCATCACGGTCGTCAAGGAGGGCGAGAACATGTGGCCGCCCCCGGCGGTGCAGGTGTCCGCGACGCCGAAGGTCGTCGACACCCATCCCGCGGGCATGAAGGAGGAGAAGGCCAAACTCACCGCGCGCGGCCGGCTCACCGCGGTCAGCGGCGCCGCGCTCGTCCTGTTCGCGCTGATCGCGATCTCCCCGCCTCCGCTGCAGGAACGGCTCACGGTCTTCGCGCTGGCGATCGTGATCGGCTACTACGTCATCGGCAACGTGCACCACGCGCTGCACACGCCGCTGATGTCGGTGACCAACGCGATCTCGGGAATCATCGTGGTCGGAGCGCTCCTGCAGCTCGGCGAGGACAACACGCCGATCATGCTGATCGCCTTCGTCGCGACCCTGCTCGCCAGCATCAACGTGTTCGGTGGCTTTGCGGTGACCCGCCGCATGCTCGGACTCTTCACCCGGTCGTGACGGCCAGTAGGGACTGACTCAGATGATCTCGCCTCTCCTGACCCAGGTGACCTCGATGGTGACCTCGCCGCTGCTGGTCTCGATCGAGACCGCGTCGAACGCGGCCTACATCGTCGCCGCACTGCTCTTCATCCTCGCCCTCGCCGGGCTCTCCCACCACGAGACGGCCAAGGTGGGCAACACGTTCGGCATCCTCGGCATGGCCATCGCGCTCGCCGCGACCATCACGGTCGCGCTCGACAACGAGATGGACGCCCTCCCGATCGTGCTGCTGGTCGCGGCCATGGCGATCGGCGCGGTCATCGGTCTCTGGCGCTCCCGCGTCGTCGAGATGACCGGCATGCCCGAGCTGATCGCGCTGCTGCACAGCTTCGTCGGTCTCGCCGCCGTCCTGGTGGGCTGGAACGGCTACCTCGAGGTCGAGGACGACCCGGACAGCCACCACGCCGCCGTACTCGCTGCTCAGGACCTGCTCGGCGTCCACAGCGCCGAGGTCTTCATCGGCGTGTTCATCGGCGCGGTGACGTTCACCGGCTCGATCGTGGCGTTCCTCAAGCTGTCCGCGCGGATGAAGTCGGCCCCGCTGGTGCTGCCGGGCAAGAACTACATCAACCTCGGCGCGCTCGCCGCGTTCGCCGGCCTGACCGTGTGGTTCGTCATCGACCCGCAGCTGTGGCTGCTGATCCTGGTCACCCTGGTCGCGCTCGCGCTGGGCTGGCACCTGGTCGCCTCGATCGGCGGCGGCGACATGCCGGTCGTGGTGTCGATGCTCAACAGCTACTCGGGCTGGGCCGCGGCCGCGTCCGGCTTCCTGCTCGAGAACGACCTGCTGATCGTGACCGGCGCCCTCGTCGGCTCCTCGGGTGCCTACCTGAGCTACATCATGTGCCAGGCGATGAACCGCTCGTTCATCTCGGTCATCGCCGGCGGCTTCGGCATCGAGGCGCCGTCCTCGGGCGACACCGACTACGGCGAGCACCGCGAGGTCCAGTCCGCCGAGGCGGCCGAGGTGCTGGCCAACGCGCGGTCGGTCATCATCACGCCGGGCTACGGCATGGCGGTGGCGCAGGCGCAGTACCCCGTCGCCGAGCTCACCGCGAAGCTGCGGGCGCGGGGCGTCGACGTACGGTTCGGCATCCACCCGGTCGCCGGCCGCCTGCCCGGCCACATGAACGTGCTGCTCGCCGAGGCCAAGGTGCCCTACGACATCGTGCTCGAGATGGACGAGATCAACGACGACTTCCCCGACACCGACGTCGTCCTCGTCATCGGCGCCAACGACACCGCCACCCCGGCGGCCGCCGAGGACCCCACCAGCCCGATCGCCGGCATGCCCGTGCTCGAGGTCTGGAACGCCAGCGAGGTCATCGTCTTCAAGCGCTCCATGGCCACCGGCTACGCCGGCGTGCAGAACCCGCTCTTCTTCCGCGAGAACTCCCGGATGCTGTTCGGCGACGCCAAGGACAAGGTCGACGAGATCATCCACAACCTGCCGGAGTGACGGCCGTTCGTCGTACCAGACCTGGATGTCGCGGATCGCGTGAGGTGCAGCTCCCAGGTCAGGTACGACGCACGCCCGGCACCGGTGCGGTCCAGCCGCGCCAGATCGCGAGCAAGCGCCAGCCGGTGGTGAGGGCCGCGGCGGGGACCGCGACCAGCGCGGTCTGCACCCCGAGCTCGAAGCCGATCGCGGCGACCGCGGACCCGGCGACGGCCGGGATCGCGTAGAGCTCGCCGCTGGTCAGGACCACCGGCACCCGGCCGGACAGGACGTCGCGGAGCAGACCGCCACCGATGCAGGTCACCATGCCGAGGATCGCGGCGGGCACCGGACCGAGGCCGTGCTCGGCCGCCTTCAACGCGCCGGCGACGGCGAACAGGCCGAGCCCGAACGCGTCGAACACGTTGACCTGCCGGTCCATCCGTCCGAGCGTCGGGTGGAACCAGAACGTCAGCAGCCCGCACCCGAGCGGGACCAGGAGGTAGCGCCAGTCCTCGAGCGACGCCGGCGGGGTGTCGCCGATGAGCACGTCCCGGATCCAGCCGCCACCGAGACCGGTGACGGTCGCCAGGACCAGGACGCCGACGATGTCGAGCCGCTGCCGTACGGCGACCAGCGCCCCGGAGACCGCGAACACGGCGATCCCCAGCAGGTCGAGGACGAGGAGCAACATCGGTCTACTGACCGATCGGGAGCTCGGCGACGGTCTCGTAGCGGGGCCGCCCACGGGGCCCCTGCCCGAGGTGGGAGGCGATCACCGTCGCCTCGATGACCGGCCACTCCGGCCCGGTGTAGGTCTCCAGCAGCCGCACCCAGCTGGTCGTGTCGGCCCGCTGCCGCAGCCGGGCGATGGTCAGGTGCGGCCGGAACCGCTGCCCGTCGACCTCGGTGCCGACCGTGACCGCGGCGTTGCGGGCGCGCCCCGCCATCCGCTCGAGTACGACGTCCGCCCCCTCCGACTCGGGCACGACCCCGACCGCGAGCGCCCGGGTCTCGGCTGCGTTCGGGAAGGCGACCGGGCCGGCCAGCCGCACGACGGGGATCGGGGTGCGGGCGAGCCCGTCGCCGAGCCGGTCGGCGTACTCGTCGACGAGGTGCTCGGGGACGCTCGGCATGAAGGCGAGCGTGATGTGGAACTGGTCGGCGACCGTCCACCGGAACGAGCCGGCCTCCCGCCGCGGTTCGAGGAACTGGTCGAGGTGCTCGACCACGTCGACCGGAGGCACGATCGCCGCGAAGAGCCGCACCCCCATCGCGCTCACAGCACCTGGGCGCCGAGCACGGAGCCGACGAGGTAGGTGATGAGCATCGCGAAGCTGCCGCCGGTGATGTTGCGGATCACCGCACGCCCGGGCGGGGCGTAGCCGAGCCGCGCCGATGCCCAGCCGGTGATCGCCAGCGCGACGATCACGGCCCCGACGGTGACCGCGAACCTCTCGGGATCGGGCAGCAGGATGGTCAGCGCCGGCAGCGAGGCCCCGAAGATGAAGGCCACCATCGACGCGATGGCCGCCGCCCACGGACTGGTCAGCTCGTCCGGGTCGAGTCCGAGCTCGAGCACGGCGTGGGCGCGGAGCGCGTTGGTCTCGGTGAGCTGTGCGGCGACCTCGTGGGCGAGGTCGGGGCTGAGCCCGCGGTGCTGGAGGATCTCCTGGAGCTCGGCGAACTCCTCGGCCGGCATGGTCCGCAGCTCCTCGCGTTCCTTCGCCAGGAGCGACTTCTCGGCGTCGCGCTGGGTCGAGACGGAGACGTACTCCCCCGCCGCCATCGACAAAGCACCCGCGACGAGGGCGGCGACACCGGCGATGAGGATCGCCGTACGGTCTGTCGTGGCGCCGGCGACGCCCATGACGACGCCGGCGACCGAGACGATGCCGTCGTTGGCGCCGAGCACTCCCGCGCGCAGCCAGTTGAGGCGGCCGCTCAACCCTTCTTCGTGAGCGGCGGGCTCGTCGGGGTGCCCGCTGACCTCCGGCGGCTCGGCCTCGGCGTGCTGACCAACAGCAGAGGTGTCCATGCCCCCATCATCCCTGGTCGGACGACGATCCGCGCCGCCGGGAGAGCGACCGATGACCTTCGCCCCTTCTCCTCGGGGCAGCCGGGGTGCTGGTGTGGTCCTCATGGCGACGGACGACCGGGGCCCGCAGTCGCGGGCCGACCTGTACTGGCTCCCCCTGGGCGCCGGCGGCTGGTTCGTGCGGGCGAACGGCCGCGTCTACGAGTGGCTGTCGGCTCGCCGACAGCTCCCGCCGGCCGCCGACCTGTACCACTCGGGCCTCCTGCTGACGACGGACAACACCTCGTACGCCGTGGAGATGGGGCCGGTGTGGAACGTCTCGGAGGCCGACCGCGGCGTCGTCTGCGAGGGGCCGGTCGGAAGCCGGTGGCTCGGTCGCTTCCGGGCCTTCCGCTACGAGGTCCGGTGCTGGCCCGGCGGCTACATCCCCGATGTCGCGGAGGCCGTCGGCAGCCCGGTGCGGCTGACCGCGGATCCGGCCCGGGTCGCTGCCCTGCTCGCGGTGCTCGAGGAGGTGCCGGCGCTGACCTGGGGCCGCGACGAGCTGGGCACCGGCGAGATGTGGAACTCCAACTCGGTCGTCGCGTGGGCGCTGGCACGCACCGGCCACGACCTGGACACCATCCGGGTGCCTGCGGGCGGCCGGGCGCCGGGGTGGCACGCCGGTCGCGTCCTCTCACAGCGCACCTGATCGACCCGGCTCGAACTCGAGCGAAAAACGCGCCGACCCGGCTCCAGCTTGGGGCCGGGTCGGCGGGTTTGGG
>NZ_JACEHF010000299.1 GCF_014180685.1 Nocardioides pelophilus | reverse complement strand
GGCACCGTCAACCGCCGCGTCGCGGACGGCGTCAACGTGCAGGTCGACGTCGACGGCCGCGACGTCTTCGGTGACGGTGCGAGCTCGGTCTTCGCCGAGCTGGACGCCCTCGCGACCGCGCTCCGAGCCGCCGACACGGCTGCCATCAGTACGGCGATCGACGAGCTCGCCACCCGCGTCAACACCGTGACGACGGCCAGGACCACCGCCGGCACCCGGCTCGACCGGATCGAACGTGCCGACGCGGCCGCCGCCGAGGCCAGCCAGTCGCTGGCGGCGTCCTTGAGCACGCTCGAGAACACCGACCTGGCCAAGGCCGCCGTCGACCTGCAGCTGCAGGAGGTCGCCTACCAGGCGGCGCTTTCCGCGACGTCGCGCGTCCTGCAGCCGAGCCTGCTCGACTTCCTGCGATGATCGCGGTCATGGATGCGCAGCAGCCGGGAGACGGAGCGACCGACGGCAAGGACGTTCCCGTCATCGAGCTGGTGCACGCGATGCCCGGCTTCCCCGACGACCACCGGTTCGCGCTGGTCCGGCTCGACGACGACGGCGTGCTCCACTCGTTCCGCTCGCTCAGCCGCGACGACCTGCAGTTCGTCGTCGTCCCACCGGCGCCGTTCTACCCCGACTACACGCCCGAGGTCGGCGACGACGTCGTCGAGGAGCTCGGGATCGAGTCGAGCGACGACGTGCTGGTGCTGCTCGTGGTGCGCGCCGGGGCCTCCCTCGCCGACACGACCGTCAACCTGCGCGCGCCGCTCCTGGTCAACCTGGTGACCCGTCGCGCCAGCCAGGTGATTCTCGAGGATCCGGAACTTCCGCTGGCCGCACCGCTCGTGGCGTAGCCTCGACCTCGTGCTCGTACTCTCCCGCCGTGTCGGCGAAAGCGTCGTCATCGGCGACGACGTCACGATCACCGTCCTCGAGGTCCGCGGCGACGTCGTCCGGGTCGGCATCGACGCGCCGCGCTCGGTGAGCGTGCACCGCGCGGAGCTGCTCGCGGAGCTGGCCGACTCCAACACCGAGGCGGCATCGCCTCCGGACCGGGTGGTCGCCTCACTGACCGAGGCGCTCCGGCAACGGCGCTGAACCGGCGCTGAACCTGCGCTCTTCCGCGCCTCAGGAGCTCTCCCGCACTGCCGATAGGGGCATGCGAAGGAGGGCGCATGGACGACGAAGCCGAGATCATCGCGGAGTTCCTCGTTGAGTCCCACGAGAATCTCGACCAGCTCGACAGGGACCTGGTCGAGCTCGAGAAGCAGCCGGGCTCACGCGAGGTGCTGTCGGGGATCTTCCGCACCATCCACACGATCAAGGGCACGTCGGGCTTCCTCGCCCTGGGCCGCCTCGAGCGGCTGACCCACGTCGGCGAGACGCTGCTGTCCCGGCTCCGGGACGGTCGGCAGCAGATGACGCCGGAGATCACCAGCGCACTGCTGCGGATGGTCGACACGGTCCGCGCGCTGCTCGACGTGATCGAGCGGACGGGCACCGACGAGGATCCTGCGGTCGAGGTCGACCCGGTCGTCGTGGTGCTCGAGGCGCTGCTCGACGATCCCGACCACCAGACCGCGGGAGCGGCGGACCAGGGTCTCCAGCCCGCCGCTCCCGCGAACCAACCCGATGAAGAGGCGACCGTGGCGACCGTGGCGACCGAGCCGACCGGGCCGACCGAACCGACAGGGCCGAACGAGCCG
>NZ_JACEHF010000298.1 GCF_014180685.1 Nocardioides pelophilus | reverse complement strand
GAACGATCAGACGCCGGCGGCGGCCTTCAGCGCGTCGACGCGGTCGGTCCGCTCCCAGGTGAACTCCGGGAGCTCGCGGCCGAAGTGGCCGTAGGCGGCGGTCTTGGCGTAGATCGGCCGGCGCAGGTCGAGGTCGCGCAGGATCGCAGCCGGACGCAGGTCGAACACCTCGAGCACGGCGGCCTGGATCTGCTCGTCGGGGACGATGCCGGTGCCGAAGGTCTCGACGAACACACCCACCGGGTGCGCGACGCCGATCGCATAGGCGACCTGGACCTCGGCCCGCCGGGCCAGGCCCGCGGCGACGATGTTCTTGGCGACCCAGCGCATCGCGTAGGCGGCGGAACGGTCGACCTTCGACGGGTCCTTGCCGGAGAACGCGCCGCCACCGTGGCGGGCCATGCCGCCGTAGGTGTCGACGATGATCTTGCGTCCGGTCAGACCGGCGTCGCCCATCGGACCACCGACCACGAAGCGGCCGGTCGGGTTGATGAAGAGCTTGTAGCCCTCCGACGGCACGCTGGCCTGGAACTGCTCGAGCACCGGCTCGATGACGTTGACCAGGATGTCCTTGGCCAGCTGCTCCTCGTCGACGTCCTCGGAGTGCTGGGTCGACAGCACGACGGCGTCGATGCGCACCGGGCGGTCGTTCTCGTCGTACTCGATGGTGACCTGGGTCTTGCCGTCGGGGCGCAGGTAGGACAGCGTGCCGTCCTTGCGCACCTCGGTGAGCTTCTCGGCGAGGGTCTGCGCGATCTTGATCGGCAGCGGGAACAGCTCCGGCGTGTCGTCGCACGCGTAGCCGAACATCAGGCCCTGGTCACCGGCGCCCTGGCGGTCGAGCTCGTCGCCCGAGCCGTCGACCCGCTCCTCGAACGCGTCGTCGACGCCCTGCGCGATGTCGGGGGACTGCGCACCGATCGCGACCTGGACGCCGCAGGAGCTGCCGTCGAAGCCCTTCTCCGAGGAGTCGTAGCCGATCTCGAGGATCTTCTGACGCACCAGCTGAGCGATCGGGGCGTAGGCAGTGGTGGTCACCTCACCGGCGACGACGACGAGGCCTGTGGTGAGCAGTGTCTCAACCGCCACCCGACTGGTCGGGTCGTGCTCGAGGAGGTAGTCCAGGATGGTGTCGCTGATCTGGTCTGCGATCTTGTCCGGGTGTCCCTCGGTCACCGACTCTGAGGTGAAGAGGCGTCCAGCCACGTTGTTTCTCGCTTTCGCATAAGGCGTCATGACGGGGGCTATCAGGGCTTGTTGCCGCCGGTCCAACGATACGGGGACCGACAGGTGATGCACGGGAGTCTCATGCTGGAGCCAGCCGGACGGCCACCTGGTCCCAGATCACGTGCGCGAGAGCTCCCTTGCTCCCCCGCGGTACGTCGACCGCGGTGCCGTCCGCGGCCAGGATAACCGCCTGGTTGTCCTCGGCGCCGAAGACCGCGCCGCCGCTGACGTCGTTGACCACCAGCAGGTCGCAGCCCTTGCGGGCCAGCTTGGCGCGCGCCAGGTCGAGGACGGACCCGGACTGGTCGCCGGTCTCGGCCGCGAACCCGACGACGACCGTGCCGGGCGCCGGCCGGTGGGCGGACAGCTCCTTGAGGATGTCGGGGTTCTGCTCGAGCGAGATCACCGGGGCCGACCCGTCGTCGGACTTCTTGATCTTGGTGTCGGAACGGTGCACCGGCCGGAAGTCGGCGGGGGGCGCCG
>NZ_JACEHF010000297.1 GCF_014180685.1 Nocardioides pelophilus | reverse complement strand
GGGGAGGGCCCCGATGAGCCGGACGCCACGCTCCTCCAGGTCGAACGCCGCCACCACGGCGGTGGCGGCCAACATGCCGATGAGCGCGACCGGTGCGCGTGGGAAGTACGCCGCGGCGACGATCATCCCGATCGCGGTGACGGTGCCGAGCACGACGGTCGGCAGATGAGCGTCGCCCAGGCGGGTCACGACGGCGACGAGCTCGGGGAAGAATCCGTCGGCGTCCACCGAAAGCCTGGTGAGCTTGCCCAGCTGCGACACGACCATGAGCGCTGCGATGCCGGTCATGTAGCCGACCAGGACGGGCCGGGACAGCAGGTCGGCCACGACGGCGACCCGCGCGAAGTACGCCGCCAGGCAGATGCCCGCGACGACAAGCGCCATTGCCGCGCCGAAGGACGCCGGGTCCTCCCGGGCGGCCGGGACCGACCCGATCGCGGCCCCGACCATCAGTGCCGTCGTCGACTCCGGGCCGACCGACAGCAGCCGCGAGGAGCCGATCAGGCCGTAGATCAGGAGGGCACCCATGCACGCCCACAGTCCGGCGACGGCAGGGAGTCCCGCGAGCTCGGCGTACGCCATCACCTGGGGCACGAGGTAGGCCGTGACCGTCACGCCCGCCAGCAGATCGGCCCGCAACCACGCGGGACGATAGCCGCGCGTCCAACCCGGCAGCGGCAGGCGGGCCTTCATGGACGAACCCTAGACAGCCGAGGGCGGCGCTGGCTGCAGACTCCGGTCCTCGCCCCGCGGTGACGAAGGTCCCGGAGCGACCTGAGCAGCCGAGATTCCCGCGTGTTGAGGACCTTCGTCCCTGCCGCACGACCCACCGCCGGAACAGGCTGATCTCAGGACCACAGCGAAAAGAGGCAAGCCATGATCGTCAGGGAGCTGATGACGACGGACCCGGTGACGGTCCGGACCACCACGAGGGTCAAGACCGCGCTCGGGCTCCTCGACGAGCACAACATCACGACCCTGCCGGTCGTCAACGCCGACGGCCGCCTCTGCGGGGTCGTGAGCGAGGCCGACCTGATCCGCGAGTACATCGACCGCGACCCGCGAGCGATGATCCCGACGACCGAGCCGGTCGTGGACCGCCCGCGGTACGTCGGTGACGTGATGTCCACCCACGCGGTGACCGTCCACGAGGAGACCGACGTCGCCGTCGCGGTCGAGCTCGCCACGTCGACCTCGGTCAAGACGCTCCCGGTGGTCGACTCGCACGACCGGCTGGTCGGCATCCTCAGCCGGCGCGACGTCGTCCACGTCCTGGCGCGCAGCGACGACCTCCTCGAGCAGGAGATCGACGCGCTGCTCCTGTCGGCCGGCATGCGGGACTGCCTGGTCGAGGTGCAGGACGGCGTCGCCGAGATCAACGGTCCGGCGGACCGCCACGAGCAGATCCTCGCGACCGTCCTCGCCCGCGCCGTGCCCGGCGTGGTCGAGGTGCACGTCGCCTGACCGCCGTCGCAGCCACCGCAACAACCAAGGCAAGGGATCGAACCGATGACCACCCCGACCACCCCCGTCACGTCCGGAAGCATCGTCGTCGCCGTCGACGGCTCGGAGCACGCGGAGCGCGCACTCACGTGGGCCGCGGAGCAGGCCGACACCGAACGCCGCCCCCTGGTGGTCGTGGCGGTCGGCGACCCCGGCAGCGTGACCCCGACCGTGTGGGCCGAGACCGGCGACTGGGAGCCGGACGACCTGCTGTCGCACGTGCGTGCGGGTGCCGGCGGGGTCGCGACCGCCGCGGCGGGCGCCGCCCG
>NZ_JACEHF010000296.1 GCF_014180685.1 Nocardioides pelophilus | reverse complement strand
GGTCCGCCGAGCCCGCCGTACGTGACGACCCGAGCCATCAGGTCCTCGATCCGGCGCAGCTCGGCGCGCCTGCCGGCAAGGATCTTCGGAACCTGACCGGGGGAGTAGGGGTTGGCACCCATGCGCGCGCCTCTCGGCGAAGTGATCGATATAGATACTTCGGCCGAGTATAGGAAAGTATCGGTCAGCGGGACGCCGGCGCCGCGCTGGTCGACCGGCGCACGATCACCGATCCCACCTCGAGTGATGCCGGCGTGCGGATTTCAGTCTGAGGAGCGCCGTTGGGTAGTCTCCTCAGGTTGCCTCGGCGAGGGAGCACCCGCTTCTGTGACTCCGTGATCGACTGGGCCGGCTCGTTCTCAGACGCCGCGCGCCCACCGGTCACCGGGTGAGGGAAGCGTGGCGTTTCACCTTTCCGGGGTCCCGACACCCCTAGAAGGAGACCCCATGAGCGAGAAGATCACCGCCGAGCTGCGGACCGAGTTCGGCAAGGGCGCTGCCCGCCGCATCCGCCGCGAGCACAAGGTTCCCGCCGTCATGTACGGCCACGGCAACGACCCGATCCACATGACCCTTCCGGGCCACGACACGATGATGGCGATCAAGCACGGCGGCGCGAACACGCTGCTCGAGCTCGACCTCGACGGCGAGACCCACCTGGCGCTGACCAAGCAGGTCCAGGTCGACCCGGTCCGCCGCGTGCTCGAGCACGTCGACTTCGTGGTTGTCCGTCGCGGCGAGAAGGTCACCGTCGACGTCCAGGTCGTCGTGGTCGGCGAGGCCGCCCGCGAGACCCTGGTCGTCACCGAGAACTCGACCGTCCAGGTCGAGGCCGAGGCCACCCACATCCCCGAGTCGTTCGAGGTCGACGTCACCGACGCCGAGGCCGGCACCCAGTTCCTCGCCGGCGCGCTGACGCTGCCGTCCGGCACCACGCTGCTGACCGACCCGGAGACCCTGGTGGTCAACGTGACCGCCGCGCAGACCGCCGAGCAGCTCGAGGCCGACCTCGAAGAGGCCGAGGCCGAGGCCGGCATCGAGCGCGACGAGCCCGAGGCCGCCGAGGGCGAGGCCGCGGAGTCCGCCGAGGGTGGCGACGAGGAGTGACGTTCACTCGGCTCAGGTGGTTCCTGGGCCGACTGATCTCCCCGGCACGCAGCGCCGTGCCGGGGATCCCCCGACCCGACGGGGGTACGACGAGCGCCGATGCCGCGGAGGATCCGATGAGCGACCGTGTCGAGGGGGCCGACGTCTGGCTCGTCGTCGGGCTCGGCAACCCCGGTCCGTCGTACTCCGGGCACCGGCACAACATCGGCTACCTCGTCGCGGACGAGCTGGCCCGGCGGATGGGCAGCGGCTTCCGTGCCCACAAGTCCGGCCGGGCCGAGGTCGTCGAGGGACGCCTCGGTGCTCCGGGCACGCCCGGACCGCGGGTCGTGCTGGCGAAGGCCCGGTCCTACATGAACGAGTCCGGTGGCGCGATCAAGACGCTGACCACCTTCTACAAGGTGCCACCCGCGCGGGTGATCGCGATCCACGACGAGCTCGACATCCCGTTCGGGACGATGCGGATCAAGCTCGGCGGCGGCGACAACGGCCACAACGGGCTCAAGTCCCTGCGCTCGTCCTTCGGCACCGGCGACTTCTACCGGGTCCGGATCGGCATCGGACGTCCCCCTGGCCGCCAGGACGTCGCCGACTGGGTGCTCTCGAACTACTCCTCGACCGAGCGCAAGAACGTGCCGTTCCAGGTCGACGCCGCGGCCGACGCCGTCGAGACGCTGGTCACCGAGGGTCTCG
>NZ_JACEHF010000295.1 GCF_014180685.1 Nocardioides pelophilus | reverse complement strand
CCGCCGGCGGGCGTCTTACTTTTCCGGTCCCACTTCCCGGGGTCAGCCCGCGACCGATTCCGGGGCGACGACGGACACCCGCGGCGTCGGTCCGTCGAACCCGAAGGGCCACAGCTCGGCCGCCGTCGGCAGCGCCTGCGCCGGGGTGAGCTTGATCGTGCGGCCGTACCTCACGCGGTAGACCCGCCGGGTTCCTGCCGCCAGCAGCCAGACGTACGGCGCCCGGGTGGCTCGCAGCTGGTGGGCGAGCTGCTGCGCCTCGCGGCCGGGCAGCCCGCCCCGCGGGCCTCGAGCGCCGTGGGACTCGAAGGTCGACACCAGCGCCACGAGCTTGGACAGCTCGAGCGCCTCTGCCCGCGCGACGCCGAGCACCAGGACCTGGCCGTCCTCGTTCACCGCCGCGAGGTCGAGCCTCAGCTCGGGGTCGGGTGCTGCGAACCGGACCGCGTTGCCGGGATAGCCCGCCTGCAGCAGCTCCACGTACGCCGCCATCAGCGGCAGCGACTCCCAGCGCGGCCGCGCCGGGTCGCCCTCCACCAGCCACGTCGCTGCCTGCCACGGGTCGAGCGTGCGCACCCGGCTCGCCGACTCCATGGTGAGGACTCCCGCGCCGAACCCCACCTCCGCCATCTTCGCGTCGCGCTCGACCAGCCGCACGGAGCGGTCGCGGTCACTGATCTCCGAGAAATCGCGTTCCATCCGTGCTGCGCAACCGCGCAACCGGGTGAGGTACGCCTCGCCCCAAGTCCCCAACCCAAGCCCTCCCAAGCTAGACGGGACGAACCTAACCGCTGGGGATCGGCCTGAGGAGCCACAAGGCAGAGGAGGGGCCGGACGATGTGGCCCCGTAGTCCGAAGGAGCCAGGACCCCGGGACCGCGCTGGCCGCCGGACCAGGACGCCCCCCAGAATGAGCCGCGATGGACAAGCAGGAGCGACGCGAGGCTCGGGACGCCGCCCGCGCGGTGAGCGCGTGGATGTCGCAGGCACGCCGGGCGCGGGAGTGGCAGCGGGCGACCCAGGAGGAGCTGCAGCGACTGCTCAACGGGTTCGCCGCGCGCCGCGTCCCGGTGACCCGCGCCGGCGAGGTGGCGTGGCACGTGACGCTGCTGTCCCGCGAGGACGCCGAGTCGCTGCTCCGCGCCCTGGTGGCCTGCGCGAACCTCCCGCAGCCAGGGCCGCAGGAGACGGCCGGTCTCCAGCAGCTCGCGTCGCACGCGCCGGCCGCGGTGAAGGCCGCCCGGGCGCTCGCACCGCTGCGGTGGTGGCTGCTCACCTCGCGCAAGGACCGCGAGCGGCTGGCCCCGCACGTGGCCTTCCTGCGCGAGTTCTTCGCCTGGGGTCTGCAGGCCAGGCTCCCCGATGCGCTCGAGCGGCTGGCCGAGCCGACGGGAGAGCTCGACCGCGCGCTGTNCCGAGCCGACGGGAGAGCTCGACCGCGCGCTGTTCTCGGTCGATGACCTCCTCGACCGGCGGCTGGGCCTCGCCGCGGCGATCGGCGCCGCCTCGGCGCCCGGTCTGGTGGACGGCACCCGCTTCGGTGAGCTCCCCCGGGCCATGGCCGACCTGCGGGCGGCGAGGGAGGAGGAGCGCGCTGCCCGGGAGGCCGTCGTCAGCGCCGTCGCCGCCTACCGGAGCCCGGCCGTGCACGCAGCGCTCGCGACCATGCCGCTGGAAGCGCTCAAGGAAGCAACGACCGGTTCGCTCCGCCTCGGCCCGCTCGCGGCCGCCGGCTTCACCTCCGTCCGGTCGGTCCTGGACCGCCAGCGCGAGCTCCGCCAGCTGCCTGGGATCGGCAGCGGCTTCCGCGACACCATCGTCGCCGCGGCCGGGGCCCTC
>NZ_JACEHF010000294.1 GCF_014180685.1 Nocardioides pelophilus | reverse complement strand
GTCGGCGGCGCGCATCACCTCGCCCATCACGGCGACCCCCTGGGCGCCGGACTGCCGGGCGGCGGCCGCGTTGGCCGGGGTGATCCCGCCGAGGGCGTAGGTCGGGATCGGGAGGTCGGCGAACACGCCGTCGGGCAGCGACGGGCCGTAGCCGGGCTTGCTCCGGGTCGGGGCGTACGGCGACAGGGTCGCGTACGACGCCCCACCGGCCGCGGCTCGTCGTACCTCCGCCACGGAGTGGCACGACCGGCCGAACCACCCGTCGATCGCGGGCTGGTGGGCAGCGAGGTGCGTCCCGTGCGCGGCCGGGTCGGGGACCCGGCTGCTGATCACGGTCAGGTCGGGCAGCGCCGCCAGGGCAGCGACCAGCGCGTGCCGGGCGGACCGCTCGAGGTCGTGCTCGCGCACGACGACTGCGCGCAGCCCGGCCTCGACGCACTCGTCGATCGTCCGCAGCAGCGCCCGCCCCAACCTGAGCTGGGCCCGGTCCGTCAGCAGCAGCACGCGAGTCGGCTCTTGTGTGCACGCGGAGAGCGCCGAGTCGGCTCCAGACGACAAGCGTCGACTCGGCGTTCCTGAGCTGCCAACAGGCGCCGACTCGCGCATCATGCGATCCGACCGGCCATCGGGCTCGAGGCGCGGGCGCCGGCGCGGCGCGGGATCCGGCCGGCGGCGCGAGCGGCACGTCCGGCGTCGACCCCGAGGCGGAGCGCGCCGGCCATCGCGACCGGGTCGTCGGCGCGGGTGATCGCGGTGGCGGCGAGCACGGCGTCGCAGCCGAGCTCCATCGCGAGCGCCGCGTCGCTGGCCGTGCCGACGCCCGCGTCGAGCACGACCGGGACGTCGACGGCCGCGCGCACCGCCTCGATCGCGTGCGCGTTGAGGATGCCCAGCCCCGACCCGATCGGCGANCGATCGCGTGCGCGTTGAGGATGCCCAGCCCCGACCCGATCGGCGATCCCAGCGGCATCACCGCGGCACAGCCGACGTCGACCAGCCGCCGGGCCAGGACCGGGTCGTCGGTGGTGTAGGGCAGCACGGCGAAGCCGCGGCGGGCGAGCTGGTCCGCGGCGTCGACGAGGCCCACCGCATCGGGCAGCAACGAGGCCTCGTCGCCGATGACCTCCAGCTTGACCCAGTCCGTCTCCAGAGCCTCACGGGCCAGCTCCGCGGTCAGCACGGCCTCGCGCGCCGTCAGGCAGCCGGCGGTGTTCGGCAGCACCGGGACGCCCGCCCTGCGAACGGTCGCCAGCAGGCCGCCGTCGCGGGTCGCCGAGGTCCGTCGTACCGACACCGTGACCAGCCCGGGCTCCGCGGCGGCGAGCACGGGTGCCAGCAGGGCGAGGCTCGGCAGCCCGCCCGTGCCGAGGAAGAGCCGCGAGGCCAGCGTGCGGCCGGCGATCGTGAGACCACTCATCCCCCTTGCACCGCCGTCACGACCTCGACCCGGTCGCCCTCGACGAGCAGCCGGCGCGGCCAGTCGTCGCGACGCACCACCTCGCCGTTGACCGCGACCGCGATCCCGTGGGGTCTCGGGTCGGCGAGCCTGTCGGTGAGCAGGTCGGCGATCGTCCCGCTGTGCTCGGCGGGCACTCCGTTGACGGACAGCCTCATCGGTCTCCTCCTGGGAATCTGCGGGGGTCGAGCGCCGGGTCGACGGCGCCGGTCTCGAGGTGGTCCGCCACCAGGCGGGCAGTGAGCGGGGCGAGCAGGACGCCGTGGCGGAAGTGCCCCGCGGCGAGGACGGCGCCGTCCGCGGTCGGCCCCACCAGCGGCAGGTTGTCGGGCGAGCCCGGGCGGTCCCGGGCGAGCGCCTCGACGAGCTCGGCCCGGTCGAGGGCGGGCCACAGCGCGCGGGCCGCGGTGAGCAGGCG
>NZ_JACEHF010000293.1 GCF_014180685.1 Nocardioides pelophilus | reverse complement strand
GGCGCACGCCTCGTTGGTCTCCTCCGACCCGGCCGAGGGCGCCGTGGTCGACGCCGCCCCGGAGACGGTCACGCTGACCTTCGACGAGCCCGTGTCCGTGGTGGGCGACGGGATCCAGGCCTACGACGCCTCGGGCGACCCGCTCGAGACCGACGCCGGCGCCCGGGACGAGGTCGTGACCGTCGACCTCCCCGGCGGGCTCGACGACGGCACCTACGTCGTGGCCTGGCGGGTGGTGTCCTCCGACGGGCATCCGATCGCCGGCTCGCTGACCTTCCACGTCGGCGCTCCGAGCGAGACCGTCGCGCCGCCGCGCGTCGCCCCCACGACCGACGACGCCACGATGCGAGGCGTGGCCAGCGGTGTGCAGGCGGTGTCCTACGTCGCGCTGCTGCTCGCCGGCGGTCTCACGATCTTCCTCTCCTGGACGTCGCGCGGCGTCCGCCTGCTCGATCCCGTACGACGGCGCCTGGTCCGGCTCCTGCGCGGCTCCTCGGTCGCGGCGGTCGCGGCGGCGGCGCTCGCCGTACCGGTCTCCGGGGCCTACCAGAGGGGAGCCGGGCCGGGCGGCGTCCTCGAGACCGGATCGCTGGACCCGGCCCTGGTCGGCGACGACCTCACCGTCCTGGTGCTCCAGGTGATCGGCCTGGGGTTGGCTGCGGCGCTGGCCGGCCGGCCCACCCCCTCGCTCGCCGGTGACATCGGGGCGGGCCTGGCGGTGTGGTCCCCGGCGCTGGTCGGCCACACCCGTGCCTACGAGCCGGTGTCGCTGCTGGTCCTGACCGACGCGCTCCACCTCATGGCCGGCGCGGTCTGGCTCGGCGGCCTGGTGGGACTCGTGGTGGTGCTGCCCTCGCTCGCCGGCCGCGAGCGCGACGGCGCGCTGCTGCTCGCCCGCTTCTCTACGGTGGCGGCCGGCCTGCTCGCCGTGCTGGCGGGCGCGGGGGTGCTCCTCGGCTGGCGGATCCTCGGCTCCTGGAGCGGTCTGGTGGACACGACCTACGGTCGCCTGCTCCTCGTCAAGGTCGGCATCGCCCTCGTCGTCGCAGCGGTCGCTGCCTGGAACCGGTTCCGGCTCCTCCCGCGGGTGACCGAGGGCGCCCACGAGGCGCGCCGGAGGGCGACGTACGGCGTGCGCCGGGTGGTCGCGATCGAGGCGTTGCTGCTGGTCGGCCTGCTCGGGGTCACCGGCTTCCTGGTGGAGCAGCCGCCCCGTGCAGTGGCGGCCTCGACCCCGGCTGCGCCGCCCACGAACGTCGCCCGCGTGGTCGTGGGCGACCTGCAGGTGCTGGCCGTCCTGGACGCCACCGAAGGCCGTCAGCGGCAGCTGCTGGTGCAGGTGCAGGACCTGGCGGGGGAGCCGGTCGACCTGCACGCGCGCCCGGACGTCTCGCTCCGGGGACCCGACCTCGACCTCGGCGCGGTGTCAGTCACGCCCACCGGCGTCGGCACGTTCGTGGCCCCGGTCACCTTCCCCACGCCGGGAGAGTGGGAGGTGCAGGTGAGCCTGCGCGTGGACGAGTTCGACAACCCGGTCACGTCGCTGACGGTCCAGGTCGACTAGGTTTCGAGGCTCGGCCGCGGGCGGCCTCGCACCTCAACCGGCGTCGCCGGTCTCTCAACCGGCGTCGACGGTCGCGCTGACCGGCACCGTGTGCAGGATGCCGTCGACCCGCACCTGCACGAAGAGCAGGTAGTCGCCGGCTTCCTCGAAGGTGGTGTGGAAGGTCAGCAGGGTGCCGTCCTCGGTGGGCTCGGGCACGCCGTACGGGTGCACGTGGACGAAGACCCCGTCGCGGGCGCCGTCGGTCCGGAACCCGGAGACGTGCGCGGCGGCGCCGAGGTAGCTGCCGAGCGTGACCGGGTCGCCGTCGACCGTGCTGACCAGCAGCCGGAACCTCCCGTCGGGGCCGACGGTGCCGCTGCCGTCGACCCGCACCCGGACCACACCGTCGTCGCC
>NZ_JACEHF010000292.1 GCF_014180685.1 Nocardioides pelophilus | reverse complement strand
CTGGGCCGGTCTGCTCGGGGGCGCGGTCATCGCGGTGACCTACCTGGTGCCGGCGGCCGGCCGGCGGATCGAGCTCCACACGGAGGCCGAGGCCGACCAGTTCCTTCTCTCGCTCGGCCTCGGTCCCGTGCTGGCAGGTCTGCTGCGGCGCTACGGGCACCCGATGACCCTCGAGCGGATGCAGCGCTTGGAGACGGCCGTCGAGCAGCCTCAGCGGCCGCGGCTTCACCTGGTGCACGGCTGAGGCTGTTCTCTGGCGGTGCGGCGACCGGCGGCGGGTTACTCGTCGTCCTGGAAGCCGGACGTGGAGTGGTGCACGCAGCCGCGGCCGTCGCCCTCGTGCGGCTTGTGGTTCATGCAGGGCAGCGACCCCAGCTTGTGGGGGCAGTCGACCCAGCGGACGGTCGAAGGGCCGGTTGTCGGCGCGAGTGCGGTAGCCATCGCGGCCTCCTATCGGCGCGGGCCGCGGCGGCGGCCGAGCTGGGGCCCCTGGTAGGCGGCGGTGGCGGTGTGGTCGTGCTGGCGGCCGGACCGGTGGACCTGTGCGATCTCGGCGTCGGGGGAGGGACCGGTGTCGGCGGCCGCGGCCTGGGCGGCTGCTTCCTCGCTGGCCCTGATCTCCTCGGCGCGCTGTCGCGCCTCTTCCTCGAGCGCGGCTTCCTCGCGAGCGGCGTCACTCATGTGAACTCCCATGGATCCCGTGGACCGGCACCGGCTGCGCCGGTCCTCCTGGTCACCTATGTGCGGACCGAGGGCCCGGGCGATCACCGCGGCCCGACTGGATCGGAAAGTCGCGGAGCCCTGCCGGTGCTCAGGCCGGCTGGGCCAGCAGCGTGGCGCCCAGCATCTGTGCCGTGTGCTCGAGGACGGCGTGGGAACCGGCCCCGCTCGTGTGGTCGCAGCACGGATGGGTGTCGAAGCCCTCGTCGACGACGATGCGGTGCAGTTGGCCACCGCAGGCACGACAGCGCTGGTCGGCGTGGGTGGGGCACTGGTCGACCGCCACGGCGCAGGGCAGGCACGCCGCGGGCGGCGGGGGAGTCACCTGGTGGTCGCGGTCCCAGTCGCGCCGCTGGCGCAGCAGCGTGGCGGTCTGTTGCCACAGCGCGTGCTCGAGGTGCGTCGGCGCCGGTCGGCCGAGCGCCTGGTCGACCGCCGCTTTGAGCAGCTGCTCCCTGCAGCCGAGGACGCGTTCGTCGACGCCGCGGTTGTAGCACCATCGGGCCACCCTCTTCGCGGCCGTTGTCAGCTGCTCGTCCATGCGCGGCCGTCCCTCAGCAGGTGCCCCACAGGCCGCTGTCGGCGTCCTGGGCATCGTCAGCGGCCGCGGAGTACGACTCTTCGCGGGCGAGGTCCTGGGCAGCCTCGTAGCGGCGTGCGGCGCCGCGGGCCATGAGCTCGTGGGCTACGTCGACACCGGCGTGGTCGACGTAGCGCAGCAGCCGGTCGTATCGGTCGCGGTTGGGCTGGCCGCTGTCGGTGACCAGCTGGACGGTGCTGCCGACCGGCGCGAGCTCCTCGAGCAGGTCTGTTGCATGGTCGGCGTAGCACTCCGCCGGCGCCGGTGGGTGGGCGACTTCGGGGGCGTCGATGCCGAGCAGGCGGACTCGGCCGAGCTCGCGGCCGCCGAGGTCCTCGACGCGCAGCGTGTCCCCGTCGACCACGGCCGTCACGCGGACCTGGGTGGCCTTGCCCTCGGATGGGTCGGGGCCCCTGGGAGCGCCGGGGAGGGCTGCCTTGATGCCGCCGGCGGTGAGTACGGCGATCGCCGCGGCCGCGAGGCCGATGAGGGCCTTCATCGGGCGACCCTCAGCTGGGAACGCCCGCGGGCGATGGGAACCGCGCGCTCCTGCGCCCGGGCGCCGGGGGAGCGGTAGCCGGTCTCGGGGATCTGCTCGACGACCTCTGCCCCGCTCGTGCCGGCGCCGGCCCGCTCCTCGGGGAGATCGGCGGCGATCTTCGCGGCCAGGTCGCG
>NZ_JACEHF010000291.1 GCF_014180685.1 Nocardioides pelophilus | reverse complement strand
GCCCGGCCGGTCCGCCGCCGAGCTGCCCGAGGTCGTCGCCCGGATCTCCGCCGCGCACCCCGCGATCGGCCGGTTGCAGCCGGGCCGCCGGGTCCGGTCGACGCCGGAGGGCCCGAGCGAGGTCGAGCCCAGCGCCGACCGGGGCGAGCTGTTCCAGGCCGTCCACGCCCTGCTCGACACCGCCGCCGAGGACGCGCCGGTGCTGGTCGTCATCGAGGACACCCACTGGGCCGACCAGTCCACCCGCGACCTGCTCGGCTTCCTCTTCACCCGGTCGTTCACCCACCCGGTCTCGCTCGTCGTGTCCTACCGCTCCGACGACCTGCACCGCCGCCACCCCCTGCGCCGCCAGGTCGCCGAGTGGTCCCGGCTGCAGCCGGTCGACCGACTCGCTCTCTCACCGCTGCCCGACGACGCAGTGCGTGAGCTGATCGCCGAGCTGGCGCCCGGACGGCTGGCGGAGAGCGAGCTGGCGGGGATCATCGGCCGCGCCGAGGGCAACGCGTTCTTCGTCGAGGAGCTGGTCGCGTCCGGCGCCGGTGCCTGGGTGCCCGACGACCTCGCCGACCTGCTCCTGGTCCGGCTCGACCGCCTCTCCGACGAGGCCCGCCAGGTGGTCCGGATCGCCAGCGTCGCCGGCCGCAAGGTCACCCACAGCCTGCTCGAGGCCGCCGCCGAGCTGCCGGCCGCCGACCTCGACGCCGGCATCCGGCAGGCCGTCGAGATGAACGTCCTCGTCGCCGGCACCAAGACCTACTCCTTCCGCCACGCCCTCCTCGGCGAAGCCGTCTACGACGACCTGCTGCCCGGCGAGCGGGTCCGGCTGCACGGCCAGTACGTCGCCGCNAGCGGGTCCGGCTGCACGGCCAGTACGTCGCCGCCCTCGCCGCCGGCGCGGGGCGCGGCACCGCCGCCGAGATGGCGCGCCACGCGCGGCGCGCGATGGACTTCGACCGCGCGGTGACCGCCGGCATCGAGGCCGGCGACGAGGCCGTCTCCGTCGGTGGCCCCGACGAGGCCGCCCGGCACTACGAGCACGCGCTCGAGCTGCTGGAGGACCCCGAGCGCGCCGAGCGGCTCGGGATCGACGTCACGAAGATCGTGGTCAAGGCGGCCGACGCCCACAGCGCGGCGGGCGACAGCCAGCGCTCGGCGAGCCTGCTCGCCGAGCACATCGACCGCCTCCCCGCCGACGCCCCTGCCGCCGCGCGCGCCCGGCTGCTCAGCAACTACGCGCTGGCCCTCTGCATCATCGAGACGACCATCGACCCGCTCGAGGTCGCCGAGCAGGCCCTCGCCCTGGCCCCGGAGGGCGAGAGTCCGCTGCGCGCCAAGGTGCTCGCCATCCACGCCCGGGTCCTCGCCGGTGAGCACCAGCTCGAGGAGGCCGAGAACTCCGCCACCGAAGCGCTCGCCCTCGCTGAGCGGCTGGCGATGCCGGTGCTCGCCTCGGAGATCGTCACCACCCTGAGCAGCCTGCGGTTCAAGCGCGGCGACGGCACCGACAGCGACGCCGTGCGGGCGGCGCTCCAGGACGCCGTCACCCGGGCGGTCGACGCCGGTGCGGTCTCGGCCGAGCTCCGGGCGCTCTCCCTCATCGGCCGCTCCCACCAGGAGGCGGCGGAGTGGGACCAGGCCGCCCGCTGGTTCGCCGCCGCCGTCGACCGCGGCGCCGCGGCCGGCCTGCCCTGGGCTCCCTACTCCATCGAGGCGCGGTGGCAGCTGGGCTGGGTGCGTTACGCCCAGGGCCAGTGGGACGCCGCGCTCGACCTGCTGCAGATCGCCGACGACGAGGGCGGCCCGTTGATCCCGCGGGCGATCATCGAGGCGACCCGGCTCGCGATCCTCTCGGCTAGGGGCGAGGACGTCAGCGGCCAGCTCAAGCGACTGCGCAAGGTCTGGTCCGACGAGGGCGGCGTCGCCGTCTTCTCGGCCGGCATCGAGATCGAAGCGGCCGGCCACGTCGGCGACGCCGGCGCCGCGATCGGCGCCTA
>NZ_JACEHF010000290.1 GCF_014180685.1 Nocardioides pelophilus | reverse complement strand
GTGGTCGCGACCCTCGCCGAGCGGCACGCCGACGCGGTGACCGCTCTGGAGCGGGTCACCGCGCCGGTGTTCGCGGTCGTCGGCACCGAACCGACGCCGCCGAGGTCGCGCGCGGCCAGGAAGGCGACGTCAGCGAAGCCCCCCACCACCAGGTCGAAGCCGAAGCCGACTGCCCCGAAGGACTGAGGCTCAGCGCAGGAGGTTGCCGAGCCCGCCGAGCGGGCTCTGCTGCTGGACCTGCTGACCGGCGTCCTGGGCGCCGCCGAAGCGCATGTTCTCGCTGGGCTGGACGATCACGAAGCCCTGGCCGTTGAAGCCGAGCTGGAACTCCTCCCCCGACGTGCGCCCGATCAGCGCCTTCATGCCGATGTCGGTCTTGAGCTGGATCTGGAGCCCGGCCGACCAGCACACCGCGGCGTCCGGGTCGACGTACGTCGCCGCCTGCCCGGTCTGCAGCAGCAGCGGCGGGCCGTCGGTCACGATCGCGACCTGGCCGGTGCCCGTCAGGGTGGTGTTGAAGAGGCCGCCGGACAGCATCCCGGCGCCACGGACCAGCTGGATGTCGTCCTGCAGCGACTCGGAGTAGGCCAGGATGTTGGCGCCGTTGACCGAGATCGAGTCGTTCTCGAGCTCGATGACGTGGACGTCCATCCCGAGCTTGGCGAGGAAGATCTCGCCGGTCCCCTGCATCTTCATGATCGGCAGGCCCTCGCCGGTCACCTTCTGCTTGATCCACTTGCCGACGCCACCGGCCCCTTGGGCATCGAACCGGACGTCCCCCTGGTAGGCCACCATCGAGCCCTGGAGGGCTTTGACGCTGCCCTGGGAGAGCTCGACCTTCATCATCTTCGAGTTCTGCTTGACGAAGTTGCCCGGGCCCTCGACCTCGTGGTTCTCCTGGGCGAACAGATCACTGCGCATGGGGGGTTTCTCGCTTCTGGGGGGGGTTGATGGTGGTCCGACCCGAGAAGTCCCGGCCCTCGCGGGGCCTGGACGGATCATGTCTACCCCGAGGCTTCCACCCTCACACCCGGAACGACATCATCCCTCCGGACGATCCACAGCCCCTTCGGACACCAGCGCCGCGATCCGCGCGGCGGCCGTCTCGGCACCTGACGCGTCCCGGATCTCCGCCCCGAGCCCGGCAGCGGCGTCGCGGTGGGCGCCCGCTCCCAGCAGCTCCTCGACCACCGGACGGATGGCCCGGGCCGGCGCCCGCTTCGGCAAGCGTCTGCCGGCACCCGCGGACTCGAGCGCCTTGCCGACCATCGGCTGGTCGACGAGCAGGAACATCGGGATCACCAGCACCGGCAGGTCGTGCGCCAGCGCGAGCATCGTCGTCGAGTGTCCGCCGTGCCCGACCACCATCGACACCCGCGGCATCACCTCGGCGTGGGGAAGCCACCGGTGCGCCTCGGCGTTGGTCGGCAGCCGCAGGCCGTCCGGGTCCACGACCGGGCCGGTCGTCACGATGACCCGGGCGGGCAGGTCCGCGCACGCGTCGACGATCCGCTGGACCACGGCCGGCATGCCCGCATAGGCGTACGTNGGCATGCCCGCATAGGCGTACGTCGAGAGGCTCACCAGAACCGCCGGCTCCCCGGGTGCGGCGGGGACCCCGGCGACGATCGGGCCGACGTACTCGAGGTTGGAGGGCAGGGTCCGCCTCGCCGCTGGGTCGACGGACGGCAGCGAGGCGACGAGCCGAGTCGCGGCTCCGTCGAGCGCGTCGCCCCAGCGCACGCCGTTGAGCCGGACCAGACCGCCGGCGGGTCCGCGACGCAACACCTGCAGGAACCCGTCGAACATGTGCTCGAGCACGACGTACCGGATCCCCGCCCGCGCGAGGGCCGCCATGGCGCCGGGGAGCAGGCAGTCGACGACCACCACGTCGGCGCCGAGCGCCCGGGCCTCGGCCACGACGTCGTCGCCGAGGGCGGCATCGGCCCAGGTGGCGGCCAACGTCCACGGCGGGTTGTTGCGCTGCGAGGTGAACGGCTTGGCCGTGCGGTAGGGCGTGAAGTCCAAGCCGGC
>NZ_JACEHF010000029.1:20232-31284 GCF_014180685.1 Nocardioides pelophilus | reverse complement strand
CGGCTGCCTGTGGCGGCTCTACCTGCTCCGGTCGTGGGTCTACGCCGACCCGGCGGCGGTCGCCCGCGAGTACGAAGCCGGCCGCGACGCCGCCCAGGTCGCCCGGGTGGTGGCCGGCGTCGCCGACCCGCCCGGTCCCGACGAGCTGCGCTCGATGATCGACGCGGTCCTGCGCGGCATCGCCGGCGGTGACTTCGCCGACGTCCTGTTCCGCGCCGCCGCGTTCGCCCGGGTCGTCGCGACCGGCCGGGCGGCCCTGCCCGGCACCAGCTACGACGCCGTACGACGCATGCTCGGCCTCGCCGAGCAGCTCGAGTCGGCTGCGCACGTCGAGCTCGAACGTGGGCTGGGCTGACCACCTGCCTGACCACCTGCCTGGTCATTGCGGCTGATCAAGTGCGCCGGGCCGGGAGCGCCTCACGGCGCGTGGCCGCTCGGAGCGGCTGAATTTGGGACCCGGGGCTGCCGCGACCCGGCGCACTCAAGGGTTGAGTTTAGGGGACGGTCGGTGATGTGCGCTGCATTCCGGACCCCTCGCACATATCGATGGGCGTTCGGGCCCTACCGCTGGGTAGGGTGGGCGGCCGGCACGACAACCAGGGGAGAGACCGCAACCGATGTTCAGCTTGGGGCGCTTCGACTGGCGCACGCTTGTCGCCGTGGTCGTCGTGGCGGTGAGCGTCGTGGTGGCGATGCTCCTCTACTCCGACGGCGACGGGCCGACGCGCAACAACGGCGGCGGCACCCCCTCGACCCCGTCGAGCGGCATGGCGCGTCTGGTGTTCGCGGTGTGGGGCAACGAGACGGAGGTCGCGGCCTATCGCGACGTCGTCACCGCCTACAACCTGGAGTCCGAGGTCGTCGACGTCCATGTCGAGGCGTGGCCCGATGCGTCCTCGATGCTGGCCGACATCAGGTCGGGCGAGGTCACCCCGGACCTCTACCTGCTGCCCCGCGACGAGCTGGCCGAGACCCTGGAGGCCGAACGCAACCGGCCGCTGCTCGACCTGCTCGACGCCCGCGGCGTGGCGTTCGGCGACGAGTTCGCCCGCGACGCGATCTCGGCCTTCTCGGCCGACGACAACCTCCAGTGCATGCCCTACGCCAGCTCGCCGATGGTCATCTACTACAACACCGACCTGATCGACTTCGAGCGGATGGCGGCCCGCGAGCTGCCGGTCCCGCCGGAGGACAAGGAGTTCTGGACGCTGGAGATGTTCCGGGCCGCGGCCGAGTTCGCGACCCGGCCGCGCAAGGACTCCAAGGGCGTCTACATCCAACCGACACTGAGGGGCATGGCGCCGTTCGTGTACGCCGGCGGCGGCCAGCTCTTCGACGACGACGAGGACCCGAAGTCGCTCGCGCTGGCCGACGAGGACTCGGCCGACTCGCTCCGCCAGACGCTCGAGGTGCTGCGCGACCCGACGATCACCCTCACCAACCGGCAGGTCATCGAGAAGTCGGCCCTGGAGTGGTTCCAGGAGGGTCGGCTCGGGATGATCGCCGGCTTCCGTGACCTGACGCCGGTCCTGCGCCAGACCCCCGACCTCAACTTCGACGTGATGCCGATGCCCGAGCTCGACGACGACGCCACCGTCGGCGACCTCACCGGCGTTTGTGTCGCCGAGGGGCCGCAGGAGCGGGTGGCGCAGTCGGCCGACTTCCTCGTCCACCTGCTGAGCGACGAGGCCGTCACCACCATGGCCGCGACCGGGTCCATCATGCCGACCAAGATCGACATCGCGTTCTCCGACGCCTTCCTGCAGCCAGGGCTGGAGCCGACGAACGCCCGCGCGTTCGTCAACTCCACCCGTTCGATCGTGCTGCCGCCGCTGATCGACACCTGGCCCGAGCTGGAGGCTGCGGTCGACCCCGATCTGCAGCGGCTGCTCACCCAGCCCCTGCTCGAGGACCTCGACGCCGATCTCGAGACGATCGACGAGAAGTCGAAGGCGGTGCTCGATCCGGAGGAGCCCGAGGAGCCGAGCGAGTCGCCCGGCCCGACCGACGAGTCCTCCTAGGAGACGTCCTCGTCGGCTTCTTCCGGCTCTTCGGCCGGTGTCGCCTGCTTCGCCTGCTTGGCCTGCTTGGCCTGCTTGGCCTGCTTGATCTTCGCGTCGGCGTCGATCACCGCCCGCGCGAGCGCCGACGCCGTGAGTCCGATCTGCCAGCTCCGCGACCCGAGGGCCCGCAGCTGGTCGATGATCTGCTCGAGGAGCTCGACGGGGTCGCGGGTGGCCGGCGGCTCCCACATCACCCGGCGCAGGTGGTCGGGGGTGAGCAGGTTCTCGGCCGGCAGCTGGTGCTGCTCGGCGAGGGCGGCGACCGCGGCCCGCGCCAGCTCGAGCCGACGTGCGGCGACCGGGCTCTTCTCGGCCCAGGCGCGCGGCGCCGGTGGGCCGTCGGTGCGGGGGGTGCGGGTGGGCAGGTCCGCCTCGTCCATCTCGGCGGCCGCCTTGATCGCGTCCAGCCAGAGCGGCGCGAAGCGGGAGGCGCCGCGTCCGTGGAAACCCGGTGTGGACATCAACGCGCCGCGGTTGGTCGGCATCGCGGTCGCCGCGGCGACGATCGCCGAGTCGGGGATCAACCGCCCGGGCGTCACGTCGCGCTCGCGGGCGAGCTGGTCGCGGGCCTCCCACAGGGCGCGGACCGCGCCGAGCGCGCGGCGTCCGCGCACCTTGTGCAGCCCGGAGGTACGACGCCACGCGTCGACCCGGACGGTCGGCTCGAACGAGCGCAGGTTGTCGAACTCCTGGCGGGCCCAGTCGTCCTTGCCGGCCTCGACGAGCTGGTCGGCGAGCAGGTGACGCAGCTCGACCAGCACCTCGACGTCGAGTGCGGCGTACTCGAGCCAGGGCTCGGGCAGGGGACGGGTCGACCAGTCGACCGCCGAGTGCTCCTTCTTCATCCGGGCGCCGAGCAGGGTCTCGACCAGGGTCGCCAGCCCGACCCGCGGGTAGTTGAGCAGCCGCCCGGCGAGCTCGGTGTCGAAGAGCGCGGCCGGGGTGAGACCGACGTCGGCCAGGCAGGGGAGGTCCTGGGTCGCGGCGTGCAGGATCCATTCGTCCTCGCCGATCGCCTCCTGCAGCGGCGCGAGCGACGACAACGGGATCGGGTCGATCAGGGCGGTGCCGGCGCCCTCGCGGCGGATCTGGATCAGGTAGGCGCGGTTGGAGTAGCGGTAGCCCGACGCCCGCTCGGCGTCGATCGCGACCGGGCCACTGCCGGCGGCCAGCTGGACGACGTACTCGGCCAGGGCCTCGTCGGTGTCGATCACCGGCGGCAGACCGTCGGCGAGGGCGAGCAGCTCGACCTCGACCTCGACCTCAGGCTCGGCTGGCTCGGTTGGCTCAGCCGGCTCGGCGGGCTCGGAGTCCGGCATCAGAGGGCGGTGCCTCGCTGACCACGTCGCGACGGCATCACCGCGACTCCGTCCGGCACCGGCTCGAGGCCGCCGGCCGTGCAGAGCAGCTCTCCCCACGCCTCGACGTGGGCCGCGAGCTCGGGCGCATCGGTCGGTGTCCAGGAGGCCCGGACCTCGAGCTGCGCGGAGCCGCCGTCACCCGCCATCGAGCCGTAGCTCTCCGTGGCGACCCGGGTCACCGTGCCCGAGAGGGCCGTGTGCTCCGCCCCGTGCGAGGTGAGCGCCTCGGTCAGCCAGGTCCAGCCGACGTCGGTCAGCATCGGGTCGGTCGCGAGCGCGTGGTCGATCTCGGCGCGGCAGTAGGCGACGCAGCGGAAGGTACCGTCCCAGGCGTCGTTGCCCGCCGGGTCGTGGAGCACCACGATCCGGCCGGTCGCGACCTCGTCGCCGTCGAGGGTCACGTCGGCCGACAGGGCGGTGGCGTAGGGGGCGATCCGCTGGGGCGCGGGCATCTCCTCGCAGAAGATCTCGGGTCGCAGCACCGCCCGACGCATGCTCGCCACAGCAGCGGTGAACTCCGGGGGCTCCCCGGCAGCGCCAGACCCCTGGTGCGTCTCCTGGCGAGCGACCATGAAGCCACCATAGGAGACTCCGGCGGGTTCGGAACCGCGGCACGCCGCCCTGAGCGACCCCACGCGGGGGCCACGCGGATGTGCGCGCGCGAGGACGACCTGAGAACCTGTGAGGGATATGGGCGAGCCACACGACCTCAGCGACAGCGCATTCCTCAAGGCAGTGCGCGGTGAGCCGGTGCCGCACACCCCCGTGTGGTTCATGCGTCAGGCGGGCCGCTCGCTGCCGGAGTACCTCGCGCTGCGCGAGGGCACCGGCATGCTCGAGTCCTGCATGAACGCGGAGATGGTCACCGAGATCACCCTCCAGCCGGTGCGCCGGTACGGCGTCGACGCGGCCATCTTCTTCTCCGACATCGTGCTGCCGCTGAAGGCCGTCGGCGTCGACCTCGACATCAAGCCGGGCGTCGGGCCGGTCGTCGCCAACCCGGTCCGGACCCTCGCCGACGTCGAGGCGATCCCCGACCTCACGCCCGAGCACGTCCCGTTCATCACCGCCGCGGTCCGCACGCTCGTCGGCGAGCTGGCCGGGATCAACGGCGGCACGCCGCTGATCGGCTTCGCCGGAGCACCCTTCACGGTCGCGTCGTATCTCGTCGAGGGCGGACCGTCGAAGGAGCACGCGAAGACCAAGGCCCTGATGTTCGGCGCGCCCGACGTCTGGGACGCGCTGATGCGCAAGATCGCCGGCATCTCGGCGGCGTTCCTCGAGGTGCAGGTCGCGGCCGGTGCGTCCGCCGTCCAGCTGTTCGACTCGTGGGCCGGCGCGCTGACCCCCGGTGACTACGAGCAGTTCGTGATGCCCCACTCGGCCCGGGTGCTCGCTCGCGTGGGCGAGCTCGGCGTCCCGCGCATCCACTTCGGTGTCGGTACGACGAACCTGCTCGCCCTGATGGGTGAGGCCGGCGCCGACGTGGTCGGTGTCGACTGGCGCACGCCGCTCGCGACGGCGATCCCGATGGTCGGCGACCGGGCCGTCCAGGGCAACCTCGACCCGACGCTGGTCTTCGCCCCGACCGACGTGATGACCGCCCGTGCCGCCGAGATCATCGAGGCCGGCCGGGCCGCCCGCGGTCACGTGTTCAACCTCGGCCACGGCGTGATCCCGTCGACCGACCCCGACCAGCTCGCCCGGCTGACCGAGTTCGTCCAGTCCTACCCGCTCGACAACTAGTCGGTCGGGCAGCCGGTCGGGTAGCCGGTCGGGCTGCGGCCGGTCCCGGCACGTCGTACGGTCGGGTCATGGGTTGGTGGAGGAGCATCGCGGCGGGCGCCTGCGTCGTCGTGACGGTGGTGGCGATCGCGCTGCTCGGGTCGAGCCTGGGCGGCTCGCCGGGCGAGGAACGTGCCGACGACGACCGTCCGGCAGCATCGCGCGGCCGGACCACCTACGCCGCGATCGCGTTCAACCGCACCGACCGGAAGGTCGGCTTCGGCTACCAGTTCTCGGACCGCTCCGGCGCCGAGGCCCGGGCGCTGCAGGAGTGCCGTCGCCGCTCATCGGCCCCTGCCGACTGCCAGGTCATCGCCTGGGTGGGCGACGGGTGCGTGGCCGTGGCACGCGCGCTGCGCAGCCACGGCACGGTCTCCCAGGTGACCTGGGGGATCGGCGCGACGTGCAACAGCGCCCAGGCGACGGCGCTCCGCAACGCGACCCGGCCGTCGTCCGTTCGGGTCGCCGTGCACTCCCGCGCCGGGGCGGTCAGGTAGTGCGGCGCCGCCGCGTCGTGGCCTTCTTCGCGGCGGGTTCCTTGGTGCCCGACTCCTTGGCGCCCGACTCCTTGGCCGCCTTCTTCGCGGGCGCCCGGGACTTGAGGCTGACCTGCATCGCGCTGCCGCTGCCGGTGACGGTGAGGTAGGTCTGCGCCTGCACCAGCGCGGACAGCTTCGGGAAGCCGTAGAGACGCGGGTCGAAGGACGCGCTCTGCGACCGCAGGTAGTTGCTGAGCGAGCTGAGCCCGACGGTGCCGTCGTCCTGCGAGGTGCTCGTGATCGCCCGGGTCAGCAGGCTCTGCAGGTTCGGCAGCGGCGGTTCGTCGGACGCAGGCTCGTCGGACGCGCCGCGCGGCTCGGAGCCCAGCACCTCCAGGTAGATGAACCGGTCACAGGCCGCCACCAGCGACGCCGGCGTCTTGCGGAGCCCGAGGCCGTAGACCGTCTTGCCGGACTCGCGCAGCCGGGTGGCCAGCCGGGTGAAGTCGCTGTCGCTCGACACCAGCGCGAACGCGTCGAGGTTGCCGGAGTAGAGCAGGTCCATCGCGTCGATGATGAGCATCGAGTCGGTGGCGTTCTTGCCCGTCGTGTAGGCGAACTGCTGCACCGGCACGATCGCGTGCTGGTTGAGCTCGCTCTTCCAGCCGCCGAGCTGGGGCGTCGTCCAGTCGCCATAAGCGCGCTTGACGGTGGCGACGCCGTACGTCGCGAGCTCGTCGAGCAGGGCGCTGGCGTGCTTCGGGGACGTGTTGTCGGCGTCGATCAGGACAGCCAGGCGCGCGTTGGAGGTCGACATGCGGCCCATCATGCCGCCGACGAGTGTGACCGGCGTCATCGCCCGCGCTCGGCGCATAGGGTTTTCCCCGTTTCGGCGAGGAGGCGGCGGCGGCCACGCTCGGACAA
The DNA here is from genome assembly GCF_014180685.1 of Nocardioides pelophilus. Classification (GTDB taxonomy): domain Bacteria; phylum Actinomycetota; class Actinomycetes; order Propionibacteriales; family Nocardioidaceae; genus Nocardioides; species Nocardioides pelophilus. The sequence goes on along the minus strand of NZ_JACEHF010000029.1, from coordinate 24,672 downwards.
CGAAACGACCTCCCTCCAGAAGCGAGAACGCCATGAAGCACACACGCCTCCGCGCCGCGGTGTTGTCGGCCGTCGCCGTCGTCACCGCCGGTCTGCTCAACGCCACCACGGCAGCGCCGGCCAGGGCTGCCGAGGGTGAGACCTGCATGGACCCGATCATCAGCGGCACGATCAGCCGGGTGGTGGGCGAGAGCGCCACCATCTTCAAGCCGATCTACGCCGAGTTCAAGCAGTCCGGGTTCACCTCCGCCAGCTGCCCGACCACCTTCACCGACTACCGGTACCGGATCACGTTCACCTACGACGGCCGCACGGTGTCGGCGTACAACACCGAGCTCCAGCCCGTCTACACCCGCACTGCGGGTGGCTTCGTGCGCACCGGCACCAAGATCGTCTTCCCGACCCTGCGGCTGAGCTTCGCGGGCTACAAGAACGCGACGATCACGGTCACGTCCGGCTCGAAGTCGAGCTTCTCGTCGGTGTGGTGCCGCAGCAACGAGGAGACCTACGACTCGCAGATCCTCGCCGAGCAGTGGAGCGGCTACGACACCGTCACGGGCGTCCCGCGGGCCCGCATCAACGCGTGTCCCTGATCTCCGCCATCAGGTCGCGCACCTCGTCCTCGAACTGGGTGCCGGCCACCAAGGGCTCCGCAGCCAACGCATCCGCCTCGGCGGCCCCACGGTCGCCGAGGCGGAGCTGTGCGACGCCGCGGGTGTGCAGGATCGCGCCGATGATCCCCGAGAGCTGACCCTCCTCCGCGAGAGTCAGGGCTCGCGTGGCGACCCGTACGGCGAGCCCGACCTCACCGGTCTCGACCAGGGCGTTGGCGAGGTTGTTGCGCGACGCCACCCGGTGGAACGTGTGCCGCATCCGGTCGCTGTGGGTGACCGCGTCGCGGGTGTAGCGCAGCTCGAGGTCGGACCGGCCAGCCTCCCCGGCGACGGCACCGAGGTGCAGCAGGCACGAGAGCACCTCCTCGGCGACGCCCTGGCTGCGGGCGAGCCGCAGCGCGCTCTCCAGGATCTCGATGGCCTCCTCGTGCCGGTCCTGCTGCGACCGCACCCAGCCCAGGTTGCGCTGCCCGTGGACGAGCGCGGCGGTGTCCCCGGCCTCGGCGAGCACCGAGAGCGCAGGGAGCAGGACCGCCTCGGCGTTGTCGGGATCGGAGCGTTGGATCAGGCAGTACGCACGCACCAGGTCCTGTCGGGCTTCCGACGCCGCGTCGACGCCGGGCAGGAGGGCCTCGAGCGACGCGTCGATCCGACCGAGTGACGCCAGGGCTGCGGCCTTCTCCCAGCTCAGGCGGACCCGCATCGGCTCGTCGACGCCGTCGCTCATGATGACCTCGTCGGCGATCGCCACCACGTCGTCGTACCGACCCAGGCGGCGCAGCGACCCGATCAGCCCGCGGTAGGCGACCGGGCCCGCCCCGAGAGAGATCGCCTCCCGGAAGTGCGGCTCGGCCTCGTCGTACCGGCCCAGCAGCTCGAGCAGCTCGCCGGTGGTCACCAGGCGGCCGGGGAGCGCGGTCCGGCGTTCGGGCTCGACGTCGGGGGATCGCCGCAGCTCGAGGTCGCGGTAGAGGTGCAGCAGGGCCTCGTCGTGCGCACCGCGGGTGAGCGCGTCCTCCGCAGCGCGCTCGAGCGCGGCGAGCGCCCGCGCGCCGGCGCCGGCGAGGTAGAGGTGCCGGGCCAGGAAGCCCGGCAGCTGGTCGTCCGGGACGCACCGCTGGGCCACGGCTGCGGCTGCGAGGTGGAGGCGGCGACGTCGCGCGCGAGGCGTCCGCGAGTACGCCGTGCTCATCACCAGGGCGTGGACGAAGTCGGCGTCGGTGAGCATCCGCGCCTCACGCAACCCGGTGAGAGCCGCGGGCAGCTCCGCGGACGGCTCGCCCAGCTCGGCAGCGACCTCCACCACGAGCCGCTCGGCGACCGGGGATCCCAGCGCCGCCGCGATCGTCAGCGCGCGCTCCTCGGCAGCCGGCAGGGCGTCGATCCGGGCGCCGATCAGACCCTCCACGCTGTCCGGCACCAGGTCGAGAGCCTGCGCCAGACCCGCGGCAGCCGTGACCAGGACGTCGCCGTCCACGAGCGAGACCAGGCCGCGGTCGCGAAGAGCGAGGGCGAGCTCGACGACGTAGAGCGGGTTGCCGCCCGAGCGCCGCGCGACCTCGGCGACCAGGTCGTCCGGCGGCGCGCCGCCGAGCAGGTCGCCGACCAGCGCGCCGACGGCGTCGTCATCCAGCGGTCCGAGCTCGAGGAGGGTCAGCTCGGCCGCCGCCGGCACCCGCTCCCGCGACGTCGCGACGACGAGCACGTCCGCATCGCCGGCATTGAAGTCACCGGCGTTGAAGAGGACGTCGTCGAGCAGGTCGAGGGACGGCCGGTCGGCCCAGTGGAGGTCTTCCAGCACCACCACGCAGGGCGCGGCGGCCACGAGCAGCCGGGCCACGTCGCGGGCGACCACGTCACGGCGGACCGCCGGCGGCAGGAGGTCGAGGTCGTCGTCGAGATCGCGCCCGAGCAGGATCCGGAGGCCGTCCTCGATCGGACCCTCGGTCAGCGGGGCGAGGGCGTGCGCCCAGGGACGGTAGGAGCGGTCCTTCTCGTTGGGGGCGCACCCGCCCTCGTACCAGGTCCGGTCGGAGCGTGCCCTGGCCTCCTGCAGGAGCCGGCTCTTGCCGGTGCCGGCATCGGCGACGACCGCCATGCCGCGCGCCGGTCCCGGCGCGAGGGCAGCGGCGACCGCGGCCAGCTCGGCGTCGCGGCCGTGCACCCGCTCGGTGCGCGCGACCCGCCGCAGCACGTGCCGCTCGAGGGGGCCGACCAGGCGGTACGCCGGCAGCGGCTCGGTCCGGCCCTTCACCTGCAGCGGCCCGACGTCGACGTACTCGTAGTCGTCGAGGGTGAGGCGGTAGGTCGTCTCACCCACGACGAGCCCCCCGGGCGGCGCGCTCGACTGCAACCGCTGCGCCATGTTCACCGAGTTGCCGAGGATGTTGTAGTCGGTCCGGATGTCGCCGGCGACCAGCCTGGCCATGACGGCGCCGGTGTCGACGCCGATCCGCAAGGTGAGGTCGGCCGCCTCCTTCGGTGCGGCAGCCAACAGCGCCGGGAACTCCTCGAGCATCTCGTGGGCGCAGCGCACCGCGCGGACGGCGTCGTCCTCGTGGGCGGTCGGAGCGCCGAAGTAGCAGAGCACGGCGTCGCCCGCGAACGCCCCGACGTGTCCCTCGCCCCGCTTCACGATCCGCACCAGGCCGGCCAGGATCGGGTCGACGACCATCGCGAGGGTCTCGGGGTCCAGCCGGCCGGCGAGCGACGTGAAGCCCGACAGGTCGGCGAAGAGCGCGCTGACGAGTCGGCGCTCCTCCGGGAGGCGACCACCGTGCTCGATCAGCTCCGCGCGCAGCTGCTCGCCGACGAGGGCGCGCACCACGTCGTCGACCTCGGCCCCACCATCGGCCGCGGACGAGCGCTCAGCGCCGCAGTGACCGCAGAAGGCGAAGGTGTCCGGCACCGCGGAGCCGCAGGCGACGCACGACCACTCCACGGTCGCAGAGTAGGCGAGACGGGTCTCGGGTGCACCGCAGATCGGCGTTCTGTCACGCTGTTCCCGTGGCACGGATGATCGTGGTCGGCGGTGGGATCAGCGGGCTGACCGCTGCCCGCGACCTGGCCGACGCAGGTTTCGACGTACTTCTCCTCGAGGCGACCGACGAGCTCGGCGGCAAGCTCCGGCGCGGTGTCGTCGCCGGGATCACCGTCGACGTCGGCGCCGAGGCGATGATCAACCGCCGACCCGAGGGGATCGAGCTCGCGACGGAGGTCGGACTGCCGCTCACCCACCCGACCGGGGCGACCTCGCGGATCTGGACGCGGGGTGCGCTGCGGCCGCTCCCGCGGACGTTGATGGGCGCGCCGCTCGACCTCGACCAGCTCGACGAGAGCGGCATCCTCTCGCCCGAGGGGGCGCGCCGCGCTCGCGAGCAGCAGGTCCCGCACGTCGACGGCGACGTCTCGGTCGGCGACCTGGTCGCGGAGCGGTACGGCGACGAGGTGGTCGATCGGCTGGTCGAGCCGCTCCTCGGCGGGGTCTATGCCGGGCATGCCCGCGCCATCTCGGCCCGAGCCGCGATCCCGCAGATGGTCGACCTGCTCACCCGCGAGCAGGTCGCCGTGCCCGACGGTCCCGCGACGGCTTCCTCCCCGGTGTTCGCGGGGATCCCGGGCGGCATGTGGCAGCTCCCGGACGCGATCGCCGCCGCGCTCACCGCGACCGGCCGGGTCGACATCCGGCGCGACGTGGTGGTGCGGGAGCTGCGCCGTACCCCGGAGGGCTTCGAGGTCGTCACCGACCAGCTCGGGGTGCGCGGCGTCGAGGCCGGCGACGGCGTCGTGCTCGCGACCCCGGCAGCGCCGACCGCCAAGCTGCTCG
>NZ_JACEHF010000029.1:0-20222 GCF_014180685.1 Nocardioides pelophilus | reverse complement strand
GCCCGCCCCCGCCCCGGCGGTCGACGTCGGCGCCTCGGGCTTCCTGGTCCCGCCCGTCGACGGCCACGCCGTGAAGGCGGCGACCTTCTCCTTCGCGAAGTGGGACTGGGTCCGCGCGGCCGGAGCCGACGGGGACCTGCTGATCTTCCGCACCTCGCTCGGGAGGCAGGGCGAGGAGGAGTCCCTCCAGGTCCCCGACGAGGACCTCGTCCGGATCTCCCTGGCCGACCTCGAGACCGCGACCGGCCTGACCGCGACGCCGGTCGACGCGACCGTGCAGCGCTGGGGCGGGGGACTCCCGCAGTACGCCGTCGGCCACCTCGACAAGGTCGCCCGGATCCGCGCCGCCGTCGCCGCGGTCCCCGGCCTCGCGGTCTGCGGAGCGGCTTACGACGGCGTCGGCATCGCCGCCTGCATCGCCTCGGCCCACCGGGCTGCTGCCGAGGTTTCTGCCCCCGGCACAATGGAGGCATGAGCGACCCGCAGGCCGACGTCAAGTCCAACGCCGCCAAGATCAACGAGCTCAACGACACGATCCGCTTCACGATGTGGTCGGTCTTCAAGCTCGAGCGCCCGATCGGCACCGACGACGTCGNATGTGGTCGGTCTTCAAGCTCGAGCGCCCGATCGGCCCCGACGACGTCGCCCGCAAGAGCGAGGCGGCCGAGGTCGAGGCGCTGCTCGCCGACCTCGCCGCTGACGACGTGGTCGTCCGCGGCATCTACGACGTCGCCGGGCTCCGCGCCGATGCCGACCTGATGGTCTGGTGGCACGCCGCCACCAGCGACCAGCTGCAGCAGGCATACCACCGGTTGCGTCGGACGGCGTTCGGCAGCCGGCTGGCCCCGGTCTGGTCGCAGATGGCGCTGCACCGACCGGCGGAGTTCAACCGCAGCCACCTGCCGGCCTTCCTCGCCGACGAGCGCGCGCACGCCTACGTCGCGGTCTACCCGTTCGTCCGCTCCTACGAGTGGTACCTCCTCGACGAGACCGAGCGCCGCCGGCTGCTGGCCGAGCACGGCCAGATGGGGCGCGACTACGCCGACGTCCGGGCCAACACGGTGCCGTCGTTCGCGCTCGGCGACTACGAGTGGATCCTCGCCTTCGAGGCCGACGACCTGACCCGCATCGTCGACCTGATGCGTCACCTGCGCGGGTCCGAGACCCGCCGCCACGTGCGCGAGGAGGTGCCGTTCTACACCGGCGCCCGGGTGGAGATCGCCGACCTGGTCGACCGGCTGCCCTGATTCTTTACCTGACGCCGGCGTGAGCCGTGGCGCGCGTGGGTAGCCTCGATCGCATGACCTACAACGTGGAGAAGACCGACGAGGAGTGGAAGGCAGAGCTCACTCCGGAGGAGTACGCCGTGCTCCGCCAGGCCGGCACCGAGCGCGCCTTCAAGGGCGAGTACACCGACACCGAGACCAAGGGCATCTACCGCTGCAAGGCGTGCCAGGCGAAGCTCTTCGAGTCCGACACCAAGTTCCACTCCGGGTGCGGCTGGCCCAGCTTCTACCAGCCGATCAGCGACACGATCGAGTACATCGACGACACCTCGCACGGCATGAAGCGCACCGAGGTCCGGTGCTCCAACTGCGGCTCGCACCTCGGCCACGTCTTTCCCGACGGCTACGGCACGCCGACCGGCGACCGGTACTGCATCAACTCGATCAGCCTGACGCTCGAGCCCATCGAGACGGTTGCTGCGCAACCTCCTCAGGAACCACCCGTCGACGAGGCCTGAACCGGTCACGACTGACCGGTCACTAAAAGGGGCAACCCTGATCCGCCGTACGACGAATCGGCCTAGCGTGTCCGCCATGAACCCGATCTCGTTCCGCCGCGCGCTCGTCGCCACCACGCTCGCCACCGCTACTGTCACCGCCCTGCTGCTGCCTGCCGCGCCGGCCTCCGCCGCGCCCGTGGACGGGAACGTCGGCGCGTTCGGCTACGGCCGGGTCGCCGAGGGATCGGACTGCGTGGTCGATCGCGGTCCCGTCAACGAGAACAAGGAGTTCAGCTCGGACGGCCCGCGGCGCACGTCGAGCGTGGCCCGCAACTTCGTGTCGTCGGCGACGAGTGTCTCCGCCCGCGGCCGGATCGAGAACACCTCCTCGGCCAAGGCCAACGCCAGCGGAGGTGCCCTCGACAGGTTGATCCTGACCGCCGAGCACCTGGTGCGGGTCAACGACGTCGCCGCCTTCGACTGCGGCTTCGGGGTGCTCGCGGACACGCAGACCAGCGCCGACTTCCGGGTCCGGCGCAACGGCCGGGTCCGGATCGACTGGGACCGCGGCAACGCCGGCCAGATCGAGCAGATCTTCGTGTCCCGCGAGGGTGTCGTGGTCGTCGACCGGATCCGCCCGAACGCCCACGGCCACCTGGTCTTCAACGTCGTGCCCGGTCGTTACGACGTGTTCGTCCAGTTCGTGACCCGGGCCAACGAGAACGACATCCCGGGCGGCACCACCCTCACCAAGCGGGCCGACTTCAAGGTGGTCGCCGACTTCCGTCGCTGAGCGCCGGTCGGTGCCGGTCCGTGCCGGCGGTTAGGGTCGTCGGCATGGCGAAGACCGCTGCCGTCGAGGTCCAGGCGGGCGACCGCGCGGTGCGCATCTCCAGCCCCGACCGGGTGATCTACGAGGCCACCGAACGGACGCCGGAGGTCACCAAGGTGATGGTGGCCGAGTACGTCGTCAGCGTGGCCGATGGTCTGATGCGGGCGCTGCGGGACCGGCCGACCGCGCTGGAGCGGTGGCCGAACGGCGTACGCGAAGGCTTCCAGCTCGCCACCGGTCCGTGGGACAAGGACGCCGAGGCGTTCTACCAGAAGCGGGTGCCGAAGGGGGCGCCCGACTACCTCGAGTCGGTGGAGATCACGTTCCCGTCCGGGCGCACCGCCCAGGAGATCTGCCCGACCGAGATCGCGGTGCCGGTGTGGTGCGCCCAGATGGGCGCGTTGACCTTCCACCCGTGGCCGGTCCGCCGGGCCGACGTCGACCGGCCCGACGAGCTGAGGATCGACCTCGACCCGCAACCCGGCACCACCTTCGCCGATGCCGTCCGGGTCGCCGGGGTCGCCCGGGAGGTGCTCGAGGAGCTCGGCCTCCGCGGCTACCCGAAGACGTCGGGCAACCGCGGCATCCACATCTACGTGCGGATCGAGCCGCTCTGGTCGTTCGAGGAGGTCCGGCACGCGGCGATCGGCTTCGGGCGCGAGCTGGAGCGCCGCGACGGCGGCGTGACCACCGCGTGGTGGAAGGAGGAACGGGGCGAGCGGATCTTCGTCGACTTCAACCAGAACAACCGCGACCGGACCATCGCTTCGGCCTACTCGCTGCGCCCGATCCCCGGGGCTCCGGTGTCGACGCCCGTGACCTGGGACGAGCTGGCCGATCTCACCGACCCGCGGGAGTTCAACCTGTTCACCGTGCCCGACCGGGTGGCCGACGGCGACCCGTGGGCGACCATCGACGACGACGCGTTCTCGCTCGAGCCGCTGCTGCGGCTGTGGGACGAGCTGCCCGGCGGCGAGCTGAACTTCCCGCCCGACTACCCGAAGATGCCCGGCGAGCCGCCGCGGGTGCAGCCGAGCAAGAAGGTCGCCGAGCACTGGGACGCCGACGGCAACTGGATCGGACCAGAGCGGTGAGCGAGGACAACCGGATGGCGCGCAACAGCGAGGAGCCGCCGAAGACCGGTCCGGTCGGTGCCGAGCGCTGGGCCGACTACCTCGACTGGGTGCGCAGCGAGCTGATCCGCGGCGTGCTCGGCCTCACCCCGGACCAGCAGCGCCTGGCGCAGGTGCCATCCGCCTGGACCCCGCTCGAGCTGCTGAACCACGTGCTCCACATGGAGCAGCGCTGGTTCGTCTGGGGCTTCCTCGGCGAACCCGTCGCCGATCCGTGGGGCGACTGGGACGTCGCGGAGCCGTGGGCCGACGGCGTCGACGGGCGGTGGCGGGTGCCGGACGGTGTGACGGCTGCCGCGATCGCCGACCGGGTGGGGGCGAACGGTGCGCGCACCCGGGAGGTGCTGGCGTCGTACCCGTTGGACACGGTCGGCTCGACCGGCGGTCGCTTCTCGTCGGACCCGCCGACGCTGGAGTGGATCTGCTTCCACGTGCTCGCCGAGTACGCCCGGCACGCCGGGCACCTCGACATTGTGGTCGAGCTCGGCGGCTGACGCCGGCTGCTGCTCAGAGCCCCCGGACGACCGCGAGCTCGCACAGCCGGGCGAGGTCGTCGCGCAGGGCCCGGTCGAGGCTGGGGACGGACTCGTCGAGCATCAGCTGCGCAGCGCACCGGGCTGCGCGGCCGCGGTGGCTGACGTCCAGGTCCGGCATCATCGCGACGACCTCCTCGCAGAGGTCGACCGCGAGGTCGGACTCCGCGGCCGTGAGGCTGCTCGCGGCGAGCATCTCGAAGAGCCGCAGGTCGAGCGTGTGGCGGGCCGTCATGCACCACCAACGATCGTCGGCTCCCGACCGTTACGAGGTGCCCGCGGCGAACCGGGCTCAGACGCCGGTGATGCCTTCACCACCGCCGGCCTGCTCGTCGAAGGTCTCGTGCTCGAGGAGGTGCAGGACGGGCACGCCGAGCTTGCGGCGGGCGCGGGACGTCCAGTCGACGTGGAAGAACTCGGCGACGATGTGCGGCCGGGTGAGGACGATCGCCTCGCGTCCGTCGACCTCCGCGACCTTGGCGGCGAGCGCGTCGACCGGCGGGTCGGTGACGACCGCCGCGCTGCCCACCTCCGCTCCTGCTCCGCGCAGGCAACCGGTCGTCACGTCGAGGTCCTGGTCGGCCTGGTCGCGCTGCTCCTCGCGGAGCGCCGCCAGGTCGTCGGGGCTGGGGGTCATCGGCGGCGCCAGCAGATCGGCCCCTCCGATCGCACCGAGCGAGGCCTCCACCGCGGCCGCTGCGTCCACCAGCGGCAGCAGCACGTGATAGACGACATGGGCGTCGAAGTCCTCGTGCAACGAGCGCACCTGGGCCGCATCGGCGGCGGTCAGGGGCTGCTCGACGAGGAGGACGACGTCGTACCTCTCAGGTGCGTTCTCCATGTACAAGGTTTACACCCACGGGGCCTTGGTTTCGAGGCTCCGCGCTGCGCTCGACGCACCTCAACCTGCAGCCGGGCCGCCGAGGACGTCGGAGAGGTCGTAGGAGACCGGCTGCTCGAGCTGGTCGTAGCCGCACGACTCCGGGTCGCGATCGTCGCGCCAGCGCTTGAAGTGGGCGGTGTGCCGGAAACGGCGCCCCTCCATGGCGTCGTACTTGACCTCGAGCACGCGCTCGGGGCGCAGCGGGGTGAACGACAGGTCCTTGCCCTGGCTCCAGCGGCTCTGCGTGCCCGGCTGGCGGCCGGGGTTGGCCACCAGGAACTCCTGCCAGCGCCCCCACGGGTGCTCCTCGATCGGGACGACGAGCGCCTGCATCTCCTGCCACAGCTCGGCCCGGCGTGCCTCCGTGAAGCTGGCGCTGACGCCGACGTGCTGCAGCTCGCCGTCGTCGTACAGGCCGAGCAGCAGGCTACCGAGGAGCGGTCGCTCGGGCGTGCTGGTCTTGTGCTCGCGCATCCCGGCGACCACGACGTCAGCGGTGCGCTCGTGCTTGATCTTGAGCATGGTGCGGGCGTTCGGCTGGTACGGCGCACCCATCGGCTTCGCCACCACGCCGTCCAGGCCGGCACCCTCGAACTGGTGGAACCAGCGCTCCGCCACCGCCGGGTCGCGGCTGGTGCGGGTCAGGTGGCACGGGCCCTCGGCGCCGAGCCCGGCGAGCGCCTGCTCGAGGGCGGCGCGACGCTCGGCGAACGGCCGGTCGACGTACGACGTGTCGTCGAGCGCGAGCAGGTCGAACGCGACGAAGCTGGCCGGTGTCTTCTCGGCGAGCATGTCGATCCGGCTCTTGGCCGGGTGGATCCGCTCCTGCAGCACCTCGAACTCCAGACGTCGCTTCGCGCCGTCCTTGCTGAGCGCCACGAAGATCTCGCCGTCGAGCACGCACCGGGCGGGCAGCTGGTCGCGGGCGGCGACGACCAGCTCGGGGAAGTAGCGGGTGAGCGGCTTGGTGTTGCGGCTGGTCAGCTCGACCTCGTCGCCGTCCTTGAACAGCAGGCAGCGGAAGCCGTCCCACTTCGGCTCGAAGCTCAGGCCGAGCCCGCCGTAGGTGCCGTCGGGGTCGAAGTCCGCCGGGTCGGGCACGCCCTTCACCGCCTTGGCGAGCATGGGCTGGACGGGCGGCATCACGGGCAGGTCCACGAACGGTGAGACTAGTCCGCGGTCACCAACTCATCGGGTCGCTCGGGGAGCACGTTGGCGATGTAGTCGGCGGCGGACTCGAAGATGTCGACCTCGTGGCCGGCCCGCTCCGACAGGAACCAGCGGTGCACGAGCACCTCGTGGAAGAACTCGGGAGGCTCGAGCTTGGCGCGGTGCTCCGCCGGCAGCATCGCGACGAGCGGGTCGTAGACCGTGGTGAGCCACTGGTTGGCGACGATCGCCCGGTCCTCACGGCCGAGGTCGTGGTGCGCGGTGAAGGCCGCGAGGTCGTTGAGGAGCCGCCGGGCCTGGGCGTCCTCGACCCCGAGTCCGGTCAGCGCCTGGAGCTCGCGGCAGTGGTGGCCCGCCTCGACGACCTTCGGCTGGATCCGCACCGTGTCGCCGCCGAGGTCGGTCACGATGTCGAGCTCGTCGACGTCGAACCCGAGCTCGTTGAGCCGTTCGATGCGCTGCTCGATCCGCCACATCTCGGCGGTCCCGAACTCCTCGGCCTCGGTCAGCTCCCGCCACAACGCGTCGTAGCGCTCCGCCAGCAGGTCGACGATCTCGTGCGCCCGCACGTCGGGATCGAGCTCCTCGCCGGCCTGGAGGTCGAGCAGCTCGGCGAAGACGTTCTCTCCGGCGACGGTGAGGTCGTACTCACGCATCCGGGGGGCGAGGCTCTCCTTCAGCTCACCGGTCTCGGCGTCGACCAGGTAGGCCGCGAACCCACCCGCGCTGCGGCGGAAGAGCACGTTGGAGAGGGAGACGTCGCCCCAGTAGAAGTCGGTGAGGTGCAGCCGCACGAGGAGTACGACGAGCGCGTCGACGAGCTCCGGCAGGTTCTCGGCACCGAGCCCGTGCCGGAACAGGCTGCGGTAGGGCAGCGAGAACTGGAGGTGCTCGGTGACGAGCGCGGCCGGGAGCTCCTCGCCGTCCGCGTCGACGCGGCCGGTGACGACGGCCATCGGCACCACGGTCGGGAGATCCATCCGGCGCAGGTCACGCAGGAGCCGGTACTCGCGCAGCGCGATGTCCGGCTCCGTCTCCTTCACCGCCAGCGTCTGGCGGCCGGCCCGCACGATCCGCACCACGTGCCGGGACAGCCCGCGCGGCAGCGGCACGACGTACTCCTCGGGCCACTCGGCCAGGGGAGTCGCCCAGGGCAGCTGGAGCAGGGCCGTCTTCTGGTCGATCGAGGAAGCCGGCCCGACCCGGCTGGCGACGACGTGCAGCGCCATGGTCGGACCCTACGCCGTCGCCGCCGCTGCCTCACGGCTCCAGCAGCACGGCGCCCTTGCCGCCGTGCTCGCCGGCGACGTCTCCCGGGTTCATGAGCGCGCAGCTCTTCATGCTGAGGCAGCCGCACCCGATGCAGCTGTCGAGCCGCTGCTGGAGCAGCCGGATCCTGCGGACCTGCTCCTCGAGGCGAGGCTTCCAGTCCCTGCTGATCCGGTGCCAGTCGGCCTTCGTCGGTGTCCGGTTGTCGGGCAGCGTCGACAGTGCCTCCGCCGTCTCCTCGAGGCTCAGCCCGACCCGCTGCGCCGCCTTGATGAACGCGACGCGGCGAAGCGTCGACTGCTCGTAGCGACGCTGGTTGCCCGTGGTGCGCGTCGAGTGCACCAGGCCCCTCTCCTCGTAGAACCGGATCGCGCTGGTCGCCACCCCCGCGCGCTCGGCGAGCTGTCCGATGGTCAGCAGGGTCATGCGGCCCATCGTGGCTGGAGTCCGTGCAACCTTCAAGTGTCATTGAAGTTGGAGCCGGTGACAGGAATCGAACCCGCGACATTCTCTTTACAAGAGAGACGCTCTACCAACTGAGCTACACCGGCGGATCGCCTCAGCGAGGCGCGCGGCAATCGTAGTCAGCGAAGCCGGCGGGCTGCGAACCGAGCGGGCGGATGAGCGATGGCGTCCTGGGCGGCGACGATCTGGAGCTCCCGGGCGCCGGCCGCCAGCGTCGCCTCGAGTACGGCGAACACCGAGCTGGTCGTGCGCTCCGCGGCGATCGCGGGCGAGCCCGTGTCCAGCAGGTGCGCGAGATAGAGCGCGGCCGTCAGGTCGCCACCGCCGCTGGGGGTGATCGGCAGCAGGGGAGTGGTGACCGACCAGGCGCCCTCGTCGGACACCGCGACCACGTCGAGGGTGTCGTCGACCCCCGGGTAGCGCACCGAGGTGACCAGCACGTGGCGCGGTCCGCGCTCCCGCAGCTGGTCGGCCGCGGCCACCACCTCCTCCGGCGAGGTCGTGGTGCGTCCGGTCAGGAAGTCGAGCTCGAACTGGTTGGGCGTCAGGATGTCGGCGCGCGGCACGACCTCGTCGCGGAGGAACTCCGGGATCCCGGGTCGCACGAAGATGCCGCGCCCCACGTCGCCGATGACGGGGTCGCAGCAGTAGACCGCGCCGGGGCTGAGCTCCTTGACCTGGGCGACCGCGTCGAGGACGACGTGGCCCATGGCGGGGTCTCCCAGGTAGCCGGACAGCACCGCGTCCGCCGTACCGAGGACGCCGCGGTCGGCGAGGCCAACGATCACCTCGCGCACGTCCGCGGGCGCGAGCAGCGGTCCGCGCCAGTCGCCGTACCCGGTGTGGTTGGAGAAGTGCACGGTCAGCACCGGCCACACCTCGTGCCCGAGCCGCTGGAGCGGGAAGACCGCGGCGGAGTTGCCGACGTGCCCGTACGCCACCGAGGACTGGATGGACAGCACCTTCACCCGACCATCATCGCCTTGGTTTCGAGGCTCGCGTCGCTCACACCTCAACCAGCGGCGACGGCGGCGAATATGAAACCCTTTCGTCGACAAACTAGAACGCGTTACAGTTGTCCGACCGCCGTTCGTCGAAGGGGACACACATGGCCAAGCGCAGGGAGCCGCGCAGCAACGAAGCCGACTACGTCGTTGTCGGGTCCGGGAGCTCCGGATCGATCGTCGCGGCCCGGCTGGCCGAGTCGGGGGCCAGCGTCATCATGCTGGAGGCCGGCAAGTCGGACGAGCAGATGCTCACCAAGATCCCCGGGATGATCGGCCCGATGCACGCGGAGCCGAAGATCAAGAAGCTCAACGACTGGGGCTTCTACTCGGTGCCGCAGGAGGGCCTCGACGGCCGGAAGATGCCGACCCCGCGCGGCAAGGTGCTCGGCGGCTCGAGCTCGGTCAACGGCATGGTCTACGTGCGCGGCAACCGCGCCAACTACGACTCCTGGGCGGCCGAGGGCAACACCGGCTGGAGTGCCGACGAGGTCAACCCGGCGTTCAAGCGCTACGAGGACTTCGAGGACGGCGAGAACGAGTACCGCGGCGCGGGCGGACCGATCAAGATCACGCGCTGCAAGACCCCGCAGGACGCCACCGCGCAGTTCATCCAGGCCACCGCCGACACCCTCGGCGTCAAGATCCTCGACGACTACAACGCCGCCGAGCAGGAGGGCATCGCCCGGATGCAGCAGAACGCTGCGAACGGACTGCGCTACTCCTCCGCGCGCGGCTACGTGCACCACCTCGCGCCCCCGACGCTCGAGGTGCAGACGCGGGTGCAGGCCACGAAGATCGTGATCGAGAACGGCCGGGCCGTCGGTGTCGAGGTCGCCGACCTCGACAAGACCGGCACCGTGGCCACCACCCGGCGGCTGATCCGCGCCGGCAAGGAGGTCATCGTCTCCGCCGGCTTCATCGGAAGCCCGCAGCTGCTCATGCTCTCCGGGATCGGGCACGCCGACCACCTCGCAGCAGTCGGCATCGACTGCCTCGCGGAGCTCCCGGTGGGCGACAACCTGCACGACCACCTGTTCCATCCTCTGACGTTCCACGTCCCGACGGTCACCCACCGGGGCACGCCCATCTACTTCGGCAAGGGCCTGATCAAGGAGAAGGTCAGGGGCGGCTCGTTCCTCGCCAACTCGGTCTTCGAGTCGGTCGGCTTCGTGCGCACGTCGTTCGCCGGCGACGGTCCGCCGGACCTGCAGCTGCACATGCTGCCGTGGTCGTACCCGACCCCCAACCAGGACGCTCCGATCCGGCACCAGGTCGATCCCCGGCCGAGCATGAGTGTCTTCTCGACCCTGATCTACCCGCGCAGCCGCGGCACGATCCGTCTCGCTTCTTCCGAGCCGCTGGCCGCGCCGCTCATCGACTACGGGTTCTTCCGCGAGAAGGACGACATCGAGGTGCTCGCCGAGGGCACCGAGATGATCCGCGAGATCATGGCCAGCGCCGCGTTCGGCGGCACGGTCAAGGAGGAGATCCACCCGGGTCCGGCGCTCAAGGGCACCGAGCTCCGCGAGGCTCTCAAGATGCGCTCCACCTCGGTCTACCACGGCGTCGGCACCTGCCGGATGGGCGTCGACGAGCGGGCCGTGGTCGGGCCCGACCTGAAGGTGCGCGGCATCGAGGGCCTGCGGGTCGCGGACGCCTCGATCATGCCGTCGATCACCGGCGGCAACACCAACGCGCCGTGCTACATGATCGGCGAGAAGGCCGCCGAGATCATCCTGGGAGAGCAGGGGTGACGACGCCGACCCGTCCAGTCGGACTCACCGACGACTTCCTCGAGCGCCTCGTCGCTCGCGTCCCCGGATCGACGGGCGCGACCTGGAAGCTCACCGAGGTCTACACCGGCGAGGTGCTCGTCGAGCTGCCGCAGTCGACGCCCGAGGACATCGAGCGGGCGTTCCACGAGGCCCGCGTCGCCCAGCGGCTGTGGGCGCAGTGGCCGTTGAAGAAGCGACTCGAGGTCTTCGAGCGGGCGCACACGCTGCTCATCGACAACGCGCTCACCACGACCGACCTGCTCCAGGCGGAGAGCGGCAAGAACCGGCGGATGGCGGTCGAGGAGACCTGCGACCCGCCGATGATCATCAGCCACTACCTCAAGCGCGCACCGAAGGTGCTCGCGTCGAAGAAGCGCGGTGGACCGGTCCCGTTCCTCTCCACCTCCACCGAGGTGCACGTGCCCAAGGGCGTGGTCGGGATCATCGCCCCCTGGAACTTCCCGTTCGCCACCGGCCTGTCCGACGCGATCCCGGCGCTGATCGCCGGCAACGCGGTGGTCGTGAAGCCGGACAACAAGACGGCGCTCAGCCCGCTGTTCGGCATCAGCCTGCTCGAGGAGGCAGGCCTGCCGAAAGGGCTCTTCCAGGTCGTGTGCGGCGAGGGTCCTGACATCGGCCCCACCCTCATCGACAACGCCGACTACATCATGTTCACCGGATCCACCGCGACCGGACGGGTCATCGGCGAGCGCGCCGGGCGCAACCTGATCGGCTGCTGCCTCGAGCTCGGCGGCAAGAACCCGATGATCGTGCTCGACGACCTCGACGACGAGGCTGTCGACGAGTGGGTCGAGTCCGCGGTCTTCGGCGCGTTCGGCAACACCGGCCAGATCTGCATGCACATCGAGCGGATCTACCTCCCCGAGAGCCGGTACGACGAGCTGCGCGACGCCTTCGTGAAGCGGGCCGCCAGCCTCACGATCGGGGCGGCGTACGACTTCGGTCCCGACATCGGCAGCCTGGTCTCGCCCGACCACCGCGACCGCGTCGCCTCGCACGTCGAGGACGCCGTCGCCAAGGGCGCGACCGTCCTCACCGGCGGCCGGGCGCGACCCGACATCGGTCCGGCCTTCTTCGAGCCGACCGTGCTCGAGGGGGTCACCAAGGACATGCTCGCCGGGAGGACGGAGACCTTCGGCCCGGTCGTCGGCCTCTACCGCTACCGGACCGTCGACGAGGCGGTGAAGCTCGCGAACGACACGGAGTACGGCCTCAACGCGTCGGTGTGGGGCGGCGACATCGCCCGCGCCGAGGAGATCGCCGCACGGATCGAGTCCGGCAACGTCAACATCAACGACGCGCTCGCCACGGCGTACGCCTCGAAGGGCACGCCCTCGGGCGGAGTCAAGAACTCCGGCGTCGGCGCCCGGCACGGCGACCAGGGTCTGCTCAAGTACACCGACGTCAAGAACGTCGCGGTCCTGAAGAAGCAGGTGCTGGGTGCGCGCCCGGGTCAGGACTACGACGCCTACGTCAAGCAGATGCTCAGCTCGCTGAAGCTGATGCGACGACTCCGGGTGCGCTGAGGGTCGGACCCGGCCGAGCGCGTCGGCCGGGTCCGAAGCGCGCTCAGGCCTCGATCGCGTGGGCCTCGGCCGTCGGCGCGGTGCCGGCGATCTCGATCTTGCGCGGCTTCGCGCGCTCGGCGACGGGTACGACGAGCCGCAGCACGCCGCCCTCGTAGCCCGCCTCGATCCGCTCGAGGTCGAGGTTGTCGCCCAGCACCAGCTGGCGGCTGAACTGCCCGTGGGTGCGCTCGGACGCGAGCCGCTGCCAGTCGCCGTTGCCGGCGATGCGCTCGGCCCGCACGGTCAGCACGTTGCGCTCGACGTCGATGTCGATGCTGTCGCGCTTCACGCCGGGCAGGTCGAACTCGATGACGAAGCGGTCACCCTCGCGCCAAGCGTCCATCGGCATGACCGCGGGCCGGTTGGTGGTGCCGGATGCGGTGCCGAGCAGCTGGCCGGCCAAGCGGTCGAAGTCACGGAACGGGTCGGTGGTTCGCAGCAACATGGTTCCTCCTTCGTGTCGGTCGGACCGTGGTCCGACGCCTCTAAGACCTATAACGCTGGTTATAGATTATCTGTTCCGATAGAGTCAAGCCGGATGGAGGTGGAACCGATGGCCGCTGAGCAGGTGCGGGGCGTCTACGCGATCTCGGTCGCAGCCGACCTGGTCTCGATGGAGATCCAGAACCTGCGGGTCTACGAGCGCCGTGGCCTGGTCGCACCCGCGCGGAGCGCGGGAGGTTCCCGTCTCTACAGCCGCGCCGACATCCAGCGGCTCCACCGGATCCGCGACCTGCTCGCCGAGGGCCTCAACCTCGCCGGCATCGCCCGGGTGCTCGAGCTCGAGGCAGAGGTCGAACGGTTGCGTGCGGAGAATGCGCGTATGAGGCGCAAAGCCTGATCCTTGATCTCGGCGCGCTCAGGCAACCTGGAGCGAGCGCTTCGACAGGCCCATCCAGAAGCCGTCGATGACCTGGGTGCCGGCTGCGGCCGGGTCGGTCGCGGTGCCGAGCGTGACGAACAGCGGGCTGTAGTGCTCGACGGTCGGGTGGGCGTAGGGCATCCCCGGCGCCTTCGCGAGGTACGACGCCAGCTCGTCCACGTCGCCGCGCGCCATGGCCTCGGCTGCCCACTGGTCGAAGTCGGCGGACCACTGCGGGACGGCCGCCTCGATCCGGAACTCCTTGAGGAACGGCAGCCCGTGGGTGAGGAAGCCGGAGCCGATGATGAGCACGCCCTCGTCGCGGAGCGGTCGGAGCCGCTCGCCCAGCTTGAGCAGCCGTTCGGGGTCGTGGGTCGGCAGCGACATCTGCAGCACCGGGATGTCCGCGTCGGGGTACATGATCTTGAGCGGCACCCAGGCGCCGTGGTCGAGGCCGCGCGAGGTGTGCTGGTGCACCGGCTCGGTGTCCGGCATCAGCTTGGCGATCCGCTCGGCGAACGCCGTGGCGTCGGGGGTGCGGTAGGTCATCCGGTAGTACTTCGGGTCGAACCCGCCGAAGTCGTAGACCAGCTCGGCGCCGCTGGCGCTGAGGGAGACCGGGGCCGACTCCCAGTGCGCGCTCACGATGAGGATGGCCTTGGGGCGCGGGAGGTCCGCGGCCCAGGCCGCGAGCTGGCCGGACCAGATCGGGTCGTCGAGCAGCGGCGGCGCGCCGTGCCCGATGTAGAGGGCCGGCATCCGCTCGCTGGTGGTCTCGGTTCCTGCGGTCATGACTACCTCAATAGTTGAGACTTCAACTTTATTCCGTCGGAAGCGCCCAGTCGACCGGCTGTCCACCGCGTTCGACCAGCAGCTGGTTGACCCGGCTGAACGGGCGGGACCCGAAGAACCCGCGGCTCGCCGACAGGGGAGACGGGTGCGCGGACTCCACCCACGGGATCGGGCCGAGGTGCGGCTTGAGCGTCCCCGCGTCCCGCCCCCACAGGATGGCCGCGATCGGCGCACCGCCCTGCGCCCGCCGTACGACGGCGTCGATCGCGCACGCCGTGACGTGCTCCCAACCCTTGCCGCGGTGCGACGCGGGCTGGCCGGGCTGCACGGTGAGCACGCGGTTGAGCAGCATCACGCCCTGCTCGGTCCATGCCGTCAGGTCGCCGTGCGGCGGCGGCGTGACGCCGACGTCGTTGGCGAGCTCCTGGTAGATGTTGGTGAGGCTGCGCGGGATCGGCCGGACGTGGGCGTCGACCGCGAAGCAGAGGCCGATCGGATGACCGGGCGTCGGGTAGGGGTCCTGGCCGACGATCAGCACCCGTATGTCGGCGAGCGGTCGGCGGAACGCACGGAAGACGTGGTCGCCGGCCGGCAGGTAGGACCGGCCCGCGGCCAGCTCTGCGCGGAGGAACTCGCCCATCGCGGCGACCCGGTCGTCGACCGGCGCCAGCGCCTCCGCCCAGTCCGGCGCCATCAGTCCCTTGTCGACGAGTCCCGCGAGCGCGCTCACGGCGCCATTGTTCCCTGCACCTAGGCTCGCTCCATGAGCGACACCCAGGTGACGAACAACCCCGAACGCAGCCGGTTCGAGATCCACACCGCGGACGGTCGGCTGGCCGGCTTCGCCGAGTACCGCGCCGGCGACGGTGTGCGCGACTTCGTGCACACCGTGGTCAAGGACGAGTTCGAGGGGCAGGGCATCGGCGGCAAGCTCGCCCGTGGTGCCCTCGACGCGACCCGTGACGACGGCCTCCGCGTGATCGCGACCTGTCCGTTCATCAAGGGCTGGATCGGCAAGCACCCCGACTACCAGGACCTCGTGGCCTGACGACCCTTCCCGGCCCGAAAAACCACTAACGGCGCCCCTCTCCCTCCCAGGGGCGCCGCCATGTGGCTAGCTCCGACGCGGGCCTCGAGGGAGTTTGCTGGACCACCGTGCAGCGCAAGAAGCGCCAGCACTGGTGGGCTCCCTCCAGAGTTTCCTCGAAGCCCGCGTCGGTGAAACCAACAGTAGAAGTCCGGTGCCCCCTCGCGGATCGGGCAGGCGGTCCGTCCCTCTAGTCAGAATTGACTAGGCGCGGGATCGCGGCCGCCCCGCCGCGGAGCCAGGACGCGGCTACTTCTTGAGGGCGCGGGAAGCGGCCGAGGAGTGGCGGCGGGAGCGGTTGGTGCCGATCGCGGTCGCACCGCCGGCGGCCTTCGCGGCCGGCTTCCTGGCCGGCTCCTGGGCCGGCTCCTTGGCCTCGGTCGACCACTGGGTGATCCACTCGTCCATCACCACCCACGTGGTGTTGCGCGCGGCCCGGCCGGTGAGCATGCCGAGGTGTCCGCCGGGCACGATCTCGAAGCGCACCTCGGGCGACCCGGTCAGCAGCGCGGAGACGGCCTTGACCGCGGGGACCGGGGCGATGCCGTCGGTCGATCCGCCGAAGACCAGCACCGGCACCTTGATGTCGGCCAACCGGATGGTGCGGTCGTCGAGGTCGAACTCTCCCCCTGCGAGCTGGTTGCCCTTCGCGAACCGGTGGTAGAGCTGCCCGAACGTGCGGCCGGGGTAGGCGATCATGTTGTCCGTGAACCGGTCGACCGCCTCGATCTGGGCGAGGAACTCGGTGTCGTCGATGTGGCTGGCCAGCGCGAGCGGCTTGGTCACCATCTTCTGGAACGACGACAGCTGGAACGCCCACTTCACCACCGGCTTCGGCGCACCGCCGAGCAGCTGGTAGCCCTTGGTGATCGGGCCCTTGCCGTTGAACCAGTTGAGCAGCGGCCGCAGCGGCGCGACCAGCGGCACGAGCGACACGTCGATCGGCGAGCCGACCGCGGTCAGCGACGCGATCGGCAGGTCAGGCTGGTCGGCGGCCGCGAGCAGCGAGAAGATGCCGCCCAGGCTCCAGCCGATCACGTGCACCGGACGGCCGCCGGCGTGGGCGGAGACCTCCCGGATGGCGGTCGGCACCACCTCGTCGATCCAGTGCTCCATGCCGAGGTTGCGGTCGCGGAACGAGACCTCGCCGTACTCCACGAGGTACGTCGGCCGCCCCCCGGTCACGAAGTGCTCCACCAGCGAGCAGCCCCGGCGCAGGTCGTAGCAGATCGCCGGCGCCGCGAGCGGTGTCACCAGGAGCACCGGGTCGCCGGTCTCCTTGACGGTGCCGGACGGGCGGTAGTGGTAGACCTCGCGGAGGGTCCCGTCATCGATCAGGGTGCGCGGCATCGGGCGCAGGTCGGCGAGGCCGCCGTAGAGCATCTTGTGCGCCACGTTGCTGGCCGCGGACACGACCTGATCAGGCTTCGGGATCAGATCCATGGGCGAAAGTTACCTCTCCGGAGGTGGCTTCCGCAGGGCCGTCCAGGGCACGGTGCCGCTGCCGGTCAGGGCCCGGTCATGGTCTGGCCCGGTTCTGGTCAGGACTTGGTGGCCGGATGGGGGTTCTTCGTGTGGACGCCGACGTCCTCGAGCTGGGTCATGAAGCTGGCCGCCCAGGCCTTCACGTCGTGCTGCCTGATGGTCCTGCGCATCGCCCGCATCCGTCGCCCGACCTCCTTCTGGTCGGCCTGGTAGGCCTCGAGGAGCGCGGACTTCATGCCGTTGATGTCGTAGGGGTTCACCAGCCAGGCCTGCTTCAGCTCCTCGGCGGCTCCGGCGAACTCCGAGAGCACGAGCGCGCCGTCGTCCTCGACCCGGCAGGCGACGTACTCCTTGCAGACCAGGTTCATGCCGTCGCGGTACGGCGTGACCACCATGATGTCGGCGGCGCGGTAGAGCGCGGCCATCTCCTCGCGGGGGTAGGAGGTGTGGAGGTAGCTGATGGCCGGGCGCCCGATCCGGCCGAGGTCGCCGTTGATCCGGCCGACCAGGCGCTCGATGTCGTCGCGCAGGATGCGGTACTCCTCGACCTGCTCGCGGGACGGCACGGCGACCTGGACGAAGACCGCGTCCTCGACGTCGAAGTGGCCCTCGTGCATGAGCTCGCTGAACGCGCGGAGACGGGCGTAGATGCCCTTGGTGTAGTCGAGCCGGTCGATCCCGAGGAAGATCCGGCGCGGGTTGCCGAGCGCCTCCCGCAGCGCCTTCGCCCGCTCCACGACCTCGGGCGAGCGGGCGAGCTCCTCGAAGCCGGCGGAGTCGATCGAGATCGGGAACGCGGCGGCCCGGACCGTGCGGCCGTCAGGGAGGTAGACCAGGTCGCGGTGCGTCTTATGGCCGACCCGCTGCCGGACCAGCCGGACGAAGTTGGCCGCGGCCTCGGGCAGCTGGAAACCGATCAGGTCGGCGCCGAGCAGGCCTTCGAGGATCTGCCGCCGCCAGGGCAGCTGCTGGAACAGCTCGGCCGGCGGGAACGGGATGTGGAGGTAGAACCCGATCCGGAGGTCGGGGCGGAGGTCGCGCAGCATCTGCGGGACCAGCTGCAGCTGGTAGTCGTGGACCCAGACGGTGCCGTTCTTCGCGGCGAGCTCTGCGGCCTTCGCGGCGAACCGGCGGTTGACGTTGACGTACTCGTCCCACCACTCGCGGTGGAACGCCGGCTTGGCGACGACGTCGTGGTAGAGCGGCCAGATGGTCGCGTTGGAGAAGCCCTCGTAGTGGCCCTCGATCTCGTCCTGGGACATCGACATCGGGACCAGCGAGAGCCCCTCGTCCTCGAACGGCTTCAGCTTCTGGCCGGCGCCGCCGGGCCAGCCGATCCAGACCCCGCCGCCGTGGGTGCGCATGACGGGCTCGATGGCCGCGACCAAGCCGCCGGGCGACTTTCGCCAGGCCTGTCGGCCGGACGGAAGGGTGACCCGGTCGACGGGGAGCCGGTTGGCGACGATCACGAGGTCGTGGCGCACGTCAGTCACCTTAGTGGTGCGATCCTGAGCCGATTGGTCGCAACACGTCGGCGGTCCGAATGACATCGGTGTGATTCGACGTCTACAGTAGGAGTCAGACCACTGTCGACATCGGGGGAGAAGAGCATGGACCCGCAGCCGAGCATCCCGGCCGCTGAGTCGTCCGCAGCCCTGGGGACGACCGCGGGCGAGCTCAGCGACCGCGACGGAGAGATCCTGGAGTTCGAGCGCCAGTGGTGGAAGTACGCCGGCGCCAAGGAGACCGCGGTCCGCGAGAAGTTCGACATGAGCGCCACCCGCTACTACCAGGTCCTCAACGCCCTCATCGACCGGCCGGAGGCGCTCGCCGCCGACCCGCTGCTCGTCCGGCGGCTCCGCCGGTTGCGCTCCCAGCGGCAGCGGCAGCGGTCCGCCCGCCGGCTGGGCTTCGAGGTCTGACCCCATGAGCAGCCGCGACCAGCGGGGCGCCGTACTGCCGTCGCCCGTCGTCTGGCTCAGCATCATCGCGGTCGTCGTCGCGGCCGTCGCCTTCGTCGCCACCCGCGGCGAGGAGCGCAAGGAGCGCGAGATCACCACGTCGTCCTCCTCTGCCGACGAGACGACCGACCAGACCGACCAGGCCGGGACCACCGACGGCGAGGACGACGAGACGTCCGCCGGCACCACCGACGACCCGGCCGAGAGCGAGACCCCGGAGGAGCCGAAGAAGACCAAGAAGCCGGTCGACCGCAGCGAGCACGGCGTGGTGGTCTTCAACAACACGAGCACCGCGGGGCTCGCCGGTGAGGTCCTCACCCGGGTCCAGGAGATCGGCTGGCGGGCCGTGGCGGCCGACAACTGGTACGGCACCATCCCGGCGACCACGGTCTACTTCCCGCCCGGCCAACGCGATGCCGCCCAGAAGCTCGCGCTCGACCTGGGCATCCAGCGCCTCGTGCCCGCCGATCCGGCCATGAGCGACACCAACCTGACCGTGATCCTCACCGGCGCGCTGGGGTAGGTCCGGACCAGGTCCCGTTCCCCGGGATCGGAGTGAGATTGATCCCGCCGGGCGCGGTTCGTCGCGTTCCGTGATTGGCTGGACGCGTGCAGTTCTCGTCGTTGGAGGGTGAGCATCGCTACTCGGACCTCGTCCGGGTAGCCGACCGTACGGTGGTCGGGCTCGACTTCGACGGCACCCTCTCGCCGATCGTCGACGACCCGGCACGCGCGCACATCCACCCCGATGCGGCCGAGGTCCTGGTCCAGCTCGCGCCGCACGTGGCGGCGATCGCCGTGATCACCGGCCGCCCCGCGCGTCAGGCGCTGGACCTCGGCGGGCTCGAGGAGGTGGGGGACGCGATCCAGGCCGCGGGCCGCGAGCTCTATCTCTTCGGTCAGTACGGCAACGAGCGGTGGACCTCGCGCCACCGGCGGATCATCGGACCGCGCCCGCCCCGCGGGTTGGCGACGTTCGAGCGCGACCTGCCCCGGACCCTGCGCCTCGCCGACGCGTCCGACGCCTACGTCGAGGACAAGGGCCTCGCGGTCGCGGTCCACACCCGCCGGCTGCCCGACCCGCAGGGCGCCTTCGAGCGGCTGCTGCCGCCGCTGCGGGCGCTGGCCGGCCGACACGGCATGGTGATCGAGCCGGGCCGCAACGTGATCGAGGTCCGCTCGCCCGGCGCCCACAAGGGCATGGTGGTCGAGCGGCTCGTCGCCGAGCTGGACGCCCGCGGCTTCCTCTTCGCCGGCGACGACCTCGGCGACCTCGAGGCGTTCGAGGCGGTCGCCGACCTCGCCAAGCAGGGCCTGGCCGCCCTCCGCGTCTGCTCCGCATCGCAGGAGCAGAGCGCTCTGCTGCCGCTCGCCGACGTCGTGGTCAAGGGTCCGGCCGGGGTGGTCGGACTGCTGCGGCAGCTGCGGCTCGACATCATGCAGAGCGCCGCGCAGGGCTGATCGCGTCCAGCCCGGTCAGGTCGACCCCGGATCGGGGAGCGCAGCCCGGCGACGCACGAGATGAGCGCGCTCGGCGTCGTTGGCGCACAGCGCGATCGCCGTGTCGTACGACGTGCGCGCGCCCGCGTGGTCGCCCAGCCGGAGGAGGAGCTCGGCGCGGGCCGCCGGCAGCCGGTGCCCCGGGAGGGCGAC
>NZ_JACEHF010000289.1 GCF_014180685.1 Nocardioides pelophilus | reverse complement strand
CGGCGCGGCGGCTGCCGGACCGTCCGGCACCCGGGTCTCCCGCCCGTCCGCGCCGCAGCCGCCCCCGGTGATCCCGGCCGGCCTCGACCAGACGCAGGTGCTCGCCGCCCAGTCCGCGGCTCCGGCCGCTCCGGGTGCGCCCGCGCCGGTGCGCACCGGCCCGGACCTGCTGCTCGTCGCCGAGGGGAAGGAGCACCGGTTCCGGCACCCCGCGCAGATCACGATCGGTCGGCTGCCCGACTGCACCGTGGTGCTCAAGGACCCGGCGTCGTCCCGCATGCACGGGACGGTCACCAGTGTTCCGCGCGGCTGGACCTACACGAACCAGTCCAACGAGGGCACGTTCCTCAACGGCCGACGGATCACCACCAAGCAGTTCGACGAGCGCACCGTGCTGCGCCTCGGTCACCCGGTCGCCGGTCCCGAGCTCACTCTCGTGCCGATCCTCTCGGCGGTCGAGGAGGAGAAGCGGATCGCGCGCCGCCGCCTCGCCCGCACCCTGCTGATCGCGGGAGTGGTGGCCGGCGTGCTCGTGCTCATCCTCGGCATCGCGACCGCCACGGTGCTGCTCAGCCGTGACGACGACGAGCCGCTCGCCGACAGCACGCCCTCGGACTCGGCGCCCGGCACCACGCCCACCGACGGATCGTCGGGCCCGGACTCGCCGGACGAGCTCACCGACGCCGAGCTCGACTCGGCGAAGGCAGCCGCGGTGAAGATCATCGCCGAGAGCCATGCCCTCGAGGA
Organism: Nocardioides pelophilus; assembly: GCF_014180685.1. GTDB lineage: Bacteria > Actinomycetota > Actinomycetes > Propionibacteriales > Nocardioidaceae > Nocardioides > Nocardioides pelophilus. The sequence goes on along the minus strand of NZ_JACEHF010000289.1, from coordinate 1,290 downwards.
CCCGAGCCAGGAGTTCGCGTACGCCGGCTCGGGGTCGATCATCCGCTCCGACGGCCTGATCCTGACCAACGCCCACGTCGCAGCGCCCGAGTCGCCCGGCATCGTCGAGCAGTACGGCCCGGAGGCGGCGATCGCCAACCCGGAGTACCTGCTGATCTCGATCACCGACGGCGCGACCGACACCACCGCGCCCCCGGAGTACCGCGCGTGCGTGATCGAGGCCGACGGCTACCTCGACGTCGCCGTGATCCAGATCTGCGCCAAGGCCGACGGGTCGCCGCTCGACGGCGACGTGTCCCTGCCGACGGTCCCGATCGGCAGCTCCGCGGAGGTTCGCGCCGGAGACGACGTCACGGTGCTCGGCTTTCCGGCCGTCGCCGGTTCCGGGGACTCGATCACCGTCACCACCGGCGTCATCTCCACCGTCCTCAACGATCCCGACCTCGGACCGCGCTCGGAGTTCGACACCGAAGCCCGGATCGCGCCCGGCAACTCCGGCGGCATGGCCGTCGACAACGACGGCAACCTCATCGGCCTCCCGACGGCCCTCCAGTTCGACCCGAGCGGCTCGCCGGTGACCAGCGGCCGGATCCGCGCCATCGACATCGTCAAGGCTCTGATCGAGCGCGCCGAGCTCGCCGTCGGCTGACCCCACGCTCCCTGCCCGGGTGCCGAGCAGCGGCCGGATGCGGCAGGACGTCATACGTCCGCGGACCCATCGCCGCTCGGACGTATGACGTCCCGCGCAACGTCATACGTCCCGGCCGTCATAGGGGCCGTGCCGTATGACGTCCGACGACGCTCCGGCATCATGGCCGCGTGCTGATCCTGCGTGAGGTGCCCCGGTCCGGGGTCCGCCTGTCCGCAGGACTGGCCTCGGCCGAGACGACCACGGCCCTCGCGCTCGCCCACACCGCCGCCGGGGGTCAGCTGCCGTCGGCGGGCTGGCTGCTGGCGGTCGCCGCGACGGCGTACGGCGCGAGCCTGCTGGTGCTGCGCGGCCGGGCTCCGGTCCGCGTGATGCTGCCCGCGCTGGTCGGTCTCCAGGTCCTCCTGCACGCCTGGCTGGTCGCGCTCACCGCCGGCGGTGATCTCCACCGCCACGGAGCGGGATCCGACGCCCTGCTCGGCCTGACCTGGCCGATGCTGCTCGCGCACGCGGCGGCCGGCCTCGTGGCCGCGGTCGCGTGGGTGCTGCGGCGCCGCGCGGTCGACGTACTGCTGGGCTGGGTGGACGTCCCGCAGCCAGCGGTGGAGCTCCGCCGCTGCCTCGGCAGCGAGTGGTCCGCG
>NZ_JACEHF010000288.1 GCF_014180685.1 Nocardioides pelophilus | reverse complement strand
TGCCGCCCGGCTTCGGTCGGCACCCAGGAGGACCTCCGGCGTGGTGCCGAAGGCCTCCGCGGCCGCCACGACGGCCTGCTCGACGGGGCCATCAGGCTCGAAGTTCGACGCCGGCCGATCCTGGTGGAGGCTGACCACCGCGGCCTCGGGGCGGGGGAGCCGGGCGGTGTAGCGGTCGTTGACGTGCTCCCTGACCCGGGCCGCGGCGTCAGCCAGCCGGGGCCGCTCGGCGGTGCGGCGTACGGCGTGGATCACCGAACCGTGGTCCTTGCTGAAGTGTTCGGCGATCGCCGGCAGGGACAGGCCGACCTCGCGGGCGGCGGTCATGGCCACGGCGCGGGCGTCGCTGACCGGACGGCTGCGCTCGGCGCTCAGGATCGCCTCCGGCGTGGTGCCGAACATCGGTGCGGCCGCGTTGATGGTCAGCTCGCACACCGCAGCCGGGCCGGTTGCCGGCGCCGACGGCATGGTCTGGTCGACCTGGACGGCCAGGACGGTCACCAGCGACCGCAGCTGGTCGGCGTCCAGCAGCGCGATCAGGTCGGCGACCTGGTCGTGCTGCCCGCGGCCGGCGGCATCGAGGACGAGGCCAGCCAGCTGGCGGCCGCCCTGATCGAGGTCCATGCCCGTCCTCCCGCCTACCGCGCCGGCGACCCGCCGGCCGGGGCCGCCTGGCGAGGAACCTGGCCGCGGCCCTGCTCGGCCATACGCCGGCGGGCGTTGTCGGTGATCTCGCTGGCGATGCCAGCCGACTGCCGGGCGTTGGCCGCGGCGTGGTCGACGACGTTCTTGAGCAGGCGCACGTCCTCGTCGGCGCGGCCGAGTTCCTTGCCGGCGGTCGCGATGCTCCGCTCGAGGGTGACCGGTTGCAGTAACGACGGCGGAGTCACGTGCTGGACCGCCAGCTGCGCGCTGTCGACGTGCTGAGCGGTCAACCGGGCCATCGGCTTGGCCAGGTCGATCATCTCGCCCGCGACTGCGAGGCGTGGCTTCAACTGCGCGACCTCGCTGGCGAGCCCAGGATCGGAGGTGTCGGCGTCTTGGAGGAGATCGTGGGCATCGGCGATCGCCTGCGATGCACGCTCCAGGTGTCCCGTGAGTTCGTCGACAAGCTCGGCGTTGTCGCTGCAGCGGCGCTGCAGGCGGCTCAAGTGCTCGCCGGCGGCCTCAAGGTAGTAGTCACCGCGGTCGTTGAGGCGGGCCTTCGCCGAGTCGAGTTCGGCGTCATCGAGAACCCGGAGCGCGGAGTTGATCGTGGCGTGGAGCTCGTCGACGACCCGGCGGCCGCGTCCTACGGCCTGATCGGCCATGAAGACTGCGTCTGCGGCTTGCAGAGCGGTGTCGGTGGTCATGCCGGCTCACCGCCTCCCGTGTCGGACGGGGGCGTACTGCTCGGCGGGGGCAGGACCTCGCGGAGGCGGTCCAGGGCCGCCAGGGCCTGCTCGAGGTGGTCGCGGGCCTCCTGAACGGGGTCACGGTCGGCCGCGGCGGAGGGAGAATCGGTGGGCGTGCTCACGGGCAGCTCCTTGGTTGACCGGGGTCATGTCTCAGTCACCAAAGGAAGGTCGGCCCGCTCAGGCGATCACCGAGCGCGAAGAAATCTCTCGGGCCTCAGACGCCGCGGTTCACCAAGGGCCGGGGACCACCCAGGTCAGGGTTGGTCCCAGGGCATCGACTCCTGCCCGTCGTCGACGCCCTGGCTGATGATGTGCGCGGTGGCGTTGCGGGCGGCGTTCAGGTGCTTGTGGAGGTCGACCGCGAGTCCGCGGGCCTCCTCCAAGTGGAGACGGGCGACGCCGATAGCCATGGCCGGATCGGATTCGTCGGTCATCGCGTCCATGCTCAGCACCTGGCTGGACAGGGCCTGCTCAAGCGTGCTGGACAGCTGCGAGACCGCCTGGGGGAGCGCGGCCGTGAGGTCGGCGAAGTCCGCGAACTGGTCGGAGGTCTCGGCCGGGGTCTGGTCCCGCTGCCACATCGTGGCGCGGTTGAAGCCGTAGACGTGCTCACGGGCCGCGGCCGCGTGCCCGCTTGCTTCGAGCTGATCGTTGTCG
>NZ_JACEHF010000287.1 GCF_014180685.1 Nocardioides pelophilus | reverse complement strand
GACAGCCCGGGTCTCGAGGACCCGGAAGCCCTTCGCGCTCGCGAGCCGCTCGGTGGGATAGCCCTGCTCGCCGAGCCAGCGCTGGAGCGAGTCGGCCCCGAGGTTCTTGCCGACCACCATGACCGCGCGGCCGCCGGGCGCGAGCCGAGGGAGCCAGGTGAGCAGCAGCTGGTGCAGCGCGGCCTTGCCGATCCGGATCGGCGGGTTCGACCAGATCTCGTCGAACACCGCGTCCGCCGGGACCTCCTCCGGCGTCATCGCCGCGAACCGGTCGGTCACCCCGTGCGCCGCGGCGTTCTCGTTGGCGAGCAGGAGCGCGCGCCGGTTCACGTCGACGGCCGTCACCCGAGCCGCGGGCACAGCCGCACACACGGCCAGCCCGATCACGCCGTACCCGCACCCGAGGTCGAGGATCCGCCCGCCGGCCGGAGGCTCGGTCTCGCGGAAGAGCACCGACGTCCCGATGTCCAACCGGCCGTTCGCGAACACCCCGGATCCGCTGGTGAGCGCGAGCCGCTGCCCCCACACCTCGGTCTCGACGGCCGTGCGCTGGAACGGCGCTGCCGGGTCGGCGGTGAAGTAGTGGTCCTCGCTCATGCGTCCGCCTCCGCGGACTCGCGCCTGGCCGAGGTCTGCGCGACCCGCGAGGCCAGCTCGGCGTCCGGCGGGTAGGCGACTTCCTCGAGGGTCAGCCCGTGCGCATGGAGTACGGCGACCGCCGGGTCCCGCCGCTGCGCGGTGAGGATCTCGCGCGCCCACTCCGGCGGACGACGGCCCTCACCGACCGCGACCAGGCAGCCGACCAGCGCGCGCACCATCGAGTGGCAGAACGCGTCGGCCTTGACGTGCCCGACCGTGACCCCGTGGTCGTCGCGCGACCACGAGAGCTCGAGGAGGGTGCGGATCGTGGTGGCTCCGGGCCGCTGCTTGCAGAAGGCGGCGAAGTCGTGGAGGCCGACGAGCGGCGCGGCCGCCGCGTTCATCGCGTCGACGTCGAGGGGCCGCGGCCAGGTGAGGACGTGGCGTCGGTGCAGCGGGTCGACCAGCTCGGCGGAGTCGGCGATCCGGTAGGCGTAGCGGCGCCACACGGCGGCGAACCGGGCGTCGAACCCGTCCGGCGCGACCGCGATCCGGTGGACGCGGGCGTCGGGCGCCAGCACGCCGTTGACCCGGCGCGACAGCAACGCCAGGTCGTCACCGGCCGGCTCCGCGGCCAGGCCCTCGGGGAGGTCGACGTGCGCCACCTGGCCCCGGGCGTGCACGCCCGCGTCGGTGCGGCCGGCACAGACGATCCGCAGCTCCTCGGCCGGGGTGCGGAGCACCGTCGCCAGCGCGCTCGTCAGCTCGCCCTGCACGGTGCGCAGCGCCGGCTGAGCGGCCCAGCCGTGGAAGTCGGTGCCGTCGTAGGCGAGATCGATCCGGAGCCGCACCGGATCAGTCTCTCAGGCGAGCTCCGCGCGCCACGGCGGGTCCGCGCCGACCCGGGCCACGGTGACCGCGGCGCACGCGGCGGCATGGGTGAGCGCGGCGGCGCGGTCCTCCGTCGTCAGCCCGGCGAGCCGACTCCCCAGCCGGTCCCAGAGCGCGTCGAGGAGGCCGGCGCCGAACGTGTCGCCCGCGCCGATGGTGTCGACGACGAACACGCGCGGCGCCCCGACGGAGACGCGGTCGCCGCGCCGCCGACCCCACGCCCAGTCGGCGCCGTCGGCGCCCTTCGTCACCACCACGTTGCCCGTCCCGAGGGTGACCAGGTGGGCGATCGCGTCGTCGTACCCGAGCCCCGGCCACAGCGCGGCGAGATCCTCGTCGGAGGCCTTGACCAGGTCCGCCCGCGCGACCAGCGCCTCCACCCGGGCGACCACGTCGGGGCCGGTGCCGGTGATCGCCGGCCGGATGTTGAGGTCGTAGGTCACCGTCGTCGTCGGCGCCAAGCGCTCGACGAGCGCGAGGACCGTGTCGGCGCCCGGAGCCAGCAGCGGCGCGAGCGAGCCGACGTGCAGCACCTGGACGTCGTCGACGGTGACCGCCCCCAGCCGCCACTCGACGTCGAAGTCGTACGACGCGGCGCCGTCCGCGCCGGTCCGGGCGCGGGCG
>NZ_JACEHF010000286.1 GCF_014180685.1 Nocardioides pelophilus | reverse complement strand
GTCAGCCAGCCCTCGGCCAGCAGCTGGTCGTAGGCCTGCTCGGTGACCGCGCGCGCCACGCCCAGCTCGGCCGCCAGGGCCCGCGTGCTCGGCAACCGGTCGCCGGGGGCGAGGGTGCCGGCGACGACGAGGTCGCGGACCTGGGTCGAGAGCTGGACTCCGAGCGGCTCGGGGTGGTCGCGGTCGAGCCGCACCGGAAGCGTCCTCACGACGGCCCCTCCAAGTGGCTTGTCAGAATCGTTGAGAAGTGGCCCGTGACGGGGGGCCACTCCTCCGGAAGGCTAGTCCCATGGAGACCCTCTCGCCCACCCCCAGGACCACCGTCACCCGGGGTGAGAAGCGTGCCGTCAGCGAGCGCGACCGGCTGCTGGCCCTGCTCGCCGACGCCCTCGTCGCCCACATCGGCGTCGTGGTGAGCCGCGACGGGACGACGCACCCGGTCGTGCTGCCGACCGCGTACGCCATCGACCCGGCCGGTCCGGACGCCGGCGGCACCCTCTACCTGCACGGCTCCACGGGCGCCGGGTGGTTGCGGTCGGCGCTCGGCTCCGACGTGTGCGTGACCGTCACCGAGCTGGACGGGCTGGTCGCGTCGCGCTGCGCGTTCGGGCACTCCATGAACTACCGGTCGGCCGTGATCATCGGCCGGGCGCGGGTGGTGGACGACCCCGCCGAGCGCGGCCGGGCGCTCGACCTGATCATCGACCACATGATCCCCGGCCGGGCCGCCACGCTGCGGGCGTCGACGCGCAAGGAGCTGGCCGCGACCGCCGTGCTCGCGATGCCCCTGCGGGAGGCGTCGATGAAGGAGCGCGCGGGCGGTCCCGTCGACGAGCCCGAGGACCTCGCCACCGGCGCCTGGGGAGGTCACATCCCGCTGCGCCGGGTCGCCTTGGCGCCGGTCAGCGCCCCCGACTCCCACGCCGCCGTCCCCGCCGACGTCACGGCGCGGGCGGCCGCGCTCTCATGAAGACACCGGCGCCGGCGCCGTCGGCGGAGCGGGGCGGGTCGCTCACCGTCGTCCAGGGCACGGCGATGACGCTCGCCGCGGTGCTCGGCACCGGGGTCATCTCGCTGCCCGCACTCGCCATCGACGCGGCCGGGCCCGCCTCGCTGCTCGCGTGGGTGGCGCTGCTGGCGATCTCGGTGCCGCTGGCCTTCACCTTCGCCGCGCTCGGCGCGCGACACCCGGACGGAGGCGGCGTCGCGACCTACGCCCGGCTCGCGTTCGGCGAACGCGTCTCGACCATGGTCGGCTGGGGCTTCTTCCTCGCGATCCCGATCGGTGCGCCGGTGGCCGCCGGCTTCGCCGCGTCGTACGTCGCCGACGCGGTCGGTGGGGGCCGAACCATCGAGGTGGTGGTGACCGCGGTCGTGATCGCGGTCGTCGCGGTCATGAACTGGGTGGGCATCCAGGTCTCGGCCCGGGTCCAGCTCGTCATCGCCGCCGCGATCGCCACCCTGCTGCTCGTCGCGATCGTCGTCTCGCTGCCGCGGGTCGACACCGACAACCTGACGCCGTTCCTGACCCACGGCTGGTCGGGCGTCGGCGCCGCGGCCGCGTTGCTCGTGTGGGCGTTCGCCGGGTGGGAGATCGTCAGCTCGCTGTCTGCGGAGTACCGGCACCCGGCCCGCGACATCCGCCGCGCCACGGCGATGACACTGGTCGCGGTGACCGTGCTCTACCTCGGGATCGCGTTCGTGACCGTCGCCGTGCTCGGCAGCAGCGCCGGGCGAGCGCCCCTGGCCGACCTGTTGGCCGGCGCCTTCGGCGACTGGGCACGCCCGCTGACCACGGTGATCGCGGTGCTGCTCACCATCGGCGCCATCAACGCCTACTTCGCCGGCGCGTCCCGGCTCGGAGCCGCGCTGTCGATCACGGGCGCGATGCCCCGCTGGCTCGGCGCGGACATCGGCGACGGTCGTCGTACGCCGCGCCGGGCGCTGGCGTTCGTGGCCGGGCTGGCGCTGGCGACGACGGTCGCGGAGGGGCTGCTCGGGCAACCGACCGACGCGACCTTGCTGATCACCACGGGCACCTTCGCGCTCGTCTACGTGGTCGGCACGGCGGCCGCCGTACGGCTGCTGCCGGGGGGGTG
>NZ_JACEHF010000285.1 GCF_014180685.1 Nocardioides pelophilus | reverse complement strand
GTGCTGACGAAGCACCGACCGGTCAAGACCGAGATCGTTACCCGCGTCGTCACGGTCACGGTGGGCGGCGGCCAGGCCTCGACCGCCCCGACGTCCACCTCGACGCCGACCGGCAGCCCGCCGCCCCAGCAGTCGAACCCGCAGCCGCAACCCCAGCCGCACGCGCCGCCTCCCCCACCGCCTCCTCCGCCGCCGCCCCCGCCGCCGCCCCCGTCGAACTCGTCGGGGTCCTGAGATGGCGTACGGCATGAGCAGGTGGCGCGTGTGGAGCACCTACGTCCAGCTCTGCGTGACCGACGAGACGAAGCTGTCGCGCGCGGAGGCGCTGGCCCGGCAGGTGCTCGACGACGTGGACCTCGCCTGCAGCCGGTTCCGTGACGACTCCGACCTCGCCCGGCTCAACGCGGCGCCGGGGGAGTGGGTCGCGGTCGACCCGCTGCTGGTCGAGGCCGTCCGGGTCGCGGTGGACGCGGCCCGGCTGACCGACGGACTGGTCGATCCCTGTGTCGGCCGCGCGCTGGTGAGCTGGGGCTACGACGCCGACCTCGCGCAGCTCGTGCGGCGGCCGGCGATCGCGGTGCCCGAGGTCGCCGCCCCACGCCCCGACTGGCGGGAGATCCGGTGGGACCACGACGCCGTGCTCATCCCGTCCGACTGCCTGCTCGACCTGGGCGCGACGGCGAAGGCCTGGGCCGCCGACCTGGTCGCCGAGACCGTGGCGGCCGAGCTGGGATGCGGCGTGCTGATCAGCCTCGGCGGCGACGTACGGGTGCTCGCGCTCGATGTCGAGGCCTGGCCGGTCCGGGTCAGCGAGACCGAGCACAGCGAGGTCGGCCAGACCGTCGCGCTCCAGCAGGGCGGGATGGCGACCTCCACGATCCTGGCGCGCCGGTGGCGTACCGACGACGGCTGGGCCCACCACCTGATCGACCCGCGCACCGGGGCTCCGGTCGACGGCGCCGTGCGCACCGCGACCGCCCTCGGTGACACCGCCGTCGGGGCCAACGTGGCGTCGACGGCGGCGCTGGTGCTCGGCGCCGAGGCGCAGCCGTGGCTCGCCGACGGCGGCGCCCACGCCCGTCTGGTGCTGGCCGACGGCTCGGTCCGCCTGGTCGGCGACTGGCCGGCCGGATCGTCGGGACCGTCGGGGGAGGAGGCGGCATGACCACCCCGATCCTCTGGTTCCTCAACCGCGGCACCGGCATGGTGCTGCTCGTCGTGCTGACCGCGACCGTGCTCCTCGGAGTGCTGGCCATGCGTGGGCGCGCGGGGTCGTTGGTGCCGGCGTTCGTGTCCCGGTCCCTGCACCGCAACCTGAGCCTGTTCGCGGCCGCGCTGCTCGTCGCCCACATCTCCACCGCGGTGCTCGACGAGTACGTCGACATCCGCTGGTGGCACGCGTTCGTGCCGTACGGCGCGGCGTACGAGCCGCTGTGGCTGGCCGCCGGCACCCTGGCGTCGAACGTGATCCTGGCGATCATCGTCACCACGCTCGTGCGGGCCCGGCTCGGGTTGGGCGCCTGGCAGCGCGTGCACCAGCTGGCCTACCTCGCCTGGGCGCTGGGACTCGTGCACGGCCTGGCGATCGGCACCGACAGCAGTGAGACCTGGGCGTTGGTCACCTACGCGGCTGCCGCGGGTGTGGTGGTCNGTCACCTACGCGGCTGCCGCGGGTGTGGTGGTCGTCGCCGGCATGGTGCGGTGGCTGACGCCCGGCCCGGCCGGGCTGGAAGGAGAGCCCGCATGACCGCCGAGGCCGTGCGTCCCAGCGGCGTCGTCGTCGAACGCGGTCCGGGGGTCCTCGCCGCGATCGACGCCGGACCGTCGCTCGCCGCGCACCGTTCCTGGCACGGCGAGCCCCGACGTCTCGACCTGACCGGGCTGCTGGCCGACCTCGAGCGGGTCCAGCTGCGCGGCCGGGGCGGCGCCGGCTTCCCGTTCGCCCGCAAGCTGGCCACGGCCGCCCGGTCGTCGGGTCGGCCCTTCGTCGTGGTGAACCTGAGCGAGGGCGAGCCGGCCAGCGCCAAGGACGCGGCGCTCGCGCTGACCGCGCCGCACCTGATCCTCGACGGTGCGGTGACCGCGGCGCGGCTGCTCGGGACCCGCTCCGTGCACGTGGTCGTGGCCGGCACCGACCAACAGGTGCGGCGGTCGGTCGCGGCGGCC
>NZ_JACEHF010000284.1 GCF_014180685.1 Nocardioides pelophilus | reverse complement strand
ACCCCGGCGCGATGGCCGCCCCGCCCGCCGCGGAGGCACCGGTCGGCGGCGGCGTCGCCAAGCTGATGATCAGCGACGGCCAGCAGGTGCTCGTCGACCGGGTGATCCTGATCGGACGGGCACCCGAGGCGCGTCGGTTCACCGACAGCGAGCAGCCGCACCTGGTCACGGTGCCGAGCCGCCTGCACGAGATCTCGTCGACCCACATCGAGGTCCGTCCGGGCAGCGGCGCCGACCAGGGCACTGCCGTCGTCACCGACATGGGGTCGACCAACGGCACCGTGCTGGTCCAGCCCGGTCTGGGTCCCGAGGACCTCAAGCCCGGCATCGCCGTCCAGCTCGTGCCTGGAGCGATCATCAACCTCGGTGACGGCGTCACCATCCAGGTGACCCGCCCCTGACCCGACCCTGAGCCGACCCGCCGGTCCGGCGGTTCTCTCAGGCGGGTGGCCACTCCTCCCGCAGGAGGCCGTAGATCATCGTGTCGGTCCAGCTGCCGTCGGGCTCGGGGAAGTCGCGCCTCAGGTGCGCCTCCCTCGTCATGCCGAGCCGCTCGCACAGGGCCGCCGACCGCTCGTTGCGAGGGTCGAGGCTGGCGTAGAGCCGGTGCAGCGGGTAGTGGTCGAACGCCAGCGCGATCAGGGCGGTGGCGGCCTCGGTGGCCAGCCCGCGTCCGGCGTACGACGGTGCGAAGCACCAGCCGATCTCGGCCACCGCCGGCGGGCTCAGGGCNGGCGGGCCCAGGGCGTCGGGCCGGGTGCGGAGGCGGAGCACCACGTCGCCGACGACGGTGTCGTCCTGGGCCGCGACCAGGGCGAGCACCTCGTCCGGCTCCGACGGCGCCACCCGGCCCGCCATGGCCTCGACCCGCTCCGCGAGCGCCTGCTCGTCGGCCGGTGGGAACGGGAGGTAGCGGCACACCTCGGGGTCGGAGTAGTAGCGCAGCGCGTCGAGGTCGGACGTCGTCACGTGGCGCAGCACCAGGCGCTCGGTGCGCAGCGGCACCGGCGGCGGGGCGAGCCGGGGTGCGGACCCGGGTTCGGTCACCGGGTGATCACCACCGCGAGCCGGCTCTCGTCACCCGCCGCGCTGTGCCAGGCGACCGTGCCGGCGTCGGTCGTCCGCGGGGCCGTGGGCAGGCTGATCCGGAAGGTCAGGCTGCGGCCGGGCCGCACCAGCCCGGCGGACGGGCTCACCCGCACCGCGCTGTCGAAGCCCGTGAGGTGGGTGGTCAGCCAGAGCGGTCGGCGGCCGGTGTTGGTGATGGTCCGTCGCGCGACGAGTCGCCCGGTGCTCAGCAGCACCTGGGCCAGGTTGAGGTCGGACCGGTGCCCGGTCAGCCAGCCGCGGAAGTGCCGCGGGTCGACCAGGTAGGCCATCGGAGGGATGCGGCTGACCCGCGCCTGTCCGGTGCCGGCTCGCAGCCCGGGCGGTCCGCCGACGGGCATGGTCGAGGTCAGGAGCGCCGAGCGGACCCGGTCCGGGGTGCTCCCCGGCCGCGCGAGCAGAAGGACGGCGACGCCGCTCACGTGGGCGGTCGCCGCCGACGTACCGCTGACGACGGCCCAGCCGCCCGTCGTGGCGGCGAGGACGCTGGTGCCGGGGGCGACCAGGTCGGGCTTCAGGACCGGCCAGGTCGGGTCGCCGCCGCTGCTGAACCGTGCGACCCGGGCCGGCGTCCGCTCCTCACCGATCGCCACCAGCCGGACCAGGGGTCGGCTGCGGTCGCGGGCCCACGCAGTGAGCGCCCGACCGTCGGCGGCCGAGAGGTGCACGGTCGGTACGGCGTGGAGGTCGGCGTCGGTCGACCCGGGAGCGGTGTTGACGAGCACCATGCCGGCGCCGTCGGCGAGCCGGACCGTCCGCGACTTCTCGACCCGGGCCACCGCGCCGCGCTCGCAGACCACGATGGCGCGGTCGACCGCGCTGGCATCCAGGCTGCCCGGCGCGCAGACCCGCGCGTCGGACCGGTCGGCACCGACGGCGACCGCGTCCGTACCCAGCACGAGTGGCGCGGGGCCGACCGGCGCGGTCGCGGCCATGGCTCCCTCGAGCCGCGGGCCGTCCAGGGCGACGACCGCGCCGACCTGCTGCGCCGAGGTCGAGGCGCCGACGGTGATCACCCAGGGGGAGGGGTGGGCGGCGTACGCCTCGGCGCCGTCGTTGCCGGCGGCCGCGGGG
>NZ_JACEHF010000283.1 GCF_014180685.1 Nocardioides pelophilus | reverse complement strand
TGAGGTGCGAGCGAAGCGAGCCCCCGGCCGCTGGTTGAGGTGCGAGCGAAGCGAGCCCCCGGCCGCTGGTTGAGGTGCGAGCGAAGCGAGCCCCCGGCCGCTGGTTGAGGTGCGAGCGAAGCGAGCCTCGAAACCAAGGCATCACCGTCCCAGCAGCTCGGGCTCCCGCTCGCGCCACACCGCCATCGCCTTGCGGGTGACCGGCCCGGGCGCGGCCAGCTCGCGATCGTCCCAGCGGGTCACGCCCTGGACGTCGCGGGTGGTGGAGACCAGGAAGATCTCGTCGGCGGTCGCCGCGACCTCGATGGGTTCATCGACCTCGATGCCCCCGAACCAGTCCAGGACCAGCCGCCGGGTGACTCCGGCGAGGCAGCCACTGGCCAGCGTCGGCGTACGCACCTCGCCGTCGACGACGTAGAAGACGTTGCTGCCGGTGCCCTCGCACAGGTGGCCTTGGAGGTTGGCGAACACCGCCTCGGTCGCGCCCTTCTCCTGGGCGGCGGCGAGGGCGACGACGTTCTCCGCGTACGACGTGGTCTTCATGCCGGCCAGCGCCGCCCGCTCGTTGCGCGGCCACGGCACGGTGATGACCGTGGTCGTCTCCGGGTTGGCGTTCATCGGGCCCGCCGCCACGATCACCGTAGGCTCGCTACTCCCCCGGCCCGACCCCATCGGCGCCGGCCCCGCGGTGACCGTGATCCGCAGTCGGCCGAGCGGCAGCGGGTCGCCGTCGAGCACAGCGGCGACGCCGCGGCGTACGACGTCGGTGTCGACGCCCTCGAGCCCCAGCCCCGCCGCCGACTGCTCCAGCCGGTCGAGGTGCAGGCCGAGCGCGAACGGTTGGCCGTCGACGACCTTGATCGCCTCGAACACCGCATCGCCGACCGTGAGGCCGTGATCAGTGACGGGTACGGCGGGGGCATTGGGGTCCGCGAGCAACGCTCCGTTGATCCACACACGCATGCGACTCACCCTACGGACGGGCCGGTTTTGGTGCTCCCGAGGCGATCGGCTACTGTTCTCACGCGCACCAGCCGCACCGGGGAAACTCGGCGCGGAGGGGGTTGCAGGCGGACGTAGCTCAGTTGGTAGAGCGCAACCTTGCCAAGGTTGAGGTCGCGAGTTCGAGCCTCGTCGTCCGCTCGGAGAGGTCAGACCCAGGCCTCCACGGTGGGTTGGCCGAGAGGCGAGGCAACGGACTGCAAATCCGTGTACACGGGTTCAAATCCCGTACCCACCTCCATAACTCCAGACCCGGGCGATTGGCGCAGCGGTAGCGCGCTTCCTTGACACGGAAGAGGTCACTGGTTCAAACCCAGTATCGCCCACCAGTACATGTGGCCCCTGACCTGCGGAAACGCGGATCGGGGGCCTTTGTCATGTGGCGTCGTGCCAGATCCGTGCCAGATCGCAGAGGTTCTCAGGATCTGGACTCGTCGCTTGGCTCGTCACGCTGGCTGATGCGTAGGTCCGTGAGGATCCCGTAGATGTAGGACGGGCCCTGCAGGTCCTGTAACTCCCCAGGCCCCGTCACCGGCATACGTTCCAATGCCTTGTCGAAGTCGCTTCTCGGGATCAACCGGTTCGTGTTGTTCAAGTCGATCGCCCGCTGGGTCGCCTCGTAGCTGAAACGCTGGCCCGACTTGGTGAAGAACTCTTGCCCAGCGTGGTTGTGAATGCGACGCCAGATCGCGTCAGCATCGGTTCGCGGCTCAGGCGCGACGTAGGGGCGGTACTCCCCCGCCTTGACCCACTCGTTGCGGCACTTGCGGCACCTGTAGGCGGTCTTGTCCACGTACCCCCAGTCCGGCGTCCCAGGATTCTCACGAGCCTGGTCAAGGTCGCCGTAGGCCCACCCATCGATGGGTGTCTCGTCCAGGTCGGTCGAGGCACACCTGGGACAGGATGCTCTCGGGCTTCTTGTTCCACGCCAGCCACACTCCGTGCACAGCAGTGGGATGTCAGCTGACTTGGGCGCGCCTGGATCGCGGATCAACTCCTCGCTCCCACAAGAGCCACACACGATGTCCACGAGTAGTTGCCCCTCAGTCCACTCTCACCACAGGTACCGGGGTCTGCTGCACGGATAGGTGACATCTGATCTGCGTCGATGTGTGTCGGCGCTGGAAGGATGTGCACCGTGCCGAAGCCGTTCCCCAAGGAGTTCCGCGAGGACGTGATCCGGGTCTACCGCGAT
>NZ_JACEHF010000282.1 GCF_014180685.1 Nocardioides pelophilus | reverse complement strand
GGCTCCCGTTCTGGAAGGGCGACACCCTCGGCCGGCCGGCCGAGCTGGGCGCGGCAGTCGGGGCGTTCACCCGCGAGCTCGCCGCCCTGCCCGACGACCAGGCGCGGGCGCGCGCCGCCGCCGAGGGCCTCGACGACAACGCCGCCAACAACCTGGTCGGCTACGTCCGGGAGCAGGTCGAGGCCACCCGCCTGATCCCGAGCGACACCACCCTGCTGGTCGAGCGGTTCCGCGACGAGCTCGGTGACTGGCGGCTGGTGCTCCACTCCCCCTACGGCACGGCTGTGCACGCCCCCTGGGCGCTCGCGATCAACGCCCGGCTGCGCGAGCGCTACGGCCTGGCCGGCCAGGGCAGCCAGGCGATCGCGTCCGACGACGGGATCGTGATCCGGATCCCCGACACCGACGCCGACCCACCCACCGCCGACCTGGTGGCGTTCGAGCCCGACGAGATCGAGGAGATCGTCACCCGCGAGGTCGGCGGGTCCACCCTGTTCGCCAGCCGGTTCCGCGAGTGCGCCGGCCGCGCCCTGCTGCTGCCGCGGCGCGACCCCGGCCGTCGCAGCCCGCTGTGGCAGCAGCGGCAGCGGGCCTCGGCCCTGCTGGAGGTCGCGGCGCGCTACCCGTCGTTCCCGATCGTGCTCGAGACGGTCCGCGAGGTGCTCAACGACGTCTACGACCTGCCCAACCTGACGGCGCTGCTGACGCGGGTGCAGCGGCGCGAGGTCACGGTCACCGACATCGAGACCAGCCAGCCCTCGCCGTACGCCCGGACCCTGCTGTTCGGCTACGTCGCCCAGTTCGTCTACGAAGGCGACTCCCCCATCGCCGAGCGGCGGGCCGCCGCGCTGACCCTCGACCAGGGCCTGCTGGCCGAGCTGCTCGGCCGGGCCGAGCTGCGCGAGCTGCTCGACCCCGACGTGCTCGCCGAGGTCGAGGCCGAGCTGCAGCGGGTGGCGCCCGACCGCCGCGCCCGCGACGCCGAGGGCGTGGCCGACCTGCTCCGCCTGCTCGGGCCGCTGACCACCGACGAGGCGAGCGCGCGGACGGTGCCCGACTCCCCGGTGGCCGAGTGGCTGGCCGCCCTCGCCGCGACCCGACGGGTGGTCCAGGTCCGGATGCCGTACGGCGATGCGTGGGCCGTCGTCGAGGACGTCGCCCGGCTGCGCGACGGTCTCGGCGTCCCGGTCCCGCCCGGCACCCCGGGCACCTTCNGGCGTCCCGGTCCCGCCCGGCACCCCGGGCACCTTCACCGAGCCGGTCGACGACCCGCTCGCCGACCTGGTCGGCCGCTACGCCCGCACCCACGGGCCGTTCACCGACCTGCAGGTCGCCGAGCGGCTCGGTCTCGGGCCGGCGGTCGTCCGCCACACGCTCCAGCGGCTCGAGGCGCAGGGGCGGGTGCTCACCGGCGAGTTCCGGCCGACCGGCGTCGGCGACGAGTGGTGCGACGCCGAGGTGCTGCGCCGGCTGCGGCGGCGCTCGCTGGCCAAGCTGCGCCACGAGATCGAGCCGGTCGAGCCGGTGGCGCTGGCCCGGTTCGCGGCCGCGTGGCAGCAGGTGTCGCCCACCGGCCGGGGGCTGCGCGGCCTCGACGGTGTGCTGCGGGCGGTCGAGCAGCTCGCCGGGGCGCCGGTGCCGGCCTCCGCCCTCGAGCCGCTCGTGCTGGCGTCGCGCGTCCGTGACTACGAGCCGGCCTACCTCGACGAGCTCACCGCCACCGGCGAGGTGGTGTGGGCCGGCCACGGCGCGCTCCCGGGCAGCGACGGCTGGGTGTCGCTCCACCTGGCCGACCAGGCGTCACTCACCCTCCCGGAGCCGCAGACCGAGGTCGACGACGAGCTGCAGCGGCAGGTGCTCGCCGCGCTCGCGCCCGGTGGCGCGTGGTTCTTCCGCCAGCTCAGCGACTCTGTCGGCAGCCTCGATGACCGGGCGCTCAGCACCGCCCTGTGGGAGCTGGTCTGGTCCGGACGGGTCAGCAACGACACGCTCGCTCCGCTGCGCTCCCTCACCCGCGCCGGCCGGCCAGCCCACCGCAGCCGCCAGCCGACCCCACGGCCCGGCCGGGTGGCCCGCTCCGGGCCGCCCGAGACGGCCGGGCGCTGGGCGCTGCTGCCCGCGATCGACGCCGACCCGACCCGCCGTGCCCATGCCACCGCCGAGCGGCTGCTCGACCGGCACGGCGTGGTCACCCGCGGGGCGGTCGTCAGCGAG
>NZ_JACEHF010000281.1 GCF_014180685.1 Nocardioides pelophilus | reverse complement strand
CGCGCTGCTGCCGCCGAGGCGCTGGCGGCGGTCGCCGGGATCCCGGTGGTGGCGGTGGACACGCCGTCCGGGGTCGACGTCGACACCGGCGAGCTGGCGGGTCCGCACGTCTGCGCCGACGTCACGGTCACCTTCGGCACCCACAAGGTCGCCCACCTGGTCGACCCGGCCGCGATGCACAGCGGCGTGGTCCACCTGGTCGACATCGGCCTCAAGCTGCCCGAGCCGGCGCTCGAGGCGCTGCAGCCGAGCGACGTGGCGGCGCTGCTGCCCCGGCCGGACCGACAGGCGCACAAGTACACCCGGGGCGTGGTCGGCGTGCGGGCCGGCTCGACCACCTACCCGGGCGCTGCGCTGCTGAGCGTCGCCGGCGCCGCGTGCGGGTTCGCCGGCATGGTCCGCTTCGTCGGCGACGCCGAGGTGCGCGACCAGGTCCGCGCGGCGTACCCGGAAGTGGTGGGGGAGGGCCGGGTGCAGGCCTGGGTCGTCGGCTCCGGCAGCGACGCGACCGCGGAGGAGGCGCTCGGGGTGGCGCTGGACGACGACGTGCCGCTGGTCGTCGACGCGGCGGCGCTCGAGTTCGCCGACAGGGTGACCGGCCGTCCCGCCGTGCTCACCCCCCACGCCGGCGAGCTGGCCACGATGCTCGGCGCGGAGCGCGCGGATGTCGAGGCCCGACCGCTCCACCACCTGCGGACGGCGGTCGACCTGTTCCGCACGACCGTGCTGCTCAAGGGTCGCCACTCGCTGATCGGTGAGCCCGGCCGCCCGGTCCGGGTCACCACCACCGGTGTCCCCTGGCTGGCGACCGCGGGTGCCGGCGACGTGCTGGGTGGCCTGATCGGGGCCCTGCTGGCGGCCGGCCTCTCGCCGTACGACGCCGCCTCGGTGGGCTCGTGGCTCCACGGTGCTGCCGCGACCCTCGCGTCCCAGGACGGACCGATCGTCGCGAGCGACGTGGCGCGCGCACTTCCGGGGGTCGTCGCGACGCTGCCGGCGTGATGGGAGGATCGGACCATGTCCGACCAGCCGGCTGTCGTCCGGGAGGGCCCGCTCGCCGAGATCGTCGTCGACGTGGCGGCGATCCGTCACAACGTGCGCGTGCTGCGCGAGCTGGTCGGCGTGCCGCTCATCGCGGTGGTGAAGGCCGACGGCTACGGCCACGGGATGGTCGAGGCCGCCCGCGCCGCGCGCGACGGCGGTGCCGAGTGGCTCGCGACCGCGACCGTCGACGAGGCGCTGACCCTGCGCGCTTCCGGGTACGCCGGTCCGCTGCTGTGCTGGCTGATGCTCCCCGGTGTCGATCTCGAGCGCCCCCTGCTCGAGGGCATCGACGTGACGGCGTACTCCGTCGCNGGCATCGACGTGACGGCGTACTCCGTCGCCGAGCTCGACGCGATCGCCGCCGCGGCCGAGGCCGTCGGCCGACGGGCCCGGGTCCAGCTGAAGGTCGACACCGGTCTCAGCCGGGGCGGCGCGCCGCGCTCGACATGGGCCGACCTGTTCGCGCGCGCCCGGGCCGGCGAGCGCGAGGGCAGCTGGAAGGTCACCGGCCTCTGGTCGCACTTCGCGTGCAGCGACGAGCCGGACCACCCCGCCAACGACCGCCAGGAGCGGGCCTTCCTGGCTGCGGTCGCCCTCGCCGCGGACAGTGGTCTCGAACCCGGGCTGCTGCACCTGGCCAACTCCGCCGCCGCGGTCCTCCGCCCGTCGTCGCGCTTCGGCGCGGTCCGCTGCGGGATCGCGGTCTACGGGCTCGACCCCGCGCCCGGCCGCACGCCCGACCTCGGTCTGGTGCCGGCGATGACGGTGCGCACCCGCCTCGCGCTGGTCAAGGAGCTCGCGCCGGGCGACGGCGTCTCCTACGGGCACCGCTGGGTCGCCGACCGGCCGACGACGGTCGGCCTGGTGCCGGTCGGCTACGGCGACGGCATCCCGCGCCACGCGTTCCATCCCGGCGGCAGCGCGGAGGTCGCGGTGGGCGGCAAGCGCCGCCCGATCCGCGGGTCGGTCTGCATGGACCAGGTCATGGTCGACCTGGGCGGCGACACCGCGGCGATCGGTGACGAGGTGGTGCTGTTCGGCAGCGGCCCGGGCGTGCCGACCGCCCAGGACTGGGCGGAGGCGTGCGGCACCATCAACTACGAGATCGTGACCAGGATCGGAGGCCGGATGACCCGGACGTACGTCGACAGCGAGGCCGACCGGTGAGCGCCGGCC
>NZ_JACEHF010000280.1 GCF_014180685.1 Nocardioides pelophilus | reverse complement strand
CGGCCTGGCGGCCGACGGCGACCTGTCCCTGCGGGAGCTCGCGGCCGACCCCGACCTCGCCGGCGGACCGCTGGTGGTCGTGGTCGGGTCCGAGGGCGACGGGCTGCACCGCCTCGTCGCCGAGACCTGCGACCGGCTGGTGTCGATCCCGATGGCCGGCGTGCTGGAGTCCCTCAACGCCGGTGTCGCCGCGTCGGTCGCCCTCTACGCGATCGCCGAGTCACGGGCGAGGCTGTAGCGCGCCTAGGCTGGGCGGGTGGCGACGAACGTGGAACGGCTGCTGCCGACCGAAGAGGCGCGCGAGCTGCTGGCGCTGGCTCACGAGATCGCCGAGAAGGAGCTGCGGCCGCAGGTCGATGAGGCCGAGCGGAACGCGGAGTTCCCCGCGTCGGCGTACTCCCTGCTCGGCAAGGCCGGGCTGATGAGCCTCCCGTTCCCCGAGGAGTACGGCGGCGGTGGCCAGCCGTACGAGGTCTACCTCCAGGTCGTCGAGGAGATCGGCCGCGCGTGGCCGAGCGTCGGTGTCGGCGTCAGCGTCCACAGCCTCACCGCCACCGTGGTCCACGCGAACGGGTCGGACGCGGTCAAGCAGGAGTGGTTGCCCCCGATGCTCGGCGGCGACTGGCTGGGGGCCTACTGCCTGTCCGAGCCGCAAGCGGGGTCCGACGTGAGCGCCATCAGCACCACTGCGGTGAGGGACGGCGACGAGTACGTCGTCAAGGGCACCAAGCAGTGGATCTCCAACGGCTCGTGCGCCGACTACTACATCCTCTTCGCCCGCACCGCTCCCGACCCGAAGCGCGGTCTGTCGGCGTTCGTGGTGCCGGACGGCACGCCGGGCATGAGCTTCGGCACGCCCGAGAAGAAGATGGGACTCGCCTGCGACGTCACCACCCAGGTGCTCTTCGACGGCGCCCGGATCCCCGCTGCGAACCTGATCGGGGAGGAGGGCCGCGGCATGAACGTCGCGCTGTCGGCGCTCGACGCCGGCCGGCTCGGCATCGCCGCGGTGGCGACCGGCATCGCACAGGCGGCGCTCGAGCACGCGGTGAGCTACTCCAAGGAGCGGATCCAGTTCGGCAGCCCGATCAGCGACAACCAGGGCCTGCAGTTCATGCTCGCGGACNGACATGGCGGCCGAGGTCGAGCGGTCGCGGGCGTCGTACCTCCACGCGGCGCGGCTCAAGGACGCCGGTCTCCCGTTCTCCCGCCAGGCCTCGGTCGCGAAGGTCACCGCGACCGACGCCGCGATGGCCGTGGCCACCGACGCGGTGCAGGTGCTCGGCGGCAACGGCTACACGCGCGAGTACCCCGTCGAGCGGCTCTTCCGCGACGCCAAGGTCACCCAGATCTTCGAGGGCACCAACCAGATCCAGCGGATGGTCATAGCGCGCGACCTCCTGCGCTGAGCGGCCGCGGGCGTCATACGTACGTCGACCCATGGGTGAATCCGCGCATGACGTCCGGCGGGACGTCATACGTACGTCGACTCACTGGTCCGCCAGCGTATGACGTTGTCGGGTCGCGACGGCCTGGCCTTAGGCTTTGCGTCTGCAATCCCCGGTTGGTCTGCCGGCAGGGCCCGCCTGACTTTGAATCAGGACTAGCGACGTAGGTTCGACTCCTACCCGGGGAGCTGGTGCGGAGCGTGACCCCACCCGTCCCTGACAAGTCCCTCGGGTGAGCTTGCGCCACTCTGGCCCCACTGGCCACAGCGTGGGAGGGCCTTTCTGCCCGGAACCCGCAGTGCCTTGGCCCCTGCCGTGCCACTCTCGTGTGGGCGAGTGTGGGATCGACCACACATGGGGGAGCGAGACGACATGGGGACGTTCTTAGTCGGCGGTGACCGGCCGTACGACGGCGCCCGTCGGGGCGAGCAGCCGGCGTCGTGTCCTGGCCCCGGCAGCGGCCCCGGCGGCCACGGTCGGCCGGCATGAGCACCCGCGGCGTGGGCAGGTCGGTCACCGCATCGGTGGTCGCCAGCTTCCTCGCCTGCCTGGTGGCGGTCGGCGCGCTCATCGTGTGGGTGACGAACGCGACCTTCGACCGTGAGCGCGACCGCGCCGAGGACGAGCTCACCGAGGTGGCGGCGAGCCAGGCGGCCGAGCTCGGCAGCCTGTTCGACAGCGCGGTTCCCCTCATCCGCGACCTCGCCTCGAACCCGGCCCTGAGGCCGTTGGACCCTCGCGCCTGCAGGCAGGCGTTCGCTCCCCTGGTCAGTGTGCGGGCGCAGGCGCGGCTGGTGGTCGTGGCGGGCGACGGCCGGACGGTCTGTGCCCTCTC
>NZ_JACEHF010000028.1 GCF_014180685.1 Nocardioides pelophilus | reverse complement strand
GAATCATCGCGCTGAACCCGCTGGGCGACGCGTTGTCGCCGGGGTCGCGCTGGCGGGCCACGCCGACGATCACGGCCTCGGCGTCGGCGTGGGTGTCGAAGAAGCCGCCGTCCGGTGCGCGGAACCCCGCGAGCGCGGCGTCGAGCAGCCCGGTCGCGAGGTCGAGCCAACGGGCGTCACCGGTCGCCTGCACGAGCGCGAGGAAGCCCGACGCGACGCAGCCGTAGTCCTCCAGCACCCCCGCGTGCGGTCCCGCGACCCCGTGCCGAGACACCCGCCGCATCGACCCGTCAGAAACTTGGAGCCGGGTCGGCGCGTTCTCGGACGACGTTGGCGACGGGTCGAGGTGGATGCGGACGAGGAGCTCGGCGGCCTCGACGGCCGCGTCGACGTACTGCTGCTCGCCGAGGCGGAGCCCGGCGTCGCAGAGGCCGCTGATGGCCAGCCCGTTCCAGGCCGCCACCACCTTGTCGTCGAGCCCGGGTCGCGGTCGCTGGTCGCGAGCGGCGAGCAGGCGACGGCGTACGTCGGCGAGCCGGGCCCGGTCTGCTTCGTCCGCAGGGAAGTGGCGCAGCTGCAGGGTGGAGGTGCCGTGCTCGAACGTGCCGCCCTCGGTCACCGCGAACAGCTCGGCGGCCCACGCGCCGTCGGCCTCCCCGAGCACCTCGACCAGCTGGGCCGGCGTCCAGACGTAGTAGGCGCCCTCGATGCTCTTCCCCGTGGCCGGGTCGGGGCTGTCGGCGTCGAGCGCCGAGGCGAAGCCACCTTCCGGCGTGCGGAGCTCGCGGATCATGAAGTCGGCGGTCTCGCGGGCGATCCGGTCACCGGCCTCGGTGCCGAGCCGGGCGTAGAGGCCGACCAGCTGGGCGTTGTCGTAGAGCATCTTCTCGAAGTGCGGCACCACCCACCCGCGGTCGACCGCGTAGCGCGCGAACCCGCCGCCGACCTGGTCGTACATCCCGCCCCCGGCCATCGCCGCGGTGGTGCGGGCGAGCATGTGCCGCGCCTGCGCGGCGCCCGCCGGTTCAGGTGCGAGCTTGCGAGCCTGGAAACCAAGGGCATACCGGCGCAGGAGCTCCAGCACCATCGTGGGTGGGAACTTCGGGGCGTCGCCGAACCCGCCGGCCATCGGGTCGAACTCGTTCGCGAGCTTCTCGACCGCGGCGTCGATCTGCTCGGCCCCCACCGCCCCGGAGGGCAGGTCGCCGGTCAGGGCGAGGTGCTCGCGCAGCTGGCCGGCCACCCGCCGTACCTCGTCGCCCCGCTCGTTCCACGCCTCGGAGAGCGCGGCCAGCACCTGGCGGAACGACGGCGTGCCGTGCCGCGGCTGGTCCGGGAAGTAGGTGCCCGCGAAGAACGGCGCACCGTCGTGGTCGAGCACGACGGTCATCGGCCAGCCGCCGTGGCCGGTCATCGCGGTGGTGGCCTGCATGTAGACCGCGTCGACGTCGGGCCGCTCCTCGCGGTCGACCTTGACGTTGACGTAGTGCTCGTTCATGTACGCCGCCGTCGTCTCGTCCTCGAACGACTCGTGCGCCATCACGTGGCACCAGTGGCACGCGGCGTAGCCGACGGACAGGAGAACGGGCACGTTGCGGCGGCGGGCTTCGGCGAACGCGTCCGGGCTCCACTCCCACCAGTCGACGGGGTTGTCCTTGTGCTGCAGGAGGTACGGGCTCGTCGCAGCGCCAAGACGGTTCACCCGACCATGATCCCGCAGGCCCCAAGACGGGCCGGTCGCTACGGTCGTCGGATGGACCACAGCCGGCCCGGTGGCACCACCGCCCCGCCATCCGCAGCGATCCGGTTGTTCGACGACGCCGAGTTCCGCTGGCGTCGGAGCGGTCCGACCCCAGCTGCGATTCGCGCGTTCGGTGTCCGCGACGACGCGCTGCGGCCGCTCGCCGGTGGGGCCGGCTACACCTGGACCGACGGCCGGTTGGTGCTGAAGCCGGTGGGCTACGTCCCGGAGCACAACTGGGTGTGCGAGGTCTACGCGGCCTGGGACAGTGACGCCGTACGGGTTCCTGAGCCCCTCGCACCTCGAGGCGCTGAGTGGACGAACTGGTCGGTCGAGGGGTGGGGCGCCCATGTCTTCGTTCCCGGTCGCGACACCGAGATCGACCGCGAGCTGGCGCGGATCCGGGAGGCGAGCGACGCCTTCCACGACAGCATCAAGGACCTGCCACGGCCCGCGTTCCTGGACGTGCGCAACGATCCGTGGGCGTTCGGAGACCGGGTGGCTTGGGAGGCGGCCGAGCCCGAAGGAGATCACGGAACCCTCGACGTGATCCGCACCCTGCTCGACCACCTCGCCCCGGTGACCGCGCCCGGACAGGCGATCCACGGCGACATCCTCCCCAACGTGCTGGTCGCCGACGGGCTGCCCGCTGCCGTGATCGACTGGCCCGTCTACTTCCGGCCGGTCGCGATGGCGAACGCCGTGGCCGTCACCGATGCGGTGACATTTCGCGGCGCGCCCCTCGCGCAGCTGGACGACTGGGAGACGGGCGAGGACTGGAACCAGCTGCTGATCCGCGCCCTGCTGTACCGCCTCGGCGCGACGGGGCTCATCGCATCGAGGAACCGCCTGATGGGCAGCCTGGTCACCCACGTCGAGCGGGTGCGCCCGGTCGTGGACGAAGTCCTGTCGCGCTGCTGACGTGAACGGCGGACGAGGGCGCGACGGTTCATGGGGAGATCGTCTCGAGGCGCACCCCGCGCGATCAGCCGCGCTGACGAGCACAGGTGTCATCAGAGATTCATCGACCGGCTCTCCCTGCGTGCCCGGTACGTCACCCTTCTCCACGCATCTGAGTCCTACGCGAGAACGGGATCTCGCATGTACAGCGGCCCACTGGGCGAGTGACTCGGGGGCACGAAAGAAGGTGCGTCGATGTCGGGAAAGAAGCTGCGGTGCAAGGGGGCACTTGCTGCCCTGCTTGCCCCCCTGTTCCTCGTTGGACCCCTGTCTCAACCGGCAGCGGCGATACCGACGGCAACCTGGTCCGGGTGTTCGATCGAGATGCTGATTGCCGGGGGCTACATCACCGACGGGAGGTACGTCTCCGGGTACGGCCGCTTCAAGTGGTTGGACTCATGCGGGAGGGACAACTACGTCAGGATCTGCTTCGACTTCCGGCACCAGCGGAACGACGGATCCTGGACTGCGTGGCGCAACGCCTACATCGGCTCGTTCAGCTACCGGGACAACGGGTGCGCGAACGTCAACGGCTGGGGTTGGCCTGTCGGGGAGCAGCACACCAGCTACTCGACGCTCGGCAGCTTCTGGCCTTACGACAAGCACTGCAGCCAGTTCCAGGCCCTCTCCGTGCGGTCCGCTGCAATGATCTGGGAGGACGACGGCGACCACTCCGCGTGGATCAGGAGCCCGTACGAGCGGGTCTTCCGCTGCTGACGGCAACCGAGCCCGCCTGGACGGGCTCGGTCGAACGACGTGGCCGTCAGGCCATCTCAGGGACGTGCAGGTGCGCGTACGCCAAGTCGAACTCGTGAACCTCGACGATCTCGCCGCTTGCCTCACTAGCTGCCCGGCGACGCATGTCGTCCGCCGCCGCACGGCTGGCCTCCATCGCCTCGCGGGTCTCCCAGGCCGTGGTGGCGCAGCCAAGGCCGGCCGACCGGTTCACCAGGAGGCTGGCGCTGCAGAATCCAGGCGTCTGCTCCAGCTCGGGGAGGATCCCGACGCGGAACGTCTCCGTCATGGTGTCGAGGTCACCCTGCAGCCAGCTGACCCGGCAGCACTCGCCGTGACTTGCGCGGTGCATCACGACTATCTCCCACTCGTCGACCTGCATGGAGGCGCCGAGGATCTGCCGCCCGCGATCGCGGAGCGGCCGCAGTTCGTCATCGCTGGCGCGCAGAGCCTCGTCGCTCGCCCACGAGCTCGTGGCGATGCATTGCCCGCTCTCGCGGTCGACCAGCAGCGACAGGCCGCGACAACCCTCTGTCTTGGCGAGCGTGGGTCCGGCTTCGGTCTCGACGAACTTGATGCCTGCGTCGATGTTCTCGGGCCTTCCGTGGAACGTCGTTGAACGTGCGTACACGGCCCGCTCCTCTCTGGACGGGGCAGCGCCCGGTCCGGCACCGCCGGTGGCTCCTGCCTACTCCTCATTGCCCGTCAACGCCATAGTCCGATCGCGGCGGATCCGGCACCGTGCAGGCGATCGCGTCCGTGGCCTTCGGGCTCACTGTCCTCGTGTTCTGTGTCGACCTCGCCCGCGCCAAGGTGCTGCCGAGATGGGGCGCCGTCCTACTCCCGGTCGGCGGCACGGGAGGATGCCGCGTTTGACGGAATCGGCGAACAGCTGCGGGTACCGGTCAGCTGGTCTGGAAGCCGATCCCGGTGAGTTCTTCGGAGAGTGCCCACGCGCGGGCCGCGTCCTCGGGGCTCGTCAAGGGGTTCCACGGGTCCTGGAGTCCGGGAGGTCCGCCTGCCTTGCCGGGCCCTTGAGGTCCGTAGAACGCTCCGGATCGGGATGCCGTGGTGCTGGCGAGGAGGGCCGGTAGCGCGGCGCTCTCCGGGGTGCCGACCAGCAAGCCAAGTGCTGCCAGCCGGCGGATCATTCGAACACCCAGCGTGTCCGTCGATCTGCCGACCTCTGGTCGGGCTGCGAGCAGACTGGTGGGGGCGACGCCGGGGTGGGAGAGGTTGCTGGTGACTCCCCAGCCGGCGGCCTTGCTGCGGCGGTCGAGCTCGAGACCGAACAGCCCGAACGCGATCTTGGACTGTCGGTAGGCGCGCATGCCGTCGTACGCGCGCTCGAAGTTCGGGTCGTGCCAGTTGATGGCTCCTCGCTTGGCCGCGATGCTCACCTGCGAGGTAACACGTGCGGCGCCGGCCTTCAGCAGTGGGAGCAGGCGCGCGGTGAGTGCGAAGTGGCCGAGGTGGTTGGTGCCTAGCTGCAATTCGAACCCATCAACGGTGGTCTGTCGCTCGGGCGGTGTCATGACGCCGGCGTTGTTGACCAG
Source organism: Nocardioides pelophilus (assembly GCF_014180685.1). Classification (GTDB taxonomy): domain Bacteria; phylum Actinomycetota; class Actinomycetes; order Propionibacteriales; family Nocardioidaceae; genus Nocardioides; species Nocardioides pelophilus. The sequence goes on along the minus strand of NZ_JACEHF010000028.1, from coordinate 26,522 downwards.
CAGGTGGATCGGTGCGTTCTCGGCGAGCAAGGTGGAGGCGAAGGTCTCGACGGATGCGAGCGAGGACAGGTCCACATCGTGCAGCGCGAGCTTCGCCTCGGGGTGCCGGGCGAGGATGGTGGCGACGGCGGCGTTGCCCTTCGCCGCGTTGCGGACCGGCATCACCACCTCCGCCCCGGCGCCGGCGATGGTTCGCGCGATGATGAGGCCGATGCCGTCGCTCGCGCCGGTGATCACCGCACGCTTCCCTGCGAGGTCCGGCATCGTGATGTCGAGCGTCCTGCGTGCCATGTGTTTCTCCCGGTCCCGTCCACCAACGACGTCGTCGCTGCTTTGGATCGACCCTCCGGGACAAGACGGTCGTCATCCAGGGTCTGTCGATCCGTGGATGAGCGATGCCGTACCGGGCACGATGGGGCCATGACCGACAAGGCCGCGATGGCCGCGTTCCTCAGAGTGCGGCGGGAGGCGTTGCAACCGGAGGACGTGGGGCTTCCTCGGGGGCGACGCCGTCGTACGAAGGGGTTGCGCCGGGAGGAGGTCGCGGTGCTGTGCCACATGTCGGCGGACTACTACTCGCGCCTGGAGCAGGAGCGGGGCCCGCAGCCCTCCGAGCAGATGGTGGCCGCCATCGCGCAAGGACTGCACCTCTCCCTCGACGAGCGCGACCACCTGTTCCGTCTCGCTGGTCACCGGCCACCCGAGCGCGGGGCCGGCGGCGACCACGTGAGTCCCGGGATGCTGCGGATCTTCGACCGACTCTCCGACACTCCGGCAGAGATCGTGACCGAGCTGGGCGAGACGCTTCGGCAGACCCCGCTCGGCGTCGCCCTCGTCGGCGACTCGACCCACCATGTCGGGCCTGCGCGGAGCATCGGCTACCGGTGGTTCACTCAGCCCGAGGCCCGGGACCTCCACCCGCCCGAGGATCACGACCACTTGTCACGGATGTATGTCTCAGGATTGCGCGGCGTGATCGCCATCCGCGGACCCGAGTCGAAGGCCGCCGGCCTCGCAGCCGACCTGCTCGACCGAAGCGCTGAGTTCCGAGCCCTGTGGAAGGAGCACGAGGTCGGCATCACCCCTCAAGAGATCAAGCGATACCGCCACCCGACTGTCGGGCTTCTGGAGCTGAACTGCCAAATCCTGCAGGACCCGCGGCAGTCGCACTCGCTCCTGGTCTACACCGCAGTCCCCGGGAGTGAGAGCTACGAGAAGCTGCAGCTGCTCGACGTCGTAGGGGCAGCCTCACCCTGAGATGGTTCGCGAAGGATCTCCCAACGGCGTGAGACCGCTCGCCGCGACCTGCGGGCGCGCCATACCCAGTTGTATGCGGTGCCCGCTTCGCGGCGAAAGGACGCGGATTTGGGACCTCTGTGATCGGGCGTCCACTCAGCCGGCGATTGGCCGGAAGTAGCAGCCCACCAGGCATAGGAAGTCGTAACGTCCTCGAATGACCCGCTACGAGTACGACGAAGAGGCCAGCGAACGGCGTCACATGGATGTCGTCCATGAGTTGGATGACGGGCCCACGCCGGTGGCTCGTTGGGTCAGCGCGATGCGGCTCCTCAACTCGATCGATGATCCGCTCGCACGCAAGATCCTGGCAATTCACCGCGACTGTGGCTCCGGTGGCGGTGAGTGCGACTCGATGGACGACGAGAGCGTACCGATGAATGACCGACGCGAATGGGGCTGCGAAACGACGGCGGTGATCGCCGGTCATTTCGGCGTCGAGTACCCGGGCGACAAGTAGCGGCGGAAGGAGCGGGTCAGGCTGGCGGGAGCCTCTCGGCGAGGTGGCGGTGGATCTCGACGATCTCGGCGGCCTTCAAGGGCCCGTCGGCCTGAAGCAGCGGGTAGAGCTTTTTCGGCCACATGACGTCGACGTCACGGATGGTGAAGGAACCTCCGATGAGCGGCCAATCCGCATCAACGAAGCACAGGACGCCGCGCACCGGCACCCCTCCCCAGGGCCGACCACTTCCCTCGGGGCGGTCACCTGGAAGCAGGACGCTCTCAACGACGTTGACTTGTCTAAGCATGCCGTCGACCAGGCTGTTGCAGTCGCGGGAGCCGACCCGCAACTTCTCAACGCGCTGCCTGAACACGCCGCCCTGCGCCTTCAATGCGGGACGGCCCTTGTACTTCTTTGCGTCGATCACCCAGATGCCGGTCGGAGTGACGGCGAGATGATCAATGTTCGCCCGGGTCCCCGGGATGCGTCGATCGTGGAGCACTCGGAGGGAGTCGTTGCTGAGTTCATTGAGGCGGTTGCCGAGCCGCTCCTCGCCGAGCGCCCCCGTGTTCCATGCCGTCGTGCTCTGCGGGTCCTCACTCAGAGCAAGAATCAATCCGCCGAGTTTCGGGTTCCTGGCTCGCACTCGCTGTTCTCGAGCATGACGCCGACGATCGAACTCGCGCCTCGCTGAAGCCCCGGGGACGCCAACGCCCTCCGATGACGGTTCCGTCGTCGGGTCATCGATCGCGGGCGGTGCCGCCGACGTTGCATCGGCGTGGACAAGGCATCGAACTGTCTTGGTCGCGCGCTCGTACACGGCCTCAGCGCGCGCTGGGATCGCGACATCGCAGATACGGCAGGTCCCGGCGTAGCGCAATTTCATGCGCTTCTCGTCCGGCTGCTGTTCCACTCCACGACGCTAGCCCGAGCCGAATCGATGCGTCTCAGATATGAGCAAGTTGGGGTGTGCGGCGCTTCTGTGCGTCACTTTGGATCGGCGTGTAAGCGGCGAAGTGACGCATACGTTGCGAATGGCGGTGAACACCACGAACTGTCACGGTCCGTGCGGCAGATCCGGCTCTGAGCGATAGGCTCGCCGCGCCGGGTCGACGCCGTCTGTGGCGGCGGCCACCAGGGCTAGGCGCCCGCACCAAGGAGCATCCCCATGGACAACCCCCCCTACCCGATCGGCTCCGTAATGAACGGGCACGTCATGACCACGCAGGGTTGGGTCATGCTCGGAACCAGACTCCAGGGCTCCGTCATGACTCCGACTGGCTGGGTCAAGGACGCCACTACAGACGCTGGCCGCCTCGGAGCAGGAATCGCCATCGGTGCGGCAGGCCTCCTGGTCGGCATCATCGGCCTGATCATGGCCAACGCGTCAGTCAGTCTGATGACGGGGACCGGGACCAACTGGACCGGCGCAGCTATCACGATCATTGCCGTCATCTCGGCGACCCTCGCCAACTTCCTCATTAAGGCACCGCTCTGGACCACAATCGTGACCGGCGCGGTAGGACTACTCCTGGTCGTTCTTAGCGTGGTGAGTGTCATCTATCTGGAGGTCCAACTGGAGGATCGGCGCCAGGAACTCGAGGACGTGTTCGGAGCCCCGACTCAGGGCCTTGCTCCATCGCCTATTGCACAGGCGTGACTCGACCCTTGAACGACTGCATCTGAATCTGGCGGACACCGTCATACGAAACGACCGTGCCCTTCGCGCAAACGGCACTGGCCGGCATGTTTAGAGGGGGGCCTGAGCGGATGACTTCCCCCGCAGCCTCCCACCCGACGATGGTGAGCCTCGCGGGATCGGGATAGTCCCTGCCGAGGTTGATGAATTGGATGTCGCCGTCGTAGCGAGTGGACGCGATCGGCCCGCAGACGTACCCGTTGTAACCGACGCTGGCGTCCTTCCAATTGATCCCGAGACGCTGCGGACGCAACTGCTCTTGTTGCATCTGCTCCAGCCGACGAGCGCTCCGTCGTAGCCGTTGTTGCTTCTGGACTTTGTCCATGCCGACGCGTAGCCGATCGAGGTCATCGGCGTCGTAGAGGTAGGACTCAGAGTCGTCGGCCTCGGGAGTCTTGGTGTCGACCGAATCGCACCCCGTCAAGGACCGGCGGCCCCCGGAGCAAAGCAGTCGCGGCAACTGCCAACCGGAGCGAGGTCCGTTTCACGGATCCAAGGTAATCCTGGGAAGTCGCCGCTGTTGGACTTTGACGGCTCTGGTGAAGCCGGACGTGCGATACTCCGGCACCAGAAGGGGGGCCGATGGACACCCGTACGAAGATCCTCGCGGCGTCAGCCGTTGCCGTGGTCACTGTTTTTGTCGCCGCAGGCGTCGTGGCCTGGGACCAGACCCGACTTTCGGAGGACGAAGCGAACACTATCGCTTGCCACCGCTTTGCCCGAGACGACGATGCCAACTCGAGCCCTGACTGGTTCAAGGACTACAGCAGCAGCGAGATCAAGGACGAGACAAGCGGTTCGATCCGGGACCTGATCGCCCTGGGTGACTCCAACGAATCCGACTTCGCAAGCGGTCTAGCCGCGGTCTCGGCTTGGGAGGACGTTCAGGATAGGTGTAACGAGGACTATGGCATCGATATCGGCAACATCTATGCCGTCGGCGATGAGGGGAGGAGCAGCGCGCCGAGCGCTGACGACATCTCCGAACAGCTCACCGAGTCTGCCGGGATCCCCGAGGACCAGGCCGACTGTGCCGCTGAGAAGGTCCTCGACTCCTCCCTGAATGATGACCAGCTCAACGCGATCTCCGACGACGACGAGTCGGACCTCGACGCCGATGAGATCGCCGAGGTCGGCGAGGTGCTCGGCGATGCTCTCATCGACTGCGCAGTATGACGACCGGGCACCGCGAGCGAATTGCAGTTCATGGAGATACGAAAGTGACGGCGGTCGCCGCCGCAACATGAGAAGAGACCACCGCAGCTTCCCGGGGGCCTCTTCGGCATTGGTGGGTTTCTGCCCGAGGGGATCCGCCGCGTGCTGCACACCCGTCATGCAGACGGATCGTTGAGCCTGAGTGTCTGGAGCCGCTCGTCGTCGGTCAGGTTGGTGACGGATAGAACCTTCCGAAGCACCGCGGACTTCCGGGCGATGTAAGTGTCCTGCACAGCGCCACCGAGGCAGGCTCCTCCGTTCGGTCAGAATTGGACTAGTCCTGCTGTCGCGACGGGTCTGACGCCGCGACCTGATCGCGGCGCTATGACGCAACCCAATGGCTGTCGTCGTCGCCGCCGCACCTCAGCACAAGAAGCCGGAGCGAGACCGAGCGACCTTTTGCGTCGATTGCACCCTGAAGCGCTCAGGACCGCGGTCGTCTGAACCGGATGATCATGACTAGTACACCTTGTTCACCCCGTACACCGCCTGCTCGTAGGTAAAGCCTTCGTATTGCAGCTGTTGGATCAGACCGTCGCGAGAGAAGCTCGAGTAGTCCAGGTAGGACTCGGCAGATTTCGCGGCCTGCTTGTTCCAGTCGACTTTGAGGTAGTCGACCGCGAAGGTCGCGTCTGCAGTCTTGTATCCCTCGTACTCCAGTTGCCCGATCAAGCCTGTGCGCGAGAACGCGCTGTAATCGAGGTACGACTGAGCAGCGTCGATCGCGTTGTACATGGCGGAAGTGATTCTCGATCGACTGGGGTCGGCCGGGAAGTCGTCTTTGGAGTCCGCGACCCCATCGCCGTCAGTGTCTTTGCTGTACCGGTCGTCCTTGGGGAAATCGTCGACCTGATCGGCGACGTTGTCGCCGTCGGTGTCCTTGCTGTAAGCGGCGTTCTTCGGGAAATCGTCCTTGTAGTCGGGCACCCCGTCCTTGTCGGTGTCGACGTCGTCTCGGGTCTGCACCTTGCGGTCGTCGGGGTCGTAGTCCTGGTAGTCCGGGACGCGATCCTTGTCGGTGTCGACGTCGTCCTCGGTCTGGACCTGGGGGTCGTTCGGGTCGAGGTCCTCCGCATCGACCACGCCGTCCGCGTCCGTGTCGGCCGGCTCCAGGTCCTCGGACACCTCGCTCTGGGCTTCCGGTAGATCGACAGCCGATTTCTCTGTGCTGCTGACCTCGGGATCGCCGGAGGCCAGCACGCCGACGACGCTCCCGATTCCACACACGACGATCACGCCACCGACGATGCCGAGAACGATCCACAGCACCTTGCTCTGCTTCTTGGGAGGCACCGGGTACGGGGATTGCGGATAGAACTGCGGCCCTGAGGGGGGTGGTGGCGGTGGCGGCGGTTGATGCGACATTGCGACTCTCCGAGTTGTCTTTGCAGGGCCGAACCGTTGGCAAGTTTCTTCGGAGCGCCCTTTGGTCGGGACCGTACGTCCAGGGGTCGCTGGTTGGTTGCGTTATTGAGAAAGAGCAACTCGTTCTACCGCGCGCCGCCGAAGGCCGACGAGTCGGCACTACCACGCGCGCGGCACAAAGACGGAGGCCGAGGCCGTAGGTGAGGTTTGCCGATCTAGCCGTGCGCCCGGCCGGCGGCCGTTACGCTGCCTCATCAAGACGTGACATGGGAGCAGCGCAATGGGATTGATTCGCAAGACAGCGATGGTCGGAAGCCTGGGTTTGGTCAGCGGCAACAGCAAGAAGCAGCGATTGGCCAAGGCGCAACTCGGCGAATTGAAGAAGTTGAATGCTGCGAACGGCATCGCCCCGTCGGGCATGATGCGCGGCACACACTACGGCGACAACCGAGCCCGGAGAATCGCGAAGCAAGCTCGCCTCCAGCAGCCAGTCCGGCTGCCGGTCCAGCAGCCGGTCCAGCAGCCGATGATGCCGGTGGTTCAACAGCCGATGGCGTTGCAGGCTCCCACTCCTGCCGCTCCGATGGCCCCGCTCCCATCCGGGCTCATGATGAGCCCCGATGGGCAGCACGTGCTGATCGAGAACGAGTGGCGCCCGTTCGCCCGCAATCACGTTGGCGCGTTCTGGTTCAACGGCGAGGGCTGGGTGACCCTCTGACGCCGATGCCGGTCAGCTAGCACAGTTCGCTCGGCTAATCGGTGACCCACCAGGCCCGCAACAAGCCCGCCGCTCGGCTGCTGCATTGGCTTCACGCGGGCAGTGTGGCTCGGCTGGACACCCTTCACCTGATCGCAACTGCCAACGTTCCGCATGGTGCGCGTACGTGCTATCGCCCTTCGCGGAAATGACTCATGGTCCCCTCGGGTCACGGAAGGTCCCGAGCCGGCGGGGCTCCTTCTGCCAGTTGTACCTTGACAGCCGCGCTGCTCCGACTGCAAGACATCCACACGGCAACGTCGAGGAGTCGCAGCGTGCTGATCGCCTTGCTGACGTTCCTCGGGCGAAGTTGGACAATCTGTCGCCGAAGACGGGTGTCCTGCAAAGCCTCTGCTAGCGGCCGCCAGGTTTCATCGTGGAGAAGCAACGCATCGCGAATGACCGAATCCTCGATTGGCACCAACGCTGGACGCTTCCGAGCCAGGAGCTTGCTGGTGCGCGTTGGTCCAACCCCGACGATGCCACCGACAAGGTTCCACAGGTGATTGGCCCTTCGGAAGACTCCATCATCCATCTTCCAGAGCGGGATGTTGTCGGGCACGGCCTTCAAGGCCCGGGTGATTTCCGGTGAGCCCAAGAGTGCTCGAACTGGGATCGGTCCGAACCGAACATCGAGCAAGGACGCCGCGGAGATGTCGTCAGTGGTGAACCGACCTGGAGGGTTGCTCGTCAAGAGCCCGCCTCTTTCAAGTCCGTCGAACAAGGCTCCGGCGAAGCCCGATGACGGCTTGAAATACGCCGCGACTAAGCCGCGTGCATGGGGGGCACCCACGAAGTGAGCGATTCGTTCTCGAACCTCAGCTGGGTCAGTGCTGGCCATTGATGGAGTATGGACCGTCGTCTGTCTCCTGTGCCCTTCATTGGCCGCCTGCTCCCAGATGCGGTGTAAAGACGCAGGTCCACTAGCGAAGCGATCGGATAACGCATCAGATCACATAGGGCAGATCGCCAGACGGCTACGCGGAAAGCCTCTCGGTGGCCGCTAAGGTCGGCGCTGAGGGCCCCAGTTCTCATTTGTCGTGGGTGGATTGCTCAGCCGGGGGCGGTTCGCAGTAGATGCGACAATCTGGACCAAGGTGAGACACCGGTCTAGTCTTGTCAGACTCAAGAGACATGGGGGTCTCTGGTGGTTCGCAGCAGGTTCACCGGTCTTGTTCTTGTCCTCGTCGTTGGCCTCAACGGCTGCGGTGGTGATTCTTCAGACGACAGCTCATCGAAGAGCGACGCATCGGACGGTGAGTCGGTTGGTTCGATTGAGCCGTCCGAATCCAATCCCGAGGTCAAGGCAGCGGAGTCGGTCGCGTCGATACTCGAGACCAACAGCACTGGAAGTTTCGGTTTCACGGCGGGGCAGGCCAGCTGTGTCGCCGAAGGCTTCGTCGAGCAGTTCGGCGTCGAAGGACTCCAGGACTTGGGAATGCTCACCGAAGACCTCGAGCCCGGCAGTCCCACCGGGGGTCTGCATTTTTCTCCGGTGGACGCTTCTGCGGCAGCGGACGCCACCTTGGCTTGCGTCAACGGCGTGGATTTCGTCAGGAATCTCATGAACAGCGGGGACGCCGCCGGTGGCTTCGACGAGGCGACCGTCGACTGCGTTGCGGACGCTCTCGGAGAAGGCGGAGTTCACGATCTTCTCGTGGCGGCATTCCGAGGCGACCAACAGGCGTTACAGGACGCGTTGGCGCCGGCTGCCTTCAGTTGCGCGATGTGATGTGCTTACGGTCTCCGCTCTCCCGCGGTTCGGACCGGACCGCTTCACATCAGTCGCTGCAGAACCCGTTCCAGGACTTGCTTCCAAGAATTGCTCTCGTGGAGTCGGGAACGTTTGGAGTCCAGTACTCCACCACAACCTGGCACACGGCGTGACCGGGGTCGGGGGTGCGGCACTGCTTGTAGAGGCGGGTGTAACCGCCGGCGGCACCGTCGCCCCAGGTTCCCGTGGTCCCAAAGATCTGGTGCACCCGTCGCTTGACCATCCCCCTGTAGACCGAACGGAACTCCGATCGCGTCACGCACCGCGGCCCCGCCCGCAGGGCGAGGAAGGTACGGTCTCGAGCCGCATTATCGTGCTCGTCGACCGCGTCGACCATCACCTTGTATTGGCCCGGAGCTGCAGCACGAGTGGTTCCACCGAGGGTGCCGTCCCACCGGTAGGAGTGCGTACCCGCCTCCAGATCATGAAAGGTCCGTTCAACGACTCTCGGGCCGCCGATTCGTTTGATGGTGAGCGAGACATGGTTTGCGGCGTGGGTGAAGCGGAAGCGGATTCGAGTGGTGTCGCGGTAGCCGTCCCGCTCGATCGGGTAGAAGGTCGATGGGCTCGCGGTGACACTGACACTAATGGGGTCGACCTCAACGGCAAAGGACTGTGAGTCGAGGATCCCGTCGTCGGTCTCCCACGTGACCTGGCATGAGGCGCCGGAGTCGTGGATGGGGGGAATGGTCAGCTCGTCCCAGCCGTCACTGCCAAGTCCAGTGCCTGCGATGTGCCAGTCGTAGCCGCCGTCGCAGGTCACCGACAGTTGGGAATATCCGGGCTGGCCGTCAATTACGATCGGCCCGGTATAGCCGAACGGCACCAGGCTCCCATCGGCGGGCGAAAGGATCGCAGGACCGGGGCTGGCGACCGCTGGGGAGCCGAGGGACGATGCGAGTGCGAGACCACAAGCGATCCCTAGGAGCGACAGGTTTCGCATGACGGGAACTCCGGGAACGAAGGCTCGAGGGTGACCTCATCAGGATCGCCGAAGATGTCGAACAGCGCAGTCGAACCGCCGGAGCCGTGGGTGAACCGTCCCGGCGAGTCCGGAGGCTGGATTTGGTGGCTCAGCCGGTCGGCCTGAGCTCGTTTCGTGCAGCGTAGTGAAAGTACCTCGGCGGCCAGGGGGTGAGGTCGGCGAGGGCTTCGTGGGGTCGTTCGGTGTTGAAGAAGTCGACCCAGTTCAAGGTCTCCAGTTCGACGTGCTCGACCCCGCGCCAGGGACCTTCAGGACGGATCAGCTCGGCCTTGTAGAGCCCGATCTGCGACTCCGCCAGCGCGCTATCGTAGGCATCGCCCACCGGCCCGACGGACGGATCGACGCCCTCGTCGATCAGCCGCTGGGTGAAGGCAAAACTGACGTACTGGCTGCCCGCATCCGTGTGATGAATGAGCCCGGTCAGGTCGTCGACGCCGCCCTGGCGACGAGTCCAGATCGCGTGCTCGAGGGTGTCCAGGACCAGGTCGGTGGTCATCCGCGTTGCTGCTCGCCAGCCGACGATCCGGCGGGAGAAGACGTCGAAGATGAATGCGACGTACACCGTGCCGGACCAGGTCGCCACATAGGTGAAGTCGGCGACCCACAGCTGGTTGGGGCGGGTGGCGAAGAACTGTCGATCGACCAGGTCGGCCGGCCGGTCCGCGGACTCGTCGGGGATCGTGGTGCGGACCTTCTTGAGCCGCAGTGCACCGACCCAGCCTTGTTCGGTGTAGAGCCGCTCGATCGTGCACCGAGCCACGTCGTGTCCCTTCGAGCGTAGGTGCAGCCACATCTTGCGCGCACCGAACCGCGCGAGCAGCTTCTGCCGCGCTCGTTCGGCCACGATCAACTCGACGATCTCCGCGTCACGCAGCGCACGCTTCGACGGCTGGCGGGCCACGTTCTCGTAGTAGGTGGATGGGGCGATCTTGATCCCGTGCTTGGACAGCACGCGACAGATCGGCTCGACCCCGAACTCGTCCTTGTGCAGGCAGACGTAGTCGATCAGAACTTGGAGGGGCGGTCGAGCTCCGCCGCGAAAAAAGCCGCCGAGGACTTGAGGATCGCGTTCGCGCGACGCAGCTCGGCGACCTCGGCCTTCAACGCCTTGATCTCGGCGAGCTCCTCGGTGGTCTTGCCCGGCCGGGCACCGCCATCAATCTCGGCCTGCCGTAGCCACTTGCGCAACTGCTCAGCAGGGGTGATTCCGAGCTTGCTCGCCACGGACTTGATCGCCGCAGACTCCGACGGGTGATCGCCTCGAACCTCGATCACGAGCCGGACAGCTCGCTCACGCAGCTCGGTCGGGTACTTGCTGGGTCGTGCCATGAGAGTGATCCTTCCAACGAATCAGCTCTCCGGACATGCCGGGACGGTTCAGGGGGTGCCGCGTCGGATCAATCGGCGCACCACGGCCCCTGTCGACATCAACGCTGCCCCGATCCGTCCCTGTAGGCGCGCCTTGCACGACACTGCAAAAACAAGCGGCGGCTCTGACAGATGAACGGAGGTCGCCGACAACTACAGGACCGGCTCCACAGAAGGCGCGCTCGACTTAACGATGTGACGTTCGCCGAGGTGTCATCGGATACGACATCCGCTCACTCGTATCGGCGTCGTCGACACCCGAATGGCACGCTGGGTCCTCGAATAGCTCCGGATAGCAACCCGGGGGTTTCCCTGCGCCGACGGGGCGTCTCTGTTGCAATCGAGAGATGCTCCGCAGACTCGCTCTCCTGACCGCCGCCGCGCTGACCGGCGCCGTGCTGACCCCGCCGGACGCGCAGGCCGCCATTCCCGATTCCGACTTCCCGCCGAAGATCGTGGTGAAGACGCAGCTGAACGGGGTCGGTGCGTGGAACGACTACACCAGTTCGTTCGAAGGCACCCTGGGCGGACGACCGCGTGGCTGCCGTTCGGACCGGCAGATGCTGAGGTTCACCCAGGCCCGGCAACGGTCCTACGGGGGGCACGAACGAGGGTTCTCCGCCTCGACCTATGCCGGGGCGACGATCGTGATCTTCTACTACGCGACCCGGTCGCAAGCACGGGAGGCTGTTCGGAACAACGGCACCTACCCGGCCCGCTGCCCGCGGGTGACCGAATGGGTGTGCGAGGACTGTGACGGGATCTCCACGACGTGGCGCTCCCGGGTCTCTGCGAACAGGGTCGGCGTGCAGAGCGTCGCGTGGCGGTTCCGCAGCATCGACAACGGCAAGCACCGCGGATACGCCGTCGTCGCCCGCGACGACAAGACCGTCGTCAAGGTCGAAGTCAGCCGACAGCGCTATCCCGGCGTCAACGGCGGATGGACCTGGCCGCCGCAACGACGGCTCTCCGACGCGGTGCGTGTCGCCCGGATCGCGCTCCAGGACGCGACCGACTGAAGATGGGCAATCTGTTCGATCACCTCGAGCGGGTTGCTGATGCCGCCGGACCAGAAGGCGTCCCAGACACGGTCGAACTGCTCTTCGGCTCTCCCGGACCGGTTCCTCGACCACCCCGAGACGCTCGGACGTACCTCGACTGGGTACCTGTTGGCGTTCCTCGCGTGTCCGCTTGGTACGACCACATCGGCAGATGTTGCCCGGCGGACCCGGTCGGACGTCCGAGTGAGTCCGTTGGCGTCGTCTCGCGGCGGAAGGAAGCAGGTCGCGGTGCGTAGCGTTCCCTCTCACACGTATCCAGCCTTTGGTAGACGCGGCTGCCATTCACGATGTATGACCGGACGATGACGGATCTCGGCACGTTCCCGTTCGGGGCGCCTGTTCAGCATTGCGGCGATCGGCAGCCTGACCCTTGTGATGCTTTCGTTCTAGGGGCATACCCCTCCGCGATTCATGTTCGGTGGGTGCCGCCCCGCTCATCGGGTCTTGGGCCAGTCTCGGCCCTGGCCGTTGACAATGAACCGGCGGTCTTCTGGGACGGCTCCGACGCAGACGAACGCGTCAAGACGTGGGAGGACCAGTACTTCGACCCAGCCTGGGGCAAGGTGAGCACCGCGAGACTCAACGGTCCATCGGGGGCGTGGCTTAGTTCGAACATCCTGGATCCGCTCACCGCCGCTGGGGCAGGCAGCCATTTCGTGACCGACTGTCTGACGACGTACCGGCTCAGCACAGGTGCCGCGGCGCGGCTGAACGACACATACGAGCCGATGGCCAAGAAGACATCAGGCCTGCGAAACGCGGACCTGAAGCCACACCCGGGCGAGGCGCAGATCGTTCGAGAAGCGCTGGAAAGCCAACGGGAAAGGCTCAACCGCCAGATCGCAGCGGCGCGACCGAGGGTGATAGTGACGCTGGGCAACGCCGCTTCGCGGGTGATCGCCAGCTTTGCCGGCGCCGCGGTCTCGGGGAAGCTCACTCAAGATGGCTACGGCAGGCCTTCGATCGTCACGCTTGCTGGGATCGAGCTCTCGTGGATCGCGCTGGTTCATCCGGCAACGCCAACGGTATGGCAACGTCGCCACCAGGCCTGGCTGTCCGGTCAGGGCTTCACGTTCTGACTTCGCCAGATCCGGGATTGTCTCGATCGCGGCGATGTGACGCGGGTGAGCTAGAGAGAGTTCCGGCTTTCAGCTGCTGACGTCAGGCAGACGCTTAAGCAGGGCTCGGTTGATCACGGTCATGTCCTCAGGCGGGTGTCGGTCCCCGGAGGGTCCCATGGTCCAGTACTTGTAGTGACCGACAACCAGATAGGGATGGTTGTAGATCGGGGAGTTCGGCGGGGGAGGCCATGGCTCCGAGATGCCAGTGTCGGCGATGAGCTGGCAGAAGCTGGTGAACTCGTCGTCCAATTCGGGTCGCCAGGAGCGCACCGTGTATTCGTGGGGCCAATCCGGCATTGTCTTGGCGAACTGCCACCGGACGGAGGCGATGAAACTGGCGTGGTCCACAGGCGTCACTGGGGCCGGAGGCTCCACCACTCCGAAATGAGCTCGTTCCGCCTGTTGACGAAGTCACGTTGTGCGGCCATGTACGCGCCATAGGCGGTCGCGTCGTTCCTCGGGAGAGCGTCATCAAATACCAGGGTGAGTGGCGCAAATGGCTTCACTCGACCTTGGGGATCCAGCATGGGCGTGAGGAAGAAGAACTTGGCGTAGGCCCGGAAGCCGTCGGCCCCCTGACCGAACAGGTCGAACCACCATCGGTACGCCTCGAGAACGTCGCCGATCGGGTTCTCATTGAGATCAACGATGCCCTCGTACAGGAGTCTGATGGCCTCGAGGGTGAGGTCGAACCGGTCCGAGATCCGTCCGTCCATGCCCCGAGCCTGATTGATCGACCAGCGCCGAACGGCCGGGTTTGGCTGCGGTGGCACCTGCTGTGCGATCTGGTTGGGGAAAACGATGTAGCCGCCGATCGTGCAGAACTCGCATACGTGCCCGTTCGCGAAACCACGGAGCCCTTGCGAGTCGACCGGCAAGGCTTTTGCATGGATGGTGGCGATGATGTCGCTGCCCACAGTCCAGTCGCCGGGGAGCGAGGTCACCCGCAGGTAGTCGGACCACAACCGAGCCGAGAACTCCAGAGACTGTCCGTCTGGAAGCCGCTTGGTCCACAGCATTTGGTGCGACTCCCGCAGTTGACTGCTGTACGCATCGGGATCGTTGTCCCGGCCAGGGTACGTAGACGCAGTCTCGCAGGCGAAGCAGCGCAGGTTGCCGTCAGCTTTCAGCCAAGGAGGATCTACCGTCATGCGATCGAGTGTGGTGCATACCTCCGACAAATGTTGGTCTCCGAAGGAGCCTGATCATGGACTGGTCCGTGCGGAGGATCGGCCACGACTAGAGTTGTTGGATGGTCGCCGAGGAGTGGGTCGGGCACTTCGACATGTACCTTGATGCGAGCAGTCCGTTGGGAATGGCAGTCGGTGATGGAAGGCCGAAGCCACTTGTCCCCTATACGACTGCGGCCGATCGGTTTGTTGGCGTGCGGGAGTTGCTCTGGTCGGCAGCGCTGAGGCGGGGCAGCAGTGCCCTGCCGCTGAGTGCCGAGGAGGTAGAGCTCTCCGAGCGCATAGCGACCAACTTCTTGCGAGGCGTGAGACTGGAAAACCTAGACTTCAACGCAGCCTTTGGTGGGCTAGAGGTGATCGTGTCCTTCGATAGGAACGACGTTAGCGACAGGGTTAAGCAGCAGTTGGAACGCTCATTCGAACGACTTCAGGGCTTACGGCTCGCAACCCCCCCGCCACAACAACTCGCAGACCTCGCCCTTTCCATCCTGGCAGAGGGGATTGGAGAGCGCGCCGATAGCGTCGACCAGACCCTGCGAAGCTATCGACTTGCGGATGCCCGCAACGCGTTTGTGGACCTCGGTGACCTCCTGTTTTCGATTGACTCGCTTTGAGGTCCGTGACTTGCGTGCTCGCGAGTACGCAGAGCCTCCTCAGCGACGTCCCATTAGGGGATGCGTTCAACCTTTGCTCCGCAGTTGGGGCACCTGTTGCCGTTGTCCATGTCGTCGGTGTCCCCGTCTTGTGCGCAGTTCGGACAGACCCAGGCGGCCCAGAAGTACGGGTGGAGAGGGTTGAGCGGATCGAGAGGATCCTCCAACCAGTTGTCGTCCATGAGGGAAGTCTGACTGCGGGGGCCGACGCAACAATTGCCCCACGGGGTTGACGGTCCGAGATCGGGCCGTTTGTCAGGAGCGACAGGGTCAACGAGTTAGCACCTGGGGGTCCTCGAACTGGAGGATTCGGGCATGACCAGTCTGTCTGACTGAGCCTCCCTTCCACCATGACCCTGTGCGCGCGACCCGCGATGCGGACCGCCAGCACCCGTCTCTCAGTGTTGGGTCGCCGCGTTCCAGAATCTTGGCTGTTCCGCGGTGCCACGGCAGCAGGAGTTGGAATAATCCGCATGGACGGCGGAGGAGATCGGGGGACTGTCGTGACATCCACCAGCTGGAATCGTTCCGTCGCGGGGATTGCCAGATCGCGCGGTATCTACCAACTCGTCGTACGAGAGCGCTGGCATGAGCTTGACCGCACCCTCTCCCCTGAGCGTGCCATTGCCGACATCCTGCGCAGGTCCGGGCACACCTCAGCCTCCAGCCTTGGAGAGCGACCGGCCAGACCTCAGAGGTCGAAGGTCATGACAAACGAGTTCCATCGCTTCGCGCGCACCGGCAAGACGTTGCGCGCGTGGCAGGAGGAGGCGCTCCGAGCCTGGGAGAAGTCCGGACGTGTCGGCGTGGTTCAAGCGGTGACCGGGACGGGCAAGACTCAGGTCGGCATCGAGGCTGCGTGTGGCGAGCTCGCGCAGGGCGGGAAGGTCGTAGTCGTGGTGCCGACGACCACGCTGCTCAATCAGTGGCGCGGTCAGTTGAGCAAAGGCTTGCCCTCGGCGCACGTAGGTCTGCTCGGTGACGGCAACTTTGCGAGCTTTGACCACCACGACGTCGTGGTCTCGACGATCCAGAGTCTTGAACGGCTCGCGCCGGTGCGTAGGGGACTGCTCGTCGCCGACGAATGCCACCGGTACGGCGCCGAGAAGTGGATGACGAGCCTGCGCACCGTCTACACAGGTCGGCTCGGGCTCAGCGCGACGTACGAGCGAGGAGATGACGGGGACTCCCGTTTGGCCGCCTACTTCGGCAGAGCGCCCGTCTACGACATCGCCTACGACAGGGCAATCTCCGACGGAATCGTCGCGCCGTTCAAGTTGGCGTTCGTCGGGGTTGCGCTCACTCGGCAGGAACAGGAGGACTACGACGAGGCGTCGAGCAGGTCCGGCAAGGCTAGGAGGGCGCTCGTCGAGGATTTCGGTCTGCGCAAAGAACCGTTCGCGGAGTTCATGAAGGACGTCACGCTCGCGGCGGATGGCAAGTGGCGAACGAACCCAGGGGAAGCGCACGCCCAAGCGATCAAGTTCCTCCACAACTTCACCAAGACCCGCAAAATCGTCGCTGAGACGCAGACCAAGTGGCAGCTTCTCGAGTCACTCAGACCGCTTGTTGGAGATGCCGGCGGCACCTTGGTCTTCACCCAGACCAAGCAGGCCGCTCGAAACGCAGCGAGTGCGTTCAGCGACGTTGGCCGTGGTGCCGCGTTCATCATCAGTGGGATGAAGTCTGACGAGCGGGAGGAGATCCTCACTGCCTTTCGCGACGGGCACAAGTCAGTGATCGCGGCACCACGCGTGCTGGACGAAGGCGTCGATGTTCCGGACGCAGACCTGGGCATCGTGCTTTCAGCGAGCAGCAGCCGGCGTCAGATGATTCAGCGGATGGGCCGCGTGCTACGCGTCAAGGCCAACGGCAGCCACGCTCGACTGCTGATCCTGTATGCGGAGGGCACCATGGAGGATCCGGCACGAGGAGCCCACGAAAGTTTTGTCGAGATCGCTTGGGACGTCGCAGCGGCATCTGAGATTTTCGGGTCGCGACGCTCGATCTCGGACATCATGACATTCCTGGCGAGTTAGGACTCGCCAGCCCCGAGCCCAGCCGACGCCTTGGAGCCCCCCTTTCCGTCGCAATAGTCGGAGGCTGGAGCAATCCTTCTGGCCTCGTGCGCGGGTGGGCGAGAGGTCGCCCGTCGGATCACGGAGTGCAGTGGGCGTGTGGTTCAGGGGTGACTCGGCTTGTGAGGCCGTTGGTGGCGGGTCGCTGATTGCCGTCGACCTTGGCGCCGTCGGGGCGTCAAAGTGGGCTACTAGAGACTCCTCGCAGGATCGACGCACCCGGCACTGCAGTTGCGTACCTAAGCCGCACCGGTTCCCTGAATATGGCATTCGGTCTATTCTTGATCAATGCCCGCCCTCTCCGAGTCCGACCTGATCGTCATCT
Source organism: Nocardioides pelophilus (assembly GCF_014180685.1). Lineage (GTDB taxonomy): Bacteria > Actinomycetota > Actinomycetes > Propionibacteriales > Nocardioidaceae > Nocardioides > Nocardioides pelophilus. The sequence continues at coordinate 9,193 of NZ_JACEHF010000028.1, read as the reverse complement.
ACCGCGACCTCCACGCCCATCCCGAGCTCGGCTTCCAGGAGCGGCGGACCGCGGGGATCGTCGCCGAGCGGCTCGCATCGTGGCGATATGAGGTCACCTCCGGGATCGGGGGGACGGGCGTGGTCGCGGTGTTGGACAACGGTCCCGGGCCGACGGCTCTGCTGCGCGCAGACATGGACGGCCTCCCCGTGCTCGAGCAGACGGAGGCCGACTATGCGAGTCGCGCGCGCGGAGTGGACCGGGAGGGCAACGACGTGCCGGTGATGCACGCGTGCGGACACGACGTCCACGTCACCTGCCTGCTCGGTGCGGCCGCGCGGCTCGCATCGGAACGAGACGGGTACGCCGGCCGCCTGATGCTCGTCTTCCAGCCGGCCGAGGAGCTCGGGGCGGGCGCCCGGGCGATGGTCGAGGACGGTCTGTTCGACCGGTTCGGCAAGCCCGACGTGGTGCTGGGGCAGCACGTCGCGCCGATCCCCGCCGGGCTGCTCGGGCTGCACGCCGGCCCGGCCATGGCGGCGAGCGACTCGCTGACGGTCACCCTGCACGGGTCGGGTGGCCACGGGTCGCGGCCAGAGACCACGGTCGACCCCATCGTGATGGCCGCGGCCACCATCCTGCGGCTGCAGACGATCGTCTCCCGCGAGACCGCGGGCACCGAGACGGCGGTGGTCACGGTCGGCATGGTCCACGCCGGGTCCGCGGGCAACGTCATCCCCGACCGGGCGGAGCTGCGGGTCAACGTGCGCAGCTTCGAGCCGGCCGTTCGTGAGCGCACGCTGGCCGCGATCCACCGGATCGTCAACGCCGAGGCCGAGGCGTCCGGCGCCCCGCGCCCGCCGGAGATCGAGCACACCGACCACTTCCCGGTCGTGGTCAACGACCCAGACGCGACCGCGCGCACCCTGGGGGCGTTCACCGACTGGCTGGTGATCGACCCGGGCGTCGTCACCGGCAGCGAGGACGTCGGAGTCCTCGCCACCGAGTCAGGGGCGCCCTGCGTGTTCTGGCTGCTCGGTGGCGCGGCGCCCGACGCCTTCGCCGGCGCCACCACCGAGGACGAGCTGCGCGAGGTCGTCCGGTCGATCCCGAGCAACCACTCGCCGTCGTACCTCCCGGTGGTCACGCCCACTCTTGCTACCGGAGTCGAAGCTCTGGTTCGAGCTGCTCACGCCTGGCTGCCGCTGAGCTGATGGCGGAGGCCAGGTCGTCGGCATGGGTGAGCTGTGGGTAGTGCCCCGCACCGGCGACCGTGGTGACCGCCCACCGCCCATCGAGCAGGCCACGGTCGAGCGGGTCGTACTCGCCCTCGATCAGGTGCACCTCGCCCGGATAGGCGGTCAACTGCTCGCGCAACGCGGCCCGCGCCGTACGACGCGCACCCCGCGCGATCAGCCGCGCGACCCGGCGGGCGCGGCCCCTGCGGCGCAGGTCCTCGACACTCGACGCGAGTGCTCGTGCCAGCGCCTCGTCGTCGAGCAGCATCCGCGCCAGGCGCGACGGCGAGGCGAAGCGCAGGAAGGCGGCAGTCAGCGGCACCAGCCGGGACCGCGGGCCCGGCGCTGGCTGGAGGAAGGCCGGCGCGACCAGGGTCAGCCGCGCCACCTGCTCGGGATGCGCCGCTGCGAACCGTACGGCGACCGCCGCACCGATCGAGTGCCCGACCAGGTGGAGTCCCCGACGCCCGGCGGCCACGGCGACGAGCCAGTCATCCCACCCCGCCTCGTCGCCGGAGCTGAGACCCAATCCGGGCAGGTCCAGCACCAGCGCCGGCTCCCCCAGCCCTGCCGCGGTGCGCGCCCACGTGTCGGCGTTGACCGGGAGCCCGGGCAGCACCAGGGTGTCCGCGTCCGGGTCGCCGATCGTGAACGTCCGCACGCCGTCGTACGACGTGAACCCGCGCCGGTCCGCACCCGGCGCGACCCCTCCGAACCGGTGCGCGGCCAGGTGGTCGGCCCAGCGCAGCAGCGCCGGCATCGTGTCGGGCTGTCGTAGCCCGTGCGCCGCAGCGAGCGCCTCGGCCTCCGCCACGGGGTAGCGCTCCGAGGACAGGAAGCTGAGGGTCTCGGGGTCGGCCTTCGTCACCGCAGTCGGCAGCCGCCGCACCAGCCCGACCGGCACCCGGATCCTGGGCACGGCCACCTGGTAGTGCCGCCCGACCTCGGTGATCAGGTCCGACAGCACCGGCGTGCGGTCGTCGAGCACCCAGTAGGAGCGACCGGCAGCCTCTGGAACGGTCGGCACCAGCGCCATGAACCTCGCCAGGTGATCGACGGTCACGACGGGCACGAACGTGTCGGCGCTGCCGGGGATCGCGGGGAGCTTCCCACGCCAGAGGTCCCGCAGGTTGGCGGCCATCCCGATGAGCTGCTCCGACTCGCCTGTCGCGCTCTCCCCCGACACCGTCGACGGGTTCACGATGGTCAACGGCACTCCCGTCGCCGCCGCGTCAGCCTGTACGACGCGGTCGGCCTCGATCTTCGAGGCCTCGTAGGCACCGAGCCGGTCGTACGCCGCGTCGGCGGGCCCCGATATCGACGGGAGATCGCCGAGGCTGCCGACGCGGTAGCCGGAGACGTGGACCAGCCGGGGACCGCCTACGAGGCGGGCGGCCAGGCCGACGATCCGCCGCGCCGTCACGACGTTGCCCCGATAGGCCTCGGCACCGGACATCCCGAACCGGAACGCTCCCGCGAGGTTGTGGATCTCGGTGACGCCGGCCAGGGCCGGCGCGTCGGAGGGCAGACCGAGGTCGTCCGCATCGAAGTCGACGAGCACCCGGCGTGCGCCCGCGGCATGGCCGTGCTCGCGGAGCCAGACATCCACCTGGTCGCCCGACGTCTCGCTGCGGACCGCGATCGTCACCCGGACGCCCTGGGAGAGAAGCTCGCGTGCCAGCCACCGTCCGATGAACCCCGACGCCCCGAAGACGAGAGCGTGGCGCTCGGCGCTCACTTGCGGCCCTTGGTCGCCGGGGGCAGATCGAGCAGCGTGCGCAGCGTGCGGGCCGCGTCGCGCAACGGCTGTACGTCGCGGCGGGTGCGAGCGACGATCATCGCGCCCTCCACCAGACTGATCACCGCCGAGGCCGTGCTCTGCGCCGCCCGTCGCTCGTGGCCGCGCGCAACCAGGAACTCCGCCACCGGCGCGATCCACCGGTCATAGGCCTGCTCGCACGCGGTGCGCAGCCGGTCGCTCTCGCCCCCCATCTCCAGCGCCACGACCGAGACCGGGCAGCCGACCTCGAAGTCGTTGGTCTCGAGGAACTCCGAGAGGAGCGCGACCATGGACTCCGCGACCTTGCCGGCGGACTGCTTCGGCCCCGCCGAGTCGAGCACCGCGACGATCATGCTCTCGAAGTGGTCGGCGGCCAGGCCGACAGCGCGCTCGCCGAGCTGCTCCTTGCCCTCCGGGAAGTGGAAGTAGAGGGAGCCCTTGGGCGCCCCGGAGTGAGCGAGCACGGCGTTCAGACCGGTGCCGGCGTAGCCGTGGGACTGGATCAGCTCCAGCATCGACGCGACCATCCGCTGCTGGGTCGCCTCGCCCTTTCTCAATGACGTCATGGATCCAGAATAGACCAGTCTACCTAGAATTGCGAGGCGGCTGCCGCACCGTTGACAGCGAACCGGCGTGACCATACATTCATCCAGACTTTGTATGAATGAATGGGAGATCGCATGAGCCTGGGCCGAACCGCCGTCGTACTCGGCGGGAGCATGGCGGGCCTGTGCGCCGCCGGGGCGCTGGCGCCCCACTTCGACGAGGTGCTGGTGCTCGAGCGGGACGAGCTGCCGGCCGACGCCGAGCACCGCCGCGGCGTACCGCAGAGCAAGCACCCGCACTTCCTGCTCAACTCCGGGCGGCGCGCGATCAGCGACCTCTTCCCCGGCTTCGAGGACGACCTGATCGCCGCCGGCGGCCTCCACCTGATGCCGTCGATGGATGCGGCCTACCTCGAGGGCGCCGGTTGGGCCTCGCGCAAGCAGTCGTCGATGACGATGGTCTACAGCTCACGCATCCTGATCGAGCGGGTGCTCCGCGACAAGGTGCGCGAGCTGAGCAACGTGGTCATCCGCGAAGGCGTGTCGGTGAGCGGGATCGAGACGGCCGACGGCGGCACCAGCAGGGGCCGGGTCACCGGCGTCACCGTCTCGACCGCGAGCGGCGGCGAGGAGCGGATCGCCGCCGACCTGGTGGTCGACGCGCTCGGCCGGGGCTCGTCGGTCTCGGACTGGCTGGTGGCGGCCGGGTGGCCGGAGACGCCGGTGCAGACGCTCGACGCCAAGGTCACCTACACCTCGCGGTGGTACGACCTCCCCGCGCCCGAGGACCGACCGTCCTCGTGGTGGTGGCAGCACCTGGTGATCATGCCGACGCAGGACAAGGGCGACCACCCGCCCGAGCACGAGTTCCTGGTCAACTTCTTCCCCATCGAGGGCGGTCGCACGATCGCGTGCATGGGCTCGTGGGGCATCGACATGCCGCGCACGACGGAGGACTTCGTGGCGTCGGCCGAGCGCGTCCGCGCCCCGCTGTTCGCCGCGGCGATGGCGGCGTGCGAGCCGACCTCGGAGGTGCACCTGACCCGATCGACGGGCAACAAGTGGCGGCGCTACGACCAGCTCCCTCAGGTGCCGTCGGGCATCGTCTTCATCGGCGACGCGATCTGCGCGTTCAACCCGTTCTACGCCCAGGGCATCAGCGCCGCCGCCGGCTCGGCGCTGATCCTGCGCTCGCACCTGCAGGCCGCCGACGAGTCCGGCCGGCCGCTCGACCAGTCGTTCTTCCAGCGGTTCCTCGCCGAGCAGCGCAAGGGGCTCAAGGTGCCGTGGGGCATGGCGATGGCCCGCGATCGCGGCTACGAGTGCGCCACCGGCACGGAGACCCTGCCGTCGTGGCAGCGGAGGATCCTCGCCTCGATGACCTGGCCGGCGTTCAACCTGATCACCGGCGCGGCCCGCGAGGACGCGGTCGTCGACGAGCACTTCGCGCGCGTCTTCAACCTCGACGAGTCGCTGGCCGACATGATGAGGAGCCCGCGGGTGCTGGGCGGGCTGCTGCGGTTCAAGGTGCGCTCACTGCTCGGCCGCCACACGGTGCCGTTCGGTTTCGATGCCCGACAGGACCCTCCGGGCACCGACTGGACCCCGGGCGCCCGTGACGAGCAGACCGAGATGGCAGGACACCGATGAGCACCACGTGCGAGGAAGCCGCCGAGCAGGTCACCCGGGACCTCGGGTTCGACTGCCACGACGTGAGCCCGGTGATGTCGGTGCACAACCCGTTCGACCTCGCCAACGGGACGATGCCGGTGCTCGAGCTGGTCATCATCGCCGGGGCGGTGTGGGCGCTGGTGCACGCCGTACGACGGCTGCGCGCGGGTGATCCGGTCAACATCGCGATCTGGTGCGCGTCGCTGATCTACCTGTTCGTGACCGAGCCGCCGTTGTACTTCCCGGAGTGGTTCGGCCTGGACGAGCAGTACGGCTTCATCTTCGCCCACAACATCTTCACGGTGCAGTTCATGTTCGACCGACTGCCGCTCTACATCATCGCGATCTACCCGGCGCTCAGCCAGCTCGTCTACGAGGTGGTCCGGGTGATGGGGGTGTTCAAGCACCGCGGCGCCCTGGTGGGATCGATCCTGGTGGCCTTCGTCTGCCAGGTCTTCTACGAGATCTTCGACCAGCTCGGCCCCCAGCTGAAGTGGTGGGGCTGGAACGACGCCAATGTCCAGGTCAACCACCCGGCCCTGGCGTCGGTGCCGATGACCAGCATGCTGCTGTTCGCCTCGGTGTCCTTCGGCGTGATGACCTACCTCGCGATCAAGCTGGTCGGGACCAAGGACGGCGAGGAGCCGCGGCGTGGCTGGTCGCTCACCTGGCGGATCGCCGTCGCCGGCGTACTGACCCCGCCGTCGATGGCGCTGTTCGGCATCCCCTCCGGGATCTTCGGCGGCGAGACCCCCGACATCACCGCACAGGCCTGGGTGCTCGGGGTCGAGCTCGGCCTGGTGTGGCTGGCCGGTGCCTGGATCCTCGTCAGCACCGTCCGGCGTCGTGGCGCCGAGCCGCCCGAGCCGATGACGGCGTTCGCGCGGATCTATCCCGCCGTCTACCTGGCCGCGATGGCAGCGCTGTGGCTGGCCGCGCTCCCCGCGTTCCTCGACGCCGAGAACGGCATCACCAGCGACGGCACCCCGGTCGGCAGCGGGCTCTACACGATCGCCTGCTTCGTCGGCGCCGCAGCCGTGCTGGGCGTGCTCCACACGGGGCGCCGTCGTAGTCCCGTGGCGGTGGGCTGAGCGGATGGGCCACCACGGCTGGCAGGGCAACCCGCCGCGCACCGAGGACGAGGCGCGGCAGCGGATCGTGGCGGCGGCGCTGACCTGCGTCGAGAAGTTCGGGCCGGCGAAGACCACGCTGTCCGACGTCGCGAGCGAGCTCGGAGTCACCCGGCAGACCGTCTACCGCTACTACGCGAACCTCGCCGAGCTCCTCGGCGCCGTCGCGCAGACCGGCCTCGAGGACTTCGTCGACCGGATGCAGCGCCACCTCTCCACCTTCACCACGCCGTCCGACGTCGCGATCGAGTCGGTCGTCTACGCCGTCCAGGCGATCCCTCACGAGCGCCACATCGGGGCGCTCTTCCAGGCCGGCGAGACGGAGGTCTTCAGCCGCGACGTCACCTCGTCGATGGCGGTGGAGGTCGGGGGCGGCATCCTCCGGCGGGTCCCGGTCGACTGGTCGGAGATCGGCGTCGCCGACGAGGAGCTCGACGGCCTCGCCGAGATCCTGATGCGCCTGTTCGTGTCGTTCCTGCAGCACCCCGCGGAACCGCCGCGGTCCGAGGACGAGCTGCGCGCGCTGGTACGACGCTGGCTCGGTCCGGCTCTGCAGGCCTAGTCGACGACCAAGCCGTCGCGGCCCCAGCGCGGCGTGGGTCCGGGATCGCCGAGATCGGCACCCGGTGGCTGCTGCGAGACCTCCTGGGCGATGGCTGTGCCCCACTCGAAGTAGGCCATCAGCGTGGAGCGGAGCGGGGTGNGTAGGCCATCAGCGTGGAGCGGAGCGGGGTGCCGGGAAGCACGTCGTCGATCGCCGCGCCCATCAGCTCGAGCCACCGGACGCGGTGCTCGTCACGGATGCCGAGCCCCAGGTGGCTGCGCAGCAGCGACGGGTGGCCGCCGAGGGTCGCGGTGAAGTCGGCGGGTCCTCCGAACACCTCGCCCAGCCAGACCGCCACCCGCTCGACGTGGCGCAGGTCGAAGCCGGCGAACACCGGCGCCAGGACCTCGTCGGCGAGGACCCGCGCGTAGAAGGCGGTGCTGAGCCGCCGCAGGGTCGGGAGTCCGCCGAGCTCGTCGTACATCGTCGCCGTCACGCTGACAGCGTGCCACGTGGGACCGACGCCCGCGCTCCGACCAACGCGGCTCGGGGATCACGTGGTGTGCAGCAGGTAGACGCCGGCGCAGTGAGCGGCGAAGCCGAGCACCGTGAAGCAGTGGAACACCTCGTGGAACCCGAACCACCGCGGCCACGGGTCCGGGCGCTGGCGCGCGTAGACGACCGCACCGGCGGAGTAGAGCAGGCCGCCCGCGGCCAGCAGCGCGAGCGCGGTCGGGCTGCCCGCCCCCACGAGCTGCGGGCTGAAGACGATCCCCACCCACCCGAGCGCCAGGTAGGAACCGGTCGTCGCCCAGCGCGGTGCGTGCGGGAACCCCAGCCGGAACGCCGCTCCCACGATCGCGCCTGACCAGGCGAGGACCACCATGCCCACCGCCGCCGCACCGGACAGCAGCAGCACCGCGAACGGCGTGTAGGACCCGGCGATGAGGACGTAGATGTTCGCGTGGTCGAACCGCTGCAGCCACACGCCGAGGGACCCCGTCCACGGATGCAGGTTGTAGAGCGCGGACACGGCGAACAGCAGCAGCGAGGACCCCGCGAAGACGGCGGTGGCGATCCGCTCGGGACCGGCCTCGGCGACCCGCACGAGCAGCAGCCCGCAGATCACGACGGCCGGCGTCAGCCCGGCGTGGACCCAGCCCCGCATCCGTGGCCGCAGCGCAGCCATGACGTCGGCTGCAGCGTCGAACACCGCTTCGCCCAGGCCCTCGAGGCGGTCGAGGCCGTCGGGGATCCAGCCGCGGCCCAGCAGGACGGCCGGCGCACGATCGGCAGTGTGCTCTGACATGCGCGGCTCCCTTCCCTGGTCCCCTCGCTCTCTATTTCGGCGTGGGACGGCCCGAGCTGAACCTCTCCGCGCAACGAGTGCGGCGTCGTACCTGAGCGGCGGTCACGCCGGCAGCAGTCGCAGCGCCATCCGGGGACAGCCCCGAACCGCCGCCCGCGCCGCCGCCGCGAGCTCCGGGGTGATCTCGCCCGTGATCACCGGGAAGCCCCAGTCGTCCAGCTCGATCGCCTCGGGAAGCAGCTCGAAGCACAGCCCCCGGGCCTGGCAGGCGGGCCAGTCCACGCGCAGTCGGTGGTTCGCCATCTCAGCCGCCCCACCCGTCGGACCGGTACGAGCAGCCGCCGCGGCCGTGCCGCTCGACCTCGTCGGCGAACCGGGTGAGCGCCGAGCGGACCATCCGGGCGGTGCCGTCGGGGTGGGCGCACGCGCCGCGTCCCTCGACCAGTCCGCACAGGCGCTCCGTCTCGGCCAGTCCACCGAAGCCCGTGGTCACCCGCTCCAGCGACTGCGCGAGCGCGGGGAGGCCGTTGCGGCACGGGCCGCAGCGGCCCGCTGTCTGCGAGGCGAGGTACGACGTGATCGCGCCGGCGAACGTGAGCGGACATCCGTCCGGCACCAGGACGACCCCGGCCCCGAGGGTCAGTCCCTCGTCGGCGAGCCCGGTCCGCGAGACGGTCCGGGCGCGCAGCCCACCGGGCGCCGCCCAGGTCCCGTGGTAGCCGCCGAGCAACACCGGGCGGTCGAGGTCCTCGGGCGCCAGCACCGTCTCCCACGGCGTGCCGAAGTCGACCTCGACCACCCGGCGCCCGAGACCGTCGAGCACGGTCAGCAGGGTGCTGCCCGGCTCGTCCGCGGTGCCGCGGGCCAGGTAGTCGTCCACCCCGTGCAGCACGATCAGTGCGAGCTGGGCGAACGTCTCGCCGTTCGACAGCAACGTCGGACGCCCGCGGTGCCCGCGGACCGCCTCCGGCTGCCAGGACGTGACCGGACGGTTCGG
>NZ_JACEHF010000279.1 GCF_014180685.1 Nocardioides pelophilus | reverse complement strand
GGGCTCGCGGCGCCCTCGGGGCGCACCGTCCGGCGAGCGGCGCCCGCCGTCGCCTCGCCGCCCTGGGCGATCACGTGGTCGAGCATCGCCCGCGCCTCGGCGGACAGCTCGCCGATCCGGGTCGTCACGACCTCGACCGGCGGTGCGTTCGGCGACCGGGGCCGCAGTCCGCTCACCCCGCCCTCGGGCCCGCCGACCAGGCAGTCGGCCACGCCGGTCAGCGCCCGTAGGCCTTCGGGTGAGTCCCAGGCCAGCGCGAGCCCGCGCAGCCGGGCGAGCGCCGCGACGACGTACTCTTCCTCTGCTCGGACCAACGTGCTGATCTCGGCGTCGGTGGTTTGTCCGGCGACCACCAGGGCATCAAGCACGGACAGCTCGCCCCGGGTGAGCGAGTCCAGGGCGCGGGCGAGGGAACTCCTGATCGCGGCGCGTGAAGCCAGCTGAGAGAAGTCGTGAGGAGCGGGTGTGGTCAGGTCCGGACGCAGGTCGAGCAGCTGGCTGACCTGCTCGTCGGTCCACGACCGGAGCTGGTCGGCCAGTGACCGGTGCCCCGCCGGTCGTCCCGCTCCGCTGCCCACCTGGGCAACGCTACCGACGAGGCACCAGCGGTGACCCAGGTCGACCTGCTCGCCGGCGCCGCCACCCACGTCGGGCTGGTCCGCGCGGCCAACGAGGACGCCCACCTGGTCGCGCCCCCGGTGTTCGTCGTCGCCGACGGCATGGGCGGGCACGACCACGGCGAGGTCGCGAGCGCCTTCGTCGTGGAGGAGTTCGCGCGCGTGGCCGAGGCGGGGTACGACGCCGCCACGGTGCGCGCCGTCGTCGTGGAGGCGATGGAGGCCGTCCACGACCGGATCGAGGAGTACGACGCCGTCCACCAGGCCGCGGGCGACCTGCTGTTCAGCGCCGGCACGACGGCCGTCGCGGCGCTCCTCGTGAGCGACGCGGACGAGCCGCACTGGCTGGTCGCCAACCTCGGCGACTCCCGCGGCTACCTGTTCGGGCTGGGGGAGCTGACGCAGGTCACCGTCGACCACAGCCTGGTGCAGGAGCTGGTGGACGCCGGCACCATCGCGGCCGCCGAGGCCGGTGCTCACCCCGACCGCCACATCGTCACCCGGGCCCTCGGCGGCGCCGAGCGGCACGGCCCGGACCTCTTCCGGGTCCCGGCCGAGGTTTCCACCCGGATCCTGTTGTGCTCCGACGGGGTGAGCGGAATGCTCACGCACGAGGCGATCGCCCGGATCCTCGGCGAGCACGAGGACCCGTCGAACGCCGCGGCCGAGGTGGTCGCTGCCGCGGTCGCCGCCGGTGGCCGTGACAACGCGACCGCCGTGGTCGTGGATGTGGTGGGATTGGACAGGGAGAGGCCGCACGACACCGACGTGCGGCAGCCGAGTACGACGCAGGAGACGAGGGCACACCCATGAGTGCGATGAGCTCAACCGGAGCAGCAGACGCCTGGTCCTATCGCGCCGGACCGTGGTTCGCGGCCTTCGGGCCGCGGGTGACGGTGCTGCTGCCGGAGTCGCAGCGCGACCAGGTGATCGGCGTCTGGTCGCTCGTCGACGGGGGCGCCGCCTTCGACGAGGTCCTCGACGCGCTGCTCGCCTCCGGGTTGAGCCGGCTGCCCGGCTTCGTGCTGGTGAGCACCGACGAAGGCCCCACCCGCGTGCTGCTGCGCGGCGCCGGGGTCAGCGCCTCGCTCACGACCGACGCCGAGGACGTGACGATCGACGGCGCCGCGAGCGGCACCTGGGTCGAGCGCAGCGTCGAGGGCGTGACGGCCCTGTCCGTCGTCCTCGAGGAGGCCGATCCCGCCGACGAACGCCCCCCGACCGACTTCGGGATCGTCACCGGTCTGGTGCGGGTCGGCCGGATCGATCGACCGCCGTACGTCGAGCCGGTCGCGGCCCCGGAGGAGCCCGCCGAGGCGGAGCCGGAGGCAGTCGACGACGCAGCTGCCGATGACGTGGCCGCCGATGACGTGGCCGCCGACGACGCCGGCGCCGTCGTGGTCGCTGCCCCGTTCGGCGGCATGGCGGGCGACGACCTCGCGCCCGCCGCGGACGAGCCCGCCGCGGACGAGCCTGCGTCCGACCTTGCCGAGGAGCCGGTCCAGCCCGCGATGGCCGAGGAGCCCGCGGAGGAAACCGCGACCGACGAGCCCTCGCCGCTCGACGAGCCCTCGCCCTTCGACGAGTCCGCCCCGGTGGGTGGGTCGATGCCGGAGGAGCCCGCGATGGAGATGCCGACCGGGGGAGACCCGCTCACCGACCCGATGCCGTCCGAGCCCGCGCCGAGCGGGTGGGTGACGCCGTGGGACACCCCGCCGCCGCCCGCCGAGGCGCCCGAGCAGCGCGAGGCCCGCG
>NZ_JACEHF010000278.1 GCF_014180685.1 Nocardioides pelophilus | reverse complement strand
GACCTCGGGCCCCGGCGCCGGAGGGGTCGTGCTGTCGCCGTACTACGGCGGCGAGCGGACGCCCGACCGGCCCGACGCCGTCGGCACCTGGACCGGCCTGACTCCCGCGACGACCCGCGCCGACCTCGCGCGAGCCGCGGTCGAGGCGCTGCTGTGCGCGCTGGCCGACGCCGTCGACGCCCTGGTCGGCTGCACCGGCACCCAGCCGGAGCGGGTGCTGCTCGTCGGCGGCGCGTCCCGCAACGCGGCCGTGCGCGCGCTCGCCCCGGCGATCCTCGGCCGCGACGTCGTGCTCCTCGAGGAGGGGGAGTATGTCGCCCGCGGGGCCGCGCGCCAGGCCGCCTGGGCCCTGTCCGGGGCCGAGCAGCCGCCGGCCTGGCCGCTGCCGACCGCCGGCACGCTCACCGGCACCCCCGACCCGTCGGTCCGCGAGCGCTACGCCGCGCTGCGCGACCGGCTCGGAACCACCACCACCGATGACAACCGAATGAGAGGCATCTCGTGAACCGACCGATCCCTGCACCGACCCCCGCCGACAAGTTCTCCTTCGGCCTCTGGACGGTCGGCTGGCAGGCGCGCGACCCCTTCGGCGACGCCACCCGTGCGCCCATGGACCCGGTCCACGCCCTCGAGCAGCTGGCCGCGATCGGCGCCTACGGCGTCAACTTCCACGACGACGACCTGATCCCGTTCGGCTCCGACGACAGCGTCCGGGACGGCATCATCGAACGTTTCAAGAAGGGGCTCGCCGAGACCGGTCTCGCCGTGACGACCGCGACGACCAACCTGTTCACGCACCCGGTGTTCAAGGAGGGGGCGCTCACCTCCAACAACCGGGACGTCCGCAGGTTCGCGATCCGCAAGGTGATGCGCAACATCGACCTCGCCGCCGAGCTCGGCGCCCAGGTCTACGTCTGCTGGGGCGGACGCGAAGGCGCCGAGTACGGCGCGGCAAAGGACGTGCCGGCCGCCCTCGACCGCTACCAGGAGGCCTTCAACGTGCTCGGCGACTACGTCGTCGACCACGGCTACGACCTGCGCTTCGCGATCGAGCCGAAGCCCAACGAGCCGCGCGGCGACATCCTGCTGCCGACCGTCGGCCACGCCCTCGCCTTCATCGAGTCCCTGGACCGGCCCGAGCTGGTCGGGGTCAATCCCGAGATCGGCCACGAGGAGATGGCCGGCCTCAACGCCGCAGCCGGGTATGCCCAGGCGCTGTGGCACGGCAAGCTCTTCCACATCGACCTCAACGGTCAGAACGGCCCGAAGTACGACCAGGACCTGCGCTTCGGCGCCGGCAACGTCCGTGGCGCGTTCTGGGTCGTCGACACCTTGCTCGCCGGTGGGTACGACGGCCCGGTGCACTTCGACTACAAGCCGGTCCGGCCGGAGACCGAGGCCGGGGTCTGGGCGTCGGCGAGGGCGTGCATCGACAACTACCTGATCCTGCGCGAGAAGGTCCGGGCGTTCCGCGCCGACCCCGAGGTGCAGGAGGCGCTTGTCGAGGCCGGGCTCCCGGAGCTCGCCGTACCGACCCTCGCCGCAGGCGAGGGCTGGCGTGAGCTGCTCGACTGGCCGCTCCCGGACGTCGATGCGCTCGCTGCGCGCGAGGTCGCGATGGAGCGGCTCGACCAGCTCGCCCTCGAGCATCTCTACGGTGTCCGTGGCTGAGCCGGGGGGCGAGCCTGCCGGGGCCGACTCGCTGCGGCGGCGCAATGCCGCGGCCGTGGTCCGGTCGCTGCGGCTCGAGGGTCCCGCGAGCCGGGCTGACCTCGCCGTCCGCACCGGTCTCGCCAAGGCCACGGTCGGGACGATCGTCGCCGGGCTGGAGCAGACCGGTGTGGTCAACGAGCTCGAGCAGGTGCGCAGTGGTGAGCGCGGCCGGCCCGGGCAGAGCCTGACGCTGGCCGGTGGCCGGCCGGTCGGCGTCGGGTTCGAGGTCAACGTCGCGTACGTCGCCGCCGTGGTGCTCGACCTCGCCGGCACGGTCCGGCGCGAGCTCACCCGGCCGGTCGGCGAGGGCGAGGACGTCGTGGCCGCCCTGGCGGGGACCGCCGCCGAGGTCGCGGCCGACCTCGACGCGGAGGGGCTGCGGCCGCTCGGCGCCACGGTGGCCCTGCCCGGACTGGTCGGCGGTGACGACCGCACGGCGGTCTGGGTCCCGAACCTGCACCTGACCGGGCGCGGCCTGGTCGAGGCCGTCGACGCCGCCTTCGGCTGGTCGGGCCGGACCCGGGCCAGCAACGACGCGGACTGCTCCGCGCTCGCCGAGCTGCACCTCGGCGCCGGCCGCGGCGCCGACCACCTGCTGTACCTCACCGGGACCGTCGGGATCGGGGCAGGCCTGATCGAGGACCGCCGGCTGCTGCGGGGGGCGCGGGGCTTCGCCGGCGAGGT
>NZ_JACEHF010000277.1 GCF_014180685.1 Nocardioides pelophilus | reverse complement strand
TCGTCGCGACCCGGATCGCGGAGTGGTTCCGCGACGCCGGCCGCCACGTCGTCCTGATGATGGACTCGCTCACCCGGGTCGCGATGGCCCAGCGCGAGATCGGGCTGTCCGCCGGCGAGCCGCCCGCGACCCGCGGCTACCCGCCCAGCGTCTTCGGCCTGCTCCCCCGGCTCCTCGAGCGCGCCGGGACCTCGGAGCACGGCTCGATCACCGGGCTCTACACGGTGCTGGTCGAGGGCGACGACCTGCAGGACCCCGTGGGCGACACCGCCCGCTCGATCCTCGACGGGCACATCGTGCTGTCCCGCGACCTCGCGACCTCCGGGCACTACCCGGCCGTCGACGTGCTCGAGTCCGTGTCCCGGGTGACGACCGCGGTCACCACGCGGCAGCAGCAGGACGACGCGATCCACCTGCGGCGGATGCTCGCCGCGCACCGGTCCGTGCGGGAGCTCGTCGAGATCGGCGCGTACGTCGACGGCGCCGACGCCGACGCCGACGCGGCTCTGGCGCGCCTCCCCCGCATCCACGAGTTCCTCCGCCAGACCGTGGGCGACGTGACGCCGACCCAGGAGACCTGGCGGCGCCTGCACGAGCTGGTGTCGGCATGAGCACGCGACAGGACGCCGGTCTCGGCGCGGTCGCCCGCGTCCGCGGGGTGCGTGAGCAGGACGACCGGCTCGGTCTGCAGCTCGCCCTGGCGGAGTCCCGGTCACTGCACCAGCGGGCCGAGCAGCTGCACGCCCTGCTGGCGACGACCCCCACCACGGAAGGACCGATGACACCCCAGGAGCTGCTCGGCCACCGGCTCGACCTCGGCCGGATCGGAGAGGCCGCGCAGGATGCGTCGCGCGGCGCCGACAGTGCCGACGTGGTCAGCGCCGAGGCCCGCGTCCGGTGGGAGGCCGCCAAGACCCGGCTGTCCGCCGTCGAGCGGCTGATCGAGATGCGCGAGGCGCGTCGTCGTGCGGCGATCGAGCGTGGCCTCGCCAAGGAGGCCGACGACCTCGCCGCCCAGCGCTGGCTCCGTGAACAGACCTCCACCGACCGACGCGAGGTGGCCGGGTGAGCATCGACCAGGTCACCGCACGGATCAGCCAGATCCAGCTCCAGCTGGCGCAGTTCGCCACCACCGCCCCCGCCCGCGGTCCCGCGGCCGCGACCGGGCCCCGGTTCTCCGAGCAGCTGCAGGCCGCGGCGACGCCGGGCCAGACCACCGGCGACCGCGTCGTGGCCGAGGCGAAGAAGTACCTCGGCGTCCCCTACGTCTGGGGCGGCACCACCGAGAAGGGGCTCGACTGCTCCGGCCTGGTCCAGCTCGTCTACCGCAACCTGGGCTACGAGCTGCCGCGGGTCTCGGCCGACCAGGCCCGCGCGGGGACGGCGGTGGGCTCGCTGGCCGAGGCGCAGCCCGGCGACCTGATCGCCTGGGACAACTCCTCGCGCAACAACGGCGCCGACCACATCGCGATCTACATCGGCGGCGGCAAGATGATCGAGGCGCCCCGGACCGGGCTCGACGTGCGGATCATCGACGTTCCGTCGGAGCCGACCTACATCCGCCGGATCATCGAGCCGGGGTCGAACACGAGTCCCGGCACCGGCTCGCTCGACGGTTTGTCGGCGCGCAACACCACGTCGATGGCCCAGGTGCCCCCGGG
Source organism: Nocardioides pelophilus (assembly GCF_014180685.1). Classification (GTDB taxonomy): domain Bacteria; phylum Actinomycetota; class Actinomycetes; order Propionibacteriales; family Nocardioidaceae; genus Nocardioides; species Nocardioides pelophilus. The sequence continues at coordinate 741 of NZ_JACEHF010000277.1, read as the reverse complement.
CACGCCGTACGCCGGACTGATCAACGCCGCGGCCGCGCGCACCGGCGTTCCGGCGGACCTGATCGCGGCCGTCGCGAAGCAGGAGTCGGGCTTCGACCCCAACGCCGTCAGCAGCGCCGGCGCGCAGGGGATCATGCAGCTGATGCCCGGCACCGCCGGGGACCTCGGCGTGGAGAACTCCTTCGACCCCCGGCAGGCCATCGACGGCGGCGCCCGGCTGCTCGCCTCGCTCCTCGACCGGTTCGGCCGCACCGACCTCGCCCTGGCGGCGTACAACGCCGGTCCCGGCGCGGTGCTCCGCTACGACGGCATCCCGCCGTACCCGGAGACCCGGAACTACGTCAAGAGCGTCCTCGCGATCCTGGAGCAGATGTGAGCCTGATGCCCGTTCTCCCTGCCCTTCCCGCGACGGCTGTCGCCGACGGGACCGGCCCCGGCGTGCTCGGCGCCGCCTCCCCCTCCGACGGCGGGTTCCTGTCCGCTCTCGCCGCGGCGCTCGGCGATGCCGCGGCGCAGCCGGGAGGCCAGCTCGCGCCTCCACCGATCGGGGACTGCGTCGAGGACGAGGCGGGGGCCGAGGGCAAGCACTCGACCCTGCCGGTCGGCGACGTCCTCCCGACGGGCGAGACCGCTGAGGGCGGCGCCGAGCTCGATCCCCTGTCCTTGCAGTACCAGCAGATGGCGGCCACTGGTGTCCCCGGAGCCGCCCCGCTGGTCCTGTCCGTCGGCACAGCCGACCAG
>NZ_JACEHF010000276.1 GCF_014180685.1 Nocardioides pelophilus | reverse complement strand
GACCTCGACCGGGCCGAGCGGGTCGACCGCGCGCTCCGGCGGCTGGTGGTCGCCGCCGAGGCCGAGGGCATCCCGCTGCCGCCGGTCTACGCGATCACGGTCGACGACGACGAGATCGAGCTCCGGATCGCGCCCGCCGCGCCGAACCCGCCCGCGCCGTGGATCCCGCTCCGGGACGGGCGGCGCTGGCGACTCCACCGGGAGTCGGCCGAGGCGGACCAGGGGCCGCTCGGCAGTGCGCCGTACCCCGGACTGGTGTGCATCGGGCGCGACGACGACGGCGCCGACGTGCTGATCGACCTCGAGGCCGTGGGCGGCCCGGCGTCGGTCAGCGGCGCCGACGCCGTGGCGCGCGAGGTGGTGTCGGCGCTGGCGGTGCAGCTGGTGACCTCGCCCTGGTCCGACGACCAGGTGGTCCACTCCTTCGAGCTGTCGCCGATCCTGGCCGACGTCGCCGACGGTCGGTTCACCGTGGTCGACGACCTGCCCGCGCTGGTCACCCGTCTCGAGGGCGACCGGCCGGACCGCACCGGTCAGGACGTGCTGTCCGGCCGGGTCGGCCGGAAGCCCGACCTCACGCCGCAGTACCTCCTGCTCGGCACCGCACCCGACGACGAGCTGGTCGAGCGGCTGCAGCCGATGGTCCGCACCGGTGACCGGGGGCTCGGCGTGGTCGCGGTCGGCCGCCTTCCCGGCACCCGGTGGCACCTCACCGTCGACGAGTCGGGCCACCTGGCGCTGCCGTTGCTCGACATCGCCGTCACCGCCGTACGCCTGACCGAGCGGAGCGCCGTCCAGCTGGCCGGCCTGTTCGCCAAGGCCCGCGAGCAGCGGTCACCGGCGACCGACGCCGGTGTCGTCCTCCCGCGCGCACCCCGGCCGGGCGACGACGCCCACTGGGCGTCCGCCGACGTGCGGATCGGTGTGCTCGGTGCGCTCGAGACCCGGGTCCCGGGTCAGCTGGACGAGGTCCGGGTGGGCCTCGCGACCGAGGTCGCGACCTTCCTCGCCCTGCAGAGCGGGCCGGTGCACCCGAGCGTGCTCGCGGCCTCCGTGTGGCCGCGCGGCGTCACCGCCGAGGTGCGGGACGCGACGGTCGAGCGGGTGCGCGAGTGGCTGGGCCACGCGGCCGACGGCAGCTACCTGCTGCGCGAGAACGACGAGGGCCGGCTGTTCCTCGCCGACGACGTCGCCGTCGACTGGCACGCGTTCTGCACGCTGGTGCAGCGCTCGCGGGGCGTCCCGGTCAAGTCCGAGGTGGTCCTGCTGCGCCGCGCGCTGCAGCTGGTCCGCGGCCCGTTCCTCGACCGTCGCGAGCGCGGCCGCTACAGCTGGCTGGCGCGCACCCGACTCGACACCACGGTCGCGGACGCGGTCGAGGCCACCGCTCACCGGCTGGTCGAGCTCTCCACCGACGACCCCGACGGCGCCGCGGGCGCCGCGCGGGCGGGCCTGCGGCTGGTGCCGGAGTCACAGCTGCTGTGGCGCGACCTGCTCCGGGCCGAGTACGACGGTCCGGGCGGGCCTGGCGTCGCGGCCGCGGTCGACCAGATGTGGGTCGCCCTGGCGGAGCGGGGCGCCGAGCTGGAGGCCGAGACCGAGGCGCTGGTCGAGGAGCTGGTGCCGGGGGCGCAGCGGCCCGCCGGGTCGCTCGCCGGCTGATCCGTCGGGGCGGTTCGGCCAGGTCGAGCCGCTCGGCCCATTCAGACGAGCAGGAGGACCACGGTCTCGGCGACGCAGGCCGGCTTCTCCTCGCCCTCGATCTCGATCGTGTGCTGGACGGTCAGCTGCTTGCCCTTGGGGATGTCGGTGACGCTGGTGATCGTCAGGTGGGCGCGGATCCGGGAGCCGACCAGGAGCGGGGCGGGGAAGCGCACCTTGTTGACGCCGTAGTTGAGCTTCGCGCCGGGGGTCGCCAGCTTGAAGACCTGGCTGCCGAGCCACGGGATGAGCGCCAGGGTCAGGTAGCCGTGCGCGATGGTGCCGCCGAACGGCCCGTTCTTCGCCCGCTCGACGTCGACGTGGATCCACTGGTGGTCGCCGGTCGCGTCCGCGAACTGGTTGACCCGGTGCTGGTCGATCGTGACCCACTCGCTGGTGCCGAGCTCGGCACCGGCCGCAGCCTCGAGCTCCTCGAACGTCGTGAAGACCCGCATTGGTCGTCTCCTTCATGCGCAACTTGACCCGGTGGAACAATGCTCGGCATGGAACCTACACGCGTGCCGCCCGTCGAGGATCTGAGGTCCGCGCCGAAGGTCTTGCTCCACGATCATCTCGACGGCGGGCTCCGGCCGGCGACGATCGTGGAGCTCGCCGCGGCTGCGGGTCACGAGCTCCCGACCACCGATGCTGACGCGCTCGGGGAGTGGTTCGCGGAGGCGGCCGACTCCGGCTCGCTGGTGCGCTACCTCGAGACGTTCGAGCACACGGTGGCCGTCATGCAGAGCGCCGCGGCCCTGACCCGGGTGGCCCGGGGGTGCGTC
>NZ_JACEHF010000275.1 GCF_014180685.1 Nocardioides pelophilus | reverse complement strand
GGGAGGCGCCGAACGGCGGCGACACGCTCGGCCAGAAAAATAGGGTCGGGCCGTGGCCTCTGGGGGGGTCGGCCACGGCCCGACAACGCAATCATTACACACCCTCGCGAGATTCCTGTCACCAGCCTCAGAGCTTTGCTTCACTCCCAGAAGACCCGGTCCACGACGGTCCTGGCGCGCCGGGTGACCTTCAAATAGTCGTTGACCATGGCGTCGGACTGGTCGAGCGGATAGCCCATGATCCCGGCCACCGCGCGCCGCTCCCGGGAGGGGCGCGGCATCTGGTCGACGGGCTTCCCCCGGGCCAGGGTGGCGGCGTTGCGCACCCGGCTGGCGGTCCGCCACGCGGTGGCGAGCACGTCGGCGTCGTCGCGGCCGAGCAGCCCGGCTTCGGCGGCCGCGTCGAGCGCGGCGAGGGTCTGGGCGGTGCGCAGGCCGGGGACCTCGGCCCCGTGCCGCAGCTGCAGGAGCTGGACGGTCCACTCGATGTCGGCGAGACCGCCGCGGCCGAGCTTGAGGTGGAGGGCGGGGTCGGCGCCGCGCGGGAGCCGCTCCTTGTCGACCCGGGCCTTGATCCGGCGTACCTCGATCACGTCGTCGTCCGCGAGGCCTCCGGACGGGTAGCGCAGCGGGTCGATCAACGCGGTGAACCGCTCGCGCACGCCCGTGTCCCCGACCACGGCGTCGGCTCGGAGCAGCGCCTGCGCCTCCCAGACCTTCGACCACTTCGCGTAGTACGCCGCATAGGCGTCGAGGGTCCGCACCAGCGGACCTTGCTTGCCCTCGGGACGGAGGTCGGCGTCGACGACGAGCGGGGGGTCGCCGCCGGGCAGCGCGAGGGTACGGCGCAGCTCCTCGGCCACTGCCTTGGCGTACGACCCGGCCTGGTGCTGGTCGACGCCCTCCTCCGGCTCGTGCACGAAAAGGACGTCGGCGTCGCTGCCGTAGGACAGCTCGAAACCGCCGTAGCGGCCCATCGCGATGATCGCCATCCGGGTCGGCGCCGTGTCGAGCTCGCGTTGCACGCGGACCGACTCGCCCACCACGGCGAGGGTGGCCTCGAGGGTGGCGTCGGTGATCCGGGACAACGCGTTGCCGACGTCGGCGACGTCGATCAGGCCGAGCACGTCACCCGCCGCCACCCGGAGCAGCTCGCGGCGGCGGACGGCGCGGACCGCTTTGACCGCCCGGTCCGGGTCGTCCTGACGGCCGGCGGTGGCGAGCATCTCCTCGGTCAGCACCTGGGACGGCTGTGGCACCAGGTCGCCGCCGAGGAGCTTGATCCCCTGTGGCTCGCGCTCGAGCAGGTCGGAGCAGTAGCGCGAGGTGGCGAGCAGGTGGGCGAGCCGTTCGGCGATCTCGCCCTCGTCGCGGAGCGTGGTGAGGAACCACGGCGTGCGACCGAGCGACTCGCTGATCCGCCGGAAGCCGAACAGCCCGGCGTCGGGATCGGCGCCGTCGGCGAACCACTGGAGCATCGCCGGAAGGAGCGCCCGCTGGATGTTGGACGTGCGGGTCACCCCTGCGGTCAGCGACTCCAGGGTGCGCAGAGCCGCGGCCGGGTCGGCGTAGCCGAGCGCGGCGAGCCGGGCCTGGGCCGCCTCCGACGACAGCCGGACGTCGTCGCCGGGGATCCGGGCGACCGCGGACAGCAACGGCCGGTAGAAGAGCTTCTGGTGCAGGCGGCTGACCTCGCGCCGGTGGTGCTGCCAGGTGCGGACCAGCCGCTCGTGCGGCTCCTTCATCATGCCGAGGCTGCGGCCGAGCCGACGCAGGGAGGCGTCGTCCGCGGGCACCAGGTGGGTACGACGCAGCCGGTGCAGCTGGATGCGATGCTCGAGCTGGCGGAGGAACGAGTAGGCGGTGTGGAGCGCCTCGCCGTCCTCGCGCCCGACGTATCCCGCCTTGGTCAGCTCGGCGAGAGCGCTGAGCGTGGTGGACGGCCGGATCCGCTCGTCGGCGCGCCCGTGCACCAGCTGGAGCAGCTGCACCGCGAACTCGACGTCGCGCAGACCACCGACCCCGAGCTTGAGCTGGCGGTCGGCCTCCTTGGCCGGGATGTGGTCGACCACCCGGCGCCGCNCCCGGGCCGCGTCGACGAACCCCTCCCGGTCGGCTGCGGACCAGACCATCGGACTGACCATCTCGACGAACTGGCGGCCGACCTCGAGGTCGCCGGCGACGGGACAGGCCTTGAGCAGTGCCTGGAACTCCCACGGCTCGGCCCAGCGCTCGTAGTAGCCGCGATGCCCGGCGAGGGTGCGGCTCAGCGCGCCGGACTTGCCCTCGGGGCGGAGCGCGGCGTCGACGGGCCAGATCGTCCCCTCGCTGGTGTGCGCCGAGCACACCTGCATCAGCTGCGAGGCGAGCCGGGCGGCGGTGCGGGCGGCCGCGACCTCGTCGGCGCCGTCGACCGGCTCGTGCACGAAGATCACGTCGACGTCGGACACGTAGTTGAGCTCGTGGCCGCCGCACTTGCCCATCGCGATCACCCCGAGCCGGACGGTGTGGGCGTCCTCGCCGACG
>NZ_JACEHF010000274.1 GCF_014180685.1 Nocardioides pelophilus | reverse complement strand
GGCCGCCGGCCAGCGTCATCTTCTGGGTCGCGTTGTGGGTGGCGAAGCAGTAGTGGAGGTCGCCCCGCTTGCAGGCGCGGCACTCGCCGCACACCGCACGCCAGTTGAGGACGACGAAGTCGCCCGGCGCGATGCCGGTGACCTCGGGGCCGACCGCCTCCACGATGCCCGACGCCTCGTGGCCCAGCAGGAACGGGAAGTCGTCGTTGATCCCACCCTCGCGGTAGTGCAGGTCGGTGTGGCAGACCCCGCAGGTCAGCACCTTCACCACCGCCTCCCCGGGGCCGGGATCCGGGACGTTGATGGTGGCGATCTCGACCGGGGCTCCCTTTGCGCGGGCGATGACGGCCCGGACCTGCTGCATGGCGATCTGGCTCCTCTGGTGCGGACGACGAAGCATCGAGGACATCAACCTAGGCCCTGCCCCCAGCCCGGGCCCGGCACGGCGGCCGGACGGAGGACCTTGTGCCTCAGTGCGGTCGGGTCCGACGCCTCTGGCACGGCCGTCCAGCCTGACTAGCGTGCTGGTATGAGGTCAACTGCGCGCCTCGTGCTGGCGGCCGTCGTCGGCGCCATCGTGCTGGCTGCGCTCGTGACCGTCCTCGCCGGATCGCGTGACCCGGTCGAGCTCGAGCCCGGCTCTCCCGAGGCCGCCGTCCAGGCCTACCTCGACGCGGTGGTCGACCGGGACAGTGATGCGGCCGTCGACATGCTGGCCGCCGGGACCAGCTGCACCGCCGAGGACTTCGACAACGCGTACGTCGGGGAGGACGTCCACGTCTCGCTGCGCGAGGTGCGGGTCCTCGGCGAGACGGCGCGGGTCGACGTCGTCATCACCACCGGATCGGGCGAGATCATCCCCACGAAGTGGAGCGAGCAGCAGACCTTCCGCCTCCGCCGCACGGGCGACGAGTGGCTGCTCAGCGGCACGCCGTGGCCGATCTTCGAGTGCGGGGTGATGATCAAGTGATCGGCGGGATCATCCTCATCTTCGTCCTGGTCGCCCTGGTGGCCGGCGCGGTGGTCGGCGTACGGCGGCTGGCCGGTCGGGGAGCGACGGCGCCGACACCGGAGGGGCACGCCGTACGGCAGTTCTTCCAGTACCTGCTGCTCTTCGGCCTGCTGGTGGTCACCGCGGTCGGTGTCGCCGGCCTGCTCGCGACGGCGTTCGCGCAGAGCACCACGATCGTCGTGACGGACTCCGCGATCGCCCGCAGCGTGGCGTTCACCGTCGTCGGGCTGCCGCTCCTCACGGGCGTTGCGCTCTGGTCGCGCCGCACGCTCGCCGACGACCCCGCCGAGGCCCGGTCGGTCGCGTGGCTGCTCTACCTGTCCGCGGCGAGCCTGATCTCGCTGCTCATCGCGCTGTTCGCGCTCCACGACGTGCTCTCCTGGCTGCTCGACCTGCGACCCTTCTCCCCCCAGGCGCTCGCGAACGCGCTCGTCTGGACCGCCGTCTGGGGCTTCCACTGGTGGCGCGGCGCGCGGCGGGGGGACCTGCCGCTGCTGCAGCCGCAGCTCCTGGCGGGGTCGCTGCTGGGCCTGGTGGTCGGCCTGGTCGGGCTGGGCGTCCTGCTCACCGGCGCCCTCGACAGGTGGTTCGGCCTCGACGAGTCGGAGCTCATCGTCGGTCGCCACGAGCCGATCCTCGAAGGCGCCGTGACCCTGCTGCTGGCCGCGGCGGTGTGGGCGCTCTACTGGCTGGCGACCGCCCTGCGCACCCAGCGCAACGTGCTCTGGCACGGCTACGTGCTCCTCGTGGGTGCGGCGGCCGGCCTCGTCGTCGCGGTCACCGCCGCCAGCGTGGGGCTCTACCGGCTGCTGGTGTGGCTGGTCGGGCAGCCCGGCCAGGACGACGCCGACCGCTACTTCTCCACGATGCCCGAGACCGTGGCCGCGACCGTCGTCGGCCTGCTCACGCTGACCTACCACCAGACGGTGCTGCGGGAGGAGCAGCGGCCGGACCGGACCGAGATCGACCGGGTCCGCGACTACCTGCTGGCCGTCATCGGCCTCGGTGCGGCGACGGCGGGCACGACAATCGTCATCGTCGCGCTCGTGGAGGCGATCGCGGACCCGTCGCTGGTGAGCAGCAGCGGTCCGGCGAACACGCTCATCGCCGCGCTGACCCTGCTCGGCGTCGGTGCGCCGGTGTGGTGGTTCTTCTGGAGCCGGGGCCAGCGGGCGGCCGCCGCGTCGCACGACGAGGTCGTCGCCCCGACCCGGCGGCTCTACCTGTTCGTCCTGCTGGGCGTGGCCAGCCTGGCGGCCGTCGGCGCCCTGCTGGCCGGCGCCTGGCTGCTCGTCGACCACCTCCTCCAGGGTGACCCGGGACTGGTGACGTTGCGCAGCATCCGCTTCCCGATCGGGATCCTGGTCACCGCGGCAGCCGTGGCGGCGTACCACTGGTCGGTCTACCGCGGCGAGCGCCAGCCGGCAGCGCCCCGGCCCACCGGGCCGCAGTTCGTGGTCCTCCTCGGGGTCGCCGACGCGGCGACCGCCGCCGCGATCAACCGCCGTACGGGA
>NZ_JACEHF010000273.1 GCF_014180685.1 Nocardioides pelophilus | reverse complement strand
CGCTTGGCCGCCGAGTCCGGGTCGACCCGGGCGGTCACCGAGCGCGAGGCCGACGACCTGGTCCGCGATGCCGACCGGTTCCTCGCCGTGATCGAGCAGACCCTCGGCCTGACTCCGCACATCCCGCTCGGCGACCAGCTCGCTGGGCGCGCCGCTGGCTGAACGCCCCTCCCGCACTAATGTTGCGGCCATGGTCTCCCCAGAACACCCTGACCGGGCGCGGCCCGGGGAGCGTCCCGGCTCCGTGCGCACGGTCGTGGTCTGGGACGCGCTCGGCCCGGTGCTGTCCGGCGCGCCGCGCGACGTGGTCGACATCGGCGGCGGCACCGGCGGCTTCGCGGTCCGGGTCGCCCAGGCCGGACACCGCGTCACGGTCGTCGACCCGAGTCCCGACGCCCTGGCCGCGCTCGCCCGGCGGGCGCGCGAGGTCGGCGTCGAGGTCGCCGGCCGTCAGGGCGACGTCTCGGGGCTGCTCGACGTGGTCGGGGTCGACAGTGCCGACGTGGTGCTGTGCCACGGCCTGCTCGAGGTGGTCGACGCAGCCGAGGCGCTGGCGACGATCCGACAGGTGCTGCGGCCCGGCGGGACCGTCAGCATCCTGGTGGCCCAGCGGCACGCGGCCGTCGTGGCGCGGGCGATGGCCGGTCATCTCCACCAGGCGCTCGCCCTGCTCGACGGCGACGAGGCGACCGAGCGGACGACCGGCCGCAACGTGCGCCCGCCCCGCCGGTTCACCGCCGACGAGCTCACCGCCCTCGTCGAGGAGGCCGGGTTCTCGGTGGCCGGTGTCCACGCGGTCCGGGTGTTCACCGACCTCGTCCCCGGCTCGCTCCTCGACCAGGAGCCCGGCGCCGCCGCAGCGTTGGCCGACCTCGAGCGCGCGGTGGCGGAGCGGCCCGAGTACCTCCCGCTCGCCACACAGCTCCACTTGCTCGCCACCTAGATCCCGTGCTGCGCGGACGGCGCGATGAACGCGCCGCCGCACCTGCTCCACGTCGACATGGACGCGTTCTACGCGTCGGTCGCGATCCGCGACCGCCCCGAGCTGCACGACGTCCCCGTCGTCGTCGGCGGCGGCCACCGCGGGGTGGTGCTGTCGGCCAACTACCCGGCTCGTGGCTACGGCATCCGTTCGGGCATGTCCGGGGTCGAGGCGCGCCGACTCTGCCCCCGCCTGGTCGAGGTGCCGCCCGACTTCGACGTCCTGCGCCCGGTGTCGAAGGCGATCATGGAGACCTTCCGCGGGTTCACCCCGGTGGTCGAGGTGATGTCCCTCGACGAGGCCTTCCTCGACGTACGCGGCGCGGCGCGGTTGTTCGGTCCGCCGGAGGTGATCGCGGAGCGCATCCGCTCCCGGGTCCGCGCCGAGCACGGCATCACCTGCTCGGTCGGCATCGCGTCGGCGATCTCGGTCGCGAAGCTGGCCAGTCGACGGGCCAAGCCGGACGGCGTGCTGGCCATTCCTCCCGAGCGCTTCGTCGCCGTGGTCCACCCGCTCGACGTCGGCGAGCTGTACGGCGTCGGCGAGGCCACCCGCCAGCGGCTGCACCGGCTCGGGCTGATCACCGTCGGCGACGTCGCGCGGATCTCGGTCGCCGAGCTGCGGCGGATGCTCGGAGGTCACCTCGGCGGTCACCTCCATGCCCTCGCCTGGGGCGCCGATCGGAGTGAGCTCGCGCCCGGGGGAGCGGGCGCGTTCGGCTTCGGCGAGGGCGTCCCGGAAGGCAGCATGGGTGCGCAGCACACGCTCGCCGCCGACACCCGCGACCGTGATCGGCTCGCTCGTGAGCTGCTCCGGCTCTCGACCAGGGTCACCGCCCGCCTGCGGGCAGCGGACAAGATCGGGCGCACGGTGGCGATCACGATCCGGTGGAGCGACTTCCGCACCATCTCGCGATCCCGCACCCTCCCTGAGCCGACCGACGTCACCCACGACGTCTACGAGGCGGCGCTCCTGCTGCNGTCTTCCCCCTCCGGCTGGCCGTCCGGCTGGTGGGAGTCCGGGTCGAGGGCCTCCGACCCCGCGGTGAGCTCGGCGGCCGGCAGCTCGCCATCGGCGAGCGCGACCCCGGATGGCCCGACGCCGACCGCGCCGTCGACCGGGCGACCGACCGGTTCGGGCCCTCGGCGGTGCGTCGCGGCAGCCTCCTGGCTGGCCCTTCCGGGTAGCGGTCGTCATCCGTTCGGACACAACGTTCGAGGAATTGCGTGGTCTGCCTACCGGTCCGCGCGGTGCCTGCCTACACTGAAGGTTCAGAATCACTCGACGGGGCCCGTCGAAAGCATTTGTGGAGGATCCGGTGCCACTCTCCGAAGAGGAGCTGCGACTGCTCGAGCAGATGGAGCGTGCGCTCGTCGAGGAGGACCCGAAGTTCGCCTCCACCCTGCGTGGCACGACGCTCCGTCAGGCCGCTCGTCGTCGCGCGCTGCTCGCCGGGTTCGTCTTCGCCGTCGGGATCGCCGTGCTGATGGGCGGCGCGATCAGCGGCTGGTGGCAGGTCGGCATCGTCGGCTTCGTGATCATGCTCGGCTCCGCCACCATCGGCCTGAGCGCCGTGCGGGGCCAGCAGCGCGTCGGCTCCGAGCCCACCGCCATGGCGCACCCCTCGGGATTCGGCGTCGTCGAGGGCGGTCGCTCGCGCAGCCGCCGCAACG
>NZ_JACEHF010000272.1 GCF_014180685.1 Nocardioides pelophilus | reverse complement strand
CGCTCGACGCCGGTCTCCTCCCGCAGCTCTCGCCAGGCCGCCTGCTCGGCGTCCTCGTCGGGCTCGACGAAGCCGCCGGGGAGGGCCCACTGCCCGGCGTACGGCTCCTCGCCGCGCTCCACGAGCAGCACCGAGAGGGCGCCGTCGCGGATGGTGAAGATCGCGAGGTCGACGGCGACTGCGAACGGCGGGTGGTCGCTCATACGGTGACACCTGCCTCCGCCATCTCCGCGACCGCCGCCGCGGTGGTCCCGGGCGCGACGCCGGCGTGGAGCCCGTCGAGCAGGCGGACGGCGAAGCCCTCCCGCCGCGCGTCCAGCGCCGTCGCCCGCACGCAGTAGTCGGTGGCGATGCCGACGAGGTCGACGTCGGTGACACCCGCGGTGCGGAGCACGTCGGCCAGCGCCGCGCCGTCGTCGGTGACCCCCTCGAAGGCCGAGTACGCCGGCACGCCCTGCCCCTTGCGCACGTGGTGGGTGACCGCGTCGGTCGCCAGCTCCGGCGCGTAGTCCGAGCCGGGTCCGTCCGAGGTGCAGTGGACCGGCCACGTCGAGACGTAGTCCGGATCCTCGCCCGGCGCCGCGAAGTGACCGCCGTTGCTGTCGTGGGGGTGGTGCCAGTCGCGCGACGCCGCGATCACCGCGTAGTCGCCCGCGTGGGCGGCGAGGTGCTCGCTGATCCGCGCGGCGACATCACGTCCGCCGGCGACCGCCAGCGAGCCGCCCTCGACGAAGTCGTTCTGCACGTCGACGACGATCAGGGCCTTCGTGCTCATGGTGCTCTCCTCTTCGGTGGTTGCCTGCGTGACGGTGAGGTACGGCGCTCCGGCCGCGACCGAGTGGGCCTCGGCCGGCAGGCTGCGCAGCGACTCGGCGGTGAACGCCCGGATCTCCTCGGTGGTGGGGTGGTGGACGGTGACGCCGTCGCGCATGACGGGGATCTGCACGGGTCGGGCGCCCCTCGGCTCAGAGGCTCGATCCGCTCGCACCTCGACCAGCGGGTCGGTCGTGAAGGTCTCGCGGACGAGCAGCCCGGCGTCGTCGTACTCGCGCCAGGCGGTCTTGTGGCCGCCGACCGAGACCTTGTCCTTCGACTTCTTCGAGACCGGACGGAGCGGACCGCCGACGGTGTCGCTGACGGCGACCAGCTTGTAGACCATGCTGGCGGTCGGGTGGCCCGAGCCGGTCGCGACCCGGGTGCCGACGCCGTAGCCGTCGATGGGCGCGTCCGCGAGCGCGGCGATGACGAACTCGTCGAGGTCACTGGTCGCGACCACGCGGGTCGAGGTCGCGCCGAGCTCGTCGAGCAGGGCGCGCGCCTTGACGGCCTCGTCGGCGAGGTCGCCCGAGTCGATCCGCACCGCGCCGAGCCCGGGGCCGGCGACCCGCACCGCCGTGCGGATGCCGTCGGCGATGTCGTAGGTGTCGACGAGCAGCGTGGTGCCGACGCCCTGCGCCTCGACCTGGCTGCGGAACGCGGCCTCCTCGCTCGCGTGGGCGAGCGTGAACGCGTGCGCCGCGGTGCCGACGGTCGGGATGCCGTAGCGGCGTCCGGCGGCCAGGTTGCTGGTCGACGCGAACCCGGCGAGGTAGGCGGCGCGGGCCGTGGCGATCGCGGCCTGCTCGTGGGTACGGCGACCGCCCATCTCGATGATCGGCCGGCCCTGCGCGGCCCTGACCATCCGCGCCGCCGCCGACGCGATCGCGGTGTCGTGGTTGAGCACGCTCAGCGCCAGCGTCTCCAGCACCACGCACTCGCCGAGCGTGCCGCGGACGGTCAGCACCGGGCTGCCGGGGAAGTAGAGGTCGCCCTCCGGGTAGGCGTCGACGTCGCCGCGGAACCGGAAGTCGCGCAGGTACGCCGCCGTCTCGTCGCCGACCACCCCCTGCTCCACGAGCCAGGCGACCTCGTCGGCGTCGAACGAGAACGCCTCGATCAGGGGGAGCAGGCGGCCGAGTCCGGCCAGGACGCCGTACCGCCTGCCCTCGGGCAGCCGGCGCGCGAACACCTCGAACACCGCGCTGTTCTGCGCCGACCCGTCGCGCACCCAGGAGTCGAGCATGGTGAGCTCGTAGCGGTCGGTCAGCAGCCCGGTCCGGTCGGTCACGATGACGCTCCTCGTTGTAGTCAAAGTGACTATAACACGCGCACCCTCGATGGTCGAGGAGGTCGCGCCCGTCGTTGGTCGAGGAGGTCGCGCCCGTCGTTGGTCGAGGAGGTCGCGCAGCGACCGTCACGAGACCCGTAGCCTCGGACCGTGGCTGACGAGCGGGAGCGGACTGAGGCGCTCGCCACCGCCTACGAGGACCGCCTGGTCGCCGAGCTGCCGGACGAACGCCGCACCCGCGGCGCGTTCTACACCCCGCCGGGCCTGGTCGACTGGATCCTCGACCGCGCGCTGACCCGGGGTGCCTCGCGGGTGCTCGATCCGGCGTGCGGCACGGGCCACTTCCTGGTCGCCGCCGCCCGCCGGCTCGGCGACGTGCGCGCGGTGCACGGCTCGGACCTCGACCCGGAAGCGGTCCGGATCGCCCGGCTGCGGCTCCAGGCGGAGGACCCGACGGTGCCCGCCGAGGAGATCGCGGCCCGGGTGCGCGTTGCGGACGGGCTCACCGCCTGGGAGGGGGAGCGGTTCGACGCCGTCGTCGGCAACCCGCCCTTCCTGGGCCAGCTCAAGCGCCGCACGGCCGGCCAGCGCGGCGGTCT
>NZ_JACEHF010000271.1 GCF_014180685.1 Nocardioides pelophilus | reverse complement strand
CCGACGGCGACCGGGAAGAACGCGAGGTAGGCCGCGACCACGGCGACCGAGTCCTCGCTGCTCCAGACGTAGCCGCCGATCTGGATCTCCGAGCCCCAGCGCCGGACCAGGGGCGCGATCGCGATCAGCGGCACGGTCTGGCTGAGGATCACCCAGGGCAGCAGCGCGGACTCGAAGATCCGCAGCCCGCTCATCAGCAGCGCCAGGAGCAGTCCGACCACCACGCCGATCAGCCAGCCGCGCCCGGCCAGGCCGAGCGAGAACATGCTGGCGTCGAACACGGCCTGGAGGGCGCTGGGGGCGTCCGGCCGCCCGGTGACGGGCTCGCCGAAGCGCTGCAGCATCTCCCAGGAGTGCGGCATCGCGAGCTCGGTCGTGCGCGGCAGCACCCGGGTGTCGCCGACCAGCACGCCCTGCTCGGGCCCGAACGCCTTGTAGAGGTCCCAGGTCGCGACCACCCCGGCCACGCCGAGGACGCCGAAGAGCACCGCGCGGAAGCGGTTCCAGAGCTGGGCCAAGGTCTACGCCTTGGCCGTGATGTGGTCGCGGAGGTGGGGCATGATCGACTCGCCGTAGACGCGCATCGTCTCCTCCTTGTTGTCGTGCTGGAGGTAGACCGCGAACTGGTCGACGCCGATCGCCCGGAGCTCCTCGAGCTTCGCGATGTGCTGCTCCGGGGTCCCGAGGATGCAGAACCGGTCGACGATCTCGTCGGGGACGAAGTCGACGTGGTCGTTGTCGGCCTTGCCGTGGGTGTTGTAGTCGTAGCCGGTGCGGCCCTTGATGTAGTCGACGAGCACCTGGGGGAAGTCACCACCCTCGCCGTACTTCGCGACGATGTCGGCGATGTGGTTGCCCACCATCCCGCCGAACCACCGGGTCTGCGACCGCATGTGGTCGATCTGGTCCTCGCTCCCGACGTACGCCGGCGCGGCGACGCAGAAGGTCAGCGCGTCCGGGTCGCGGCCGGCCTTCTCGGCGGCGTCGCGCACCTGGGTGATCATCCACCTCGCGACGTCGACGTCGGCGAGCTGGAGGATGAAGCCGTCGCCCGCCTCACCGGCGGTCTTGAGCGCCAGCGGGCCGTAGGCGGCGATCCAGACCTCGAGCTCGGAGGTGCGCGCCCAGGGGAACTGCAGCGTGGAGCCGTTGTGCTCGACCGGTCGGCAGTTGCCGAGCTCGCGGATCACGTGCGTGGCCTCGCGGACCTCCTTGAGGGTGGTCGGCTTGCCGTTGAGCACCCGTACCGCGGAGTCGCCACGGCCGATGCCGACCACCGTGCGGTTGCCGTACATCTCGTTGAGGGTGGCGAACACCGACGCCGTCACGGTCCAGTCACGCGTCGCCGGATTCGTCACCATCGGTCCGACGATGATCCGCCGGGTCTCGGCGAGGATCTGGCTGTAGATGACGTAGGGCTCCTGCCACAGCAGGTGGGAGTCGAAGGTCCACACGTAGTCGAACCCGTGCTCCTCGGCCTGCTTCGCGAGCCCGACCGTGCGCCACGCGGGCGGGTTGGTCTGGATCACCACACCGAAGTCCATGTTGTTCCTTTCGTTGGTGCCTCGGTCCCTTGACGCTCGCTGCGCGAGCTCCTCGACCAGCGGCGCCCGTTACACCAGGTACTGAGTGAGATCGCGCTTGAGGAACCGGCCGTGGCCCTTGGTCCCCTTGAACTCGCCGTCCTCCACCAGCACGGTGCCGCGGGAGATGGTGACGTCGACGTGGCCGTCGATCTCGTAGCCCTCCCACGCGGAGTGGTCCATGGCCATGTGGTGGGTCTTGCCCACGCCGATCGACGTGTGGCCGTTCGGGTCGTAGACGACGATGTCGGCGTCGGCGCCCGGCTGGATCACGCCCTTCTTGCCGTAGAGGCCGAACATCCGCGCCGGCGTGGTCGAGATCAGCTCGACCCAGCGCGGCAGCGAGATCCGGCCGTCGACGACGCCTTGGTAGAGCAGGTCGACGCGGTGCTCGATCGAGCCGATGCCGTTGGGGATCGCGCGGAAGTCGTCCTTGCCGAGCTCCTTCTGGTCCTTCATGCAGAACGGGCAGTGGTCGGTCGAGACCATCTGCAGGTCGTTGGTGCGCAGGCCCTGCCACATCGCCTCGAGGTGGCCCTCCTCCTCCGAGCGGAGCGGGGTCGAGCAGACCCACTTCGCGCCCTCGAAGTCGCCCCACTCCTCGCTCGTGGCGCCGAGGTTCTTCTCCAGCGACAGGTAGAGGTACTGCGGGCAGGTCTCACCGAAGACGTTCTTGCCGTTGTCGCGCGCCCACGCGACCTGGGCGACGGCCTGCTTCGCGCTCATGTGCACGATGTAGAGCGGCGCGTCGGTCAGGTCGGCGAGCATGATCGCCCGGTGGGTGGCCTCCTCCTCCATCTGCCAGGCGCGCGCGATGCCGTGGTAGTACGGCGTCGTCTTGCCGGACTCGGCCAGCTGCGCGGCGAGCACGTCGATGGCCGGACCGTTCTCGGCGTGCATCATCGTCAGCAGCCCCATCTCACGGGCCTTCTGCATCGCCCGCAGGATCTGGGCGTCGTCGCTGTAGAAGACGCCGGGGTAGGCCATGAACAGCTTGTACGACGTGATGCCCTCGTCGACCAGACGCTCCATCGCCTTCAGCGAGTCGTCGTCGACGCCGCCGACGATCTGGTGGAAGCCGTAGTCGATCGCGCAGTTGCCGGCGGCGAGCTCGTGCCAGTGCGCGAGGCCG
>NZ_JACEHF010000270.1 GCF_014180685.1 Nocardioides pelophilus | reverse complement strand
AATGACGAACGCCGGTCGTCCCACCTCGAGGGCGGGACGACCGGCGCGGTCAGGCAGCTACTTCTTGGCAGCCTTGGCGTAGCGGGCCTCGAAGCGGGCGACGCGGCCGCCGGTGTCGAGGATCTTCTGCTTGCCGGTGTAGAACGGGTGGCACTGCGAGCAGACGTCGGAGTGGATGGTGCCGGAGCTCACGGTGCTGCGCGTCGTGAAGGTGCTGCCACAGGTGCAGGTCACTTCGGTCACGACGTAGTCGGGGTGGATGTCCTTCTTCATGGTGTCCTCTCTCAGAGCGCCGGGTCGCCAGCCGTGTGCGAGCGTGAACCGGAGCCAACGGATCATCTTAGAAGCGCCGCGGGGCCCTTGCCTATTCCGCGGCTGCTCCGGGCCTACTCCTCGGTGCCGGGGGTCGGCGTCGTCTTCTGCACCTGCATCAGGAAGTCGATGTTGCTGTGCGACTTCTTGAGCTTCTCGAGCAGCACCTCGAGGGCCTGCTGGGTGTCGAGCGCGGAGAGGACGCGGCGCAGCTTCCACACGATCGCCATCTCCTCCTTGCTCATCAGGAGCTCCTCGCGACGGGTGCCGGACTGGATGACGTCGATCGCCGGGAACAGGCGCTTGTCGGCGAAGTCGCGGCGCAGCCGGATCTCCATGTTGCCGGTGCCCTTGAACTCCTCGAAGATCACCTCGTCCATCTTCGAACCGCTGTCGATGAGCGCGGTGGCGAGGATGGTGAGCGATCCGCCGTTCTCGATGTTGCGGGCCGCGCCGAAGAACTTCTTGGGCGGGTAGAGCGCCGCGGAGTCCACGCCGCCGGACAGGATCCGCCCGCTCGCCGGGGCCGCCAGGTTGTAGGCGCGCCCGAGCCGGGTGATCCCGTCGAGGAGCACGACGACGTCGTGCCCGAGCTCGACCAGTCGCTTCGCCCGCTCGATCGCGAGCTCGGCGACGGTCGTGTGGTCGGTGGCCGGCCGGTCGAAGGTCGACGAGATGACCTCGCCCTTGACCGAGCGCTCGAAGTCGGTGACCTCCTCGGGCCGCTCGTCGACCAGCACCACCATCAGGTGGCACTCGGGGTTGTTGGTCGTGATCGAGTTGGCGATCTGCTGCAGGATCATGGTCTTGCCGGCCTTCGCGGGCGAGACGATGAGGCCGCGCTGGCCCTTGCCGATCGGCGCCGCGATGTCGATGACCCGCCCGATCATGTTGGCCGGGTCGGTCTCGAGGCGGAGCCGCTCGCTCGGATAGAGCGGGGTCAGCTTCGCGAAGTCGACGCGGTGCCGGGCCTGCTCGGGGTCGACGCCGTTGACGCTCTCGATGCTCACCATCGGGTTGAACTTCTCGCGGCGCTCGCCCTCGCGGGGCTGGCGCACCTGGCCGACGATCGCGTCACCGCGACGCAGGCCGTACTTGCGCACCATCGAGAGCGAGAGATAGACGTCGTCCGGACCGGCGAGGTAGCCGCTGGTGCGCACGAAGGCGTAGTTGTCGAGCACGTCGAGGATGCCGGCGGCGGGCACCAGCACGTCGTCCTCGAGGATCGTCGTGTCGGGCTCGGCGCGGCCCCCGGTGGTGGTGCGGTTGCGATCGCGGCCGCGGCGACGCCGGTTGCGGCGGGCGCCGCCCTCGCCGTCCTCGCCGTCCTGCTTCTGGTCCTGCTGCTTCTGGTCCTGCTGCTTCGGCTGGTCCTGCTGCTTCTGGTCCTGCTGCTTCTGCTGGTCCTGGCGCTTCGGGCCGTCCTGCTGCTTCGGCTGGTCCTTCTGCTGGCCCTTGGGCTTGTCGTCGTCCTTCGACCGGTCGTCGTTCGACCGCTCCTGCTGCTTGTCGTCGGCCTTGCGCTCGCGCTTGGGCCGGTCCTCGGCCTTGGGCCGGTCCTCGGCCTTGGGCCGGTCCTCGGCCTTGGGCTGGTCGTCAGCCTTCGGCTGGTCCTCGACCTTCGGCCTGTCGTCGGTCTTGGGCCGGTCGCCGGTCGCCGGTCGCCCCTGGGCGGCCTTGATCGCGTCGACCAGCTGGGCCTTCTTCATGCTTCCGGCGCCGGAGATGCCCATTCCGTTCGCCATCGCCTTGAGGTCGGCGAGGAGCATGGTGTTGAGTCCACCGCTGCGCTTCTTCGGCGCCTCTGTGGATTCGAGAACTTCGGTCACGTGAGGTCCTTCCCACGTAATACGGCCACTCCGCTCCGAGGGGAGGGAGGGCGTTGGTCAGATCTTCCTCAGGCGGACAAGGGCCGACCGGGCGAGGAAGGAGATGCGCGCGATGCTGCTTCCAGCTCTGGCGCGGCGTCGAGAACCGAGGGATCGGCGTGGTGACGCGTCGTCAGAGTACACCGACCCACGCCGCGACGACACTCGACGCGCAACTCACCACGCGACCGCGCCGCGGGAGTCGATGCCGAGCTGGAGCGCGACCCAACCCTCGGGACAGCGGGCCAGCAGTCCGTCGGTGGTGTCGGTGAACGCGAGCACCGTCGGTCCTGCGCCCGAGACGATGGCCGGCACCCCGTCCGCCCGCAGGGCGTCGACGAGATCGAGGCTGGCCGGCATCGCCGGGCGACGGTACTCCTGGTGCAGCCTGTCGGCGGTGGCTCGCCACAGGTGCTCGGGTCGACCGGCGAGCGCCGCGACCAGCAGCGCCGCGCGGCCCGCGTTGGCGGCGGCGTCGGCGTGCGGCACCTGCTCCGGGAGCAGGCCGCGGGCGAGCTCGGTCGACACCGGGTCGGGTG